>NZ_JQFL01000058.1:0-235634 GCF_000764215.1 Pseudoalteromonas sp. ND6B
TAATTAACCTGAGCTTCGGATAAGAAATTACTAATTTAAAGGAACTAAATGCTCGTTCCATGATCCGATCATTCGACCAAGAGTGATTAGAACAAAAAGGAACGAGCATGAACAAGTTAGTTGAAACGTACTGTGATGTCGATGATTTTTCAAAGTTATTTTTCCCAAGCTGGCAGCGTATATTGCTCGAAAATGGTGAAATTAAACGTCGAAGAGCATGCCGCTTATCTCCGTCAGAGGTGATGACTATTATCATCCATTTTCACCAGTCACATTACAGAGATTTCAAAAACTACTACCTTCACTATGTTTGCCGTCAACTTAAAGCCTATTTTCCAGAGTTGCTGAGCTACACAAGGTTTCTCGCGCTTATGCCTAGTGTGGTGGTTCCGATGTGCAGTTACCTCACATCAAAACTTGGCAAGCCCACAGGTATACAATTTGTTGACTCCACTAAAATAGAAGTGTGTCACATCATCAGAGCTAAAAGAAATAAAGTGTTTGAAGGCGTTGCTCATCATGGAAAAGGCACTATGGGTTGGTCATATGGATTCAAACTACATTTAATAATTAATCATTTAGGTGAGATTGTGGCGCTAAAGCTCACAACGGGCAATGTGGATGATCGAGAGCCTGTTTCTGATATGGCGGACTCTATCTTCGGAAAACTCTATGGCGACAAAGGTTATATCAGCAAAGCGCTCTCTGGTGAGTTACTAGAAAAAGGTGTCGAGTTGATCACGACGGTTCGAAAGAATATGAAGAAAAAATTTATTTCATTGTGGGACAGGGCTTTATTGAAAAAACGATTTATAATCGAAACGGTGAATGATCAATTGAAAAACATTTCTTACATTGAACACTCTAGACACCGCAGTATGCATGGCTTTATGCTAAATTTACTTGGTGGATTAATTGCCTATTGCCTAAAAGAGGAAAAGCCGTCATTAGATTTAACATCGCAAGAACTTGAAATTTTAGAGAGTAATAATCTAATGTTGGCTTAACCAGATCTCAGGTTAATTAGGGTTATTGCATAGCAAATACGAAAAAAACCGCCTTTGTGGCGGTTTTTTTATAACAACTAAATGTTATTGAAAATTAACGTCTGGTAAGCACTCAAACCCAGGTTTTGCAAACAAGTAGCCTTGCATTAAATCAATACCGGCATTTTTTAACCATTGATATTCTTCAACTGTTTCAATACCCTCAGCTAACGCCATTATGTTTAGCTCTTTAAACATATTTAAACAGTTACGCACAATAGTTTGGCGTTTTGTATCTTTGTCGATATCGCGTATAAGTGCCATATCGAGTTTAATAATATCTGTTTGAAAGTCAGCTAGTAAGTTTAATCCAGAATAGCCTGAGCCAAAGTCATCGGTAGCTGTTTTAAAGCCTAATTCTTGGTAGTAGCTTACAACCCGCTCAACGTGGCTGCTGTCTTCTATTTTTTCGACTTCTGTAAATTCAAACATAATATTTGTTGTAGGGAAGTTATACTTTTTAGCGGCTTCTAGGGTGGTACGAATACAACGCTCTGGCTTGTAGATAGCGTTTGGTAAAAAGTTAATACTAAGCATCGAATCTACACCTAGCTTTGATGCAAGTGCAATCGCTTTAATTCTGCATAACTGATCAAACGTATAGCGGTTAGTATCGTTAACGCGAGAAATGATAGAGTAGGCAGATTCATTATTTAAACCACGGACAAGTGCTTCATATCCAAAAATAGTATTATTTTGACAATTTACAATAGGCTGAAATGCCATGGTAAAGTCAAAATCTAGTTCATTCGAATCAGCGCAATTGCTACAAGATACTTTTTCGCAATTTAGTGATTTATCATTCATTCATCGTACCCTTTGTTTTAACCTACAAAATAAGGTGTGGTTAAGCCTGCCCTTAATCCTAACAAAGTATTGATATTTTACATAATCTATTTAACTGTTTTTGTTTAACCTTTTTGTAACTCACTGCGATTAAATAGTGCCTTTATTTCTATGATTAATGAAAAAGTAGCAATAAGGTTATGGCTTTTTTACATGCGCATAACCTTACTTTTCATGAGCTTTAAGCGCTTTGCGCCTAGCTTAATACACTCGGTATTTACTTAAGTGTGGCGTTAAGCGAAATCTCAGTATTTAATAATTTTGAGATAGGGCAGCCTTTTTTGGTTTGTTCGCACAATGCTTGAAATTGCTCATTTGAAATATCTGCAATGGTTGCATTTACTTCAAGGGCAATGTGCGTCACGGCAAAGCCATCATCCACTTCATTTAAACTAACCACTGCTTCGGTGTTCATGTTCTCAGCGGTAAAGCCCGCTTCACCAAGTGCCAGCGATAAAGCCATACCAAAACAGGCACTATGTGCTGCACCCACTAACTCCTCTGGGTTTGAGCCTGGCTTATCTTCAAAGCGAGTATTAAACCCATACGGCTGGTTATCGAGAGCACCACTTTGAGTTGATATAGTGCCTTTACCACTTTTAATATCGCCAGACCAATTTGAGCTTGCCGTTTTTTTAATTGTCATCATGTTCTCCTTGTTGCGATTAATGTAAATTTTTCAGCATTGATATCAGTTGTATGTAAAATAATCCGATAATTGCTTAAAAATGCACGTAGTAACATGGAGGCTGCAAGATAAACGCCAATCTCTATTTGCTACGTTTACATCGCTCAGAACAATAAATAACGTTATCCCAGTCTCGTTGCCATTTTTTACGCCACGCAAACGGTTTATTACACACAGGGCATATTTTTTCAGGTAGGGTTAGTTTTTTATGTGCCATAGTTATTTGCCTGACTGCTTTTTGGATTTACGTACCGAGGGAGTGATGGCTACATGTTTTTTTAGTATGGCATGAATAGCACGTTTTACATCGGGCCGCTCTCGGTATTGCCATAGCCGTTCGCGGGCTTCTTTTGAGGCGGTGGTTAAATCAAGCATCGGCTCAGGGTAGTCTTCACCTAGTTTAAAGTCGTTAAATAGCGCTTCCATGGGCGTTTGCTCCCAAGGTTGATGTAAATATTCAATGGGGAGCTTTTCAAGTTCAGGGCACCATTTTTTTATAAACGCACCGGTTGGGTCTTTATCCTCCGATTGCTTAATTGGGTTGTAATGACGAATAGTATTAATACCGGTGACAGAGGCTTGCATTTGAATTTGTGGGTAATGAATCCCCGGTTCAAAGTCTAAAAAGTAATTAGCCAGCGGAAAACTTGCCTGTTGCCAGCTGATGTTTAAATGATGCGTTACAAAACTAACCAGCATAGCGCGCATTCTAAAATTAATATAACCGGTGGCTTTTAAACAGCGCATGCAGGCATCAATAATAGGAATACCAGTTTGCCCCTGTGCCCAGCGTTTAATATCGCTAGTAACCTGGGCGTCATCACGATACGGAAATGCATGGTAACCCGGATTTAGCGCTTTAAATTCCATGGTGCATTCGCTTTCAAACTTTTGCATAAAATGACAATGCCAATGCAAGCGTGATACAAACGCGGCAAGTGGGCGCTTCCACCCTTTTTTATCAGCAGAAGTGCTATGGTATGCGTCAATCGCCATTTGATACACTTGCCTCAGGCTGATATTCCCCCACGCTAAATAGGGCGATAACCTAGAGCAATGTGTACGGCTTAAGCTTGGGCTGGATATTCCTTTTTGATAACTCTTACCGCGTTCAGCAAAAAAGCTTTGCATTACTTCACGGGCAAGTCGAGGGCCCCCGTGCTGAAAATGTTCATTATCTTGCGTGTAGGCGCTCGGCAGTATAGGTGTTTGATAATCAGTAAGAGCAAGTGGTTTTATTTGTTTCCAATTAGGTATAGCAATAGGTGCTTGCATGGTTTGTTGCCAGCGCTCGTTCCAATTACTGCGATTTCTTTTGCCACGTATCACAGCCCCCGTTGGCGACTCTAACCAGTTAATATGATGGTGTTGGCACCAGGCTTTAATTGCTATGTCACGCTCAAAGGTATTGTTTAGCCCTATTTCTTGGTGGCTAAAGAGGTTTGTGATTTCAAACTGCGAGTGAAGCGATTCAAGCAGGGTTTGCATATCTTCATTAAAGATATACACGCGGCTGTTAAAGCGAGCCAACTGGGTGTTTAAGTCGCAAATAGATTGATATACAAAGCGCCAATGCCGCTCGTTGTAATGCGCATCGTCAAGCAGTAAAGGTTCGAAATTATAAATTAAGAGGGTAGGCAGGCCATTACTAAACGCATTTTTTAAAGGCTGATGATCGCTTAGGCGTAAGTCACGTTTAAACCAGACTATGTTTATTTTTTCTTTCATACTAGCAATATTAAAACCGTGGCATTATAAATAATAGGACAAAACCAATACGTATTAAATGTAAAAGAAGACTAGTGTAAAAACGATTTTGATATAGGCAACTCATGTTAAGGTGATACTAAAATGAGTCGCCAATAAAAGAAGTATTATAAATAGGGAGAATTACCGTGATACTTAAGCAATTTTGGCACTTGCAGTCATGTGAGAGTACACCTATTAAAGCTTCACCAATTGCAACTACTACCATTATCTTTTCCTAAAACTTGCGGGGGTATCGCTTTGTATGACGATACCCTCAGTTAGGGTAAAATTAAAAACGCTTACCAATAGTAAAGCTAAAGACACGAGATATGACAACGCGCGCATTAAATATAATTGATTGATCTGCTACCGTTTCACCTGAGTGAAACTTCCCTCTGATAAGTTTCCTGAGTTATTTAGGTTTTTAACATCGACACGAAGATTTAAGGGTACTCGCCGAGATATCATGGTATGTAGGTAGGGCATCAAAGGCTCCAAACGTTGCTACTGTTTTGGCTCCGCATTTAGTAGCAAAGTCGATAGCCTTTGAAACGTTAGTAAAGTTATTTGCCCAGTCAGTAAATTCTGTTTTATTACTCACTAGCGAAGATATTTGATATAAAAAACCACCTACAAACGCATCGCCTGCAGCTGTGGTATCCACAACATATGCCTTAGGGCAAGGATAAGTACCACTAAATGAGCTAGATGAAAAAGTAATAGGCTCGCCACCATCGGTCATTAAAACTAAAGCTACGCCACTATCTACCCAACTTCTAATAGTGGTATCAATATGCTCTATTCCATAAAGCGAGATCAGCTCATCTTTACTCGCTTTAATAATATCAACTGTTTTAGCAACATCCTCAATAACAGATTTAGCTGTGAGTGGTTCATCCCAGAAGGCTGAACGAAAGTTAATGTCAAAGCATGTAACCGAGCCTGATTCTTTAAAGTGTTTTAGCGCATGTAAGGTTGTATTTAATACTAAAGGTTTTGCAAAAGAGCCTGAACAAAAACTCACAATTTTAGGTGTTGAAAATAAAGAGGGCTCTAAATCGGTTATTTGTAAATCGTAATGTGCAGCATCTTTATCGTAAAATTCAAATGTACGTTCACCGTTTTCATCCAACGATACGAACGCGAGTGCCGTCTTCCCTTTTTTTGAAAAGCCAACATAAGATGTGTTTACATTATACATTTTGAGTGCATTTATTAAAAAGCGACCAAATTTATCATTGCCTACTTTACCAAGCAAATAACTTGAACCACCAAGCTTTGCTACGGCTACAGCAACATTAGCGGGTGCGCCTCCGGCAAACTGTGTGAAGTCTAGTTCGCTATTTGATGCCTTATTGTGCATGCAGTCATGTGAGAGTATATCTATTAAAGCTTCACCAATTGCAACTACTTCCATTATATTTTCCTAAAAATTGCGAGGGTATCGCTTTGCATGACGATACCCTAGATTAGAGTAAAATTAAAAACGCTTACCAATAGTAAGGCTAAAGGTACGAGGTAAGACAACGCGCGCATTAAATGTAGTTGCTTGACCTGCTACCGTTTCACCTGCGCGAGGATCCCCCTCTGATAAGCCTTCTGAGTTATTTAGGTTTTTAACATCGGCACGAAGGTAATAACCGTCTTCGTTTTCAAGGGATAAACCAAGGTTTAACATGCCATACATAGGCAGTTCTGCTGTGTTGGCGTCGTCGGCATAACGTTTACCGCTCCAAGAGTAGCTACCATGAATAGCTGCCATACCCCACGAAAAATCTTCAAACTGATAGCTACTAGTTAATTGGCCAAAGTGCTTAGGCACACGTACAGGTAAGTTGCCGTTTATATCAATAGAGGCAGAGCTTCCATTAGCATCCAAGTATTGCGCCGCTGGTGTGTTTACAAACTCGGGTGATTGGTACGTTGCAGATACACCAATGCGCCAGTCTTGGGTGATTTGCAGGTTAAATTCGGCTTCTACACCTAAGGTTTCTGTGTTTCTAAAGGCTTGACGTTGCACTACTTGACCATTTTCAACAGTAGGTACATTAAAGAATAAATCATCCGCAGCGGCGAAGTAACCGGTTACAAATGCTGCGACATCACCTTCGTTATATTTAATGCCCACCTCGGCCATTACCGTTGAAGCTGGTTGTGTTTCGCGTCTCTCAGAGTTATTAAATTGATTAATTTCCTCTTGACTAGTTAGGTTGGTAATCGCCATGTATTTATCTACATCAGGCATACGAAAACCATCTGCATATCGAGTGAATACCGCTAAGTCGTCGTTAAATTTGTAGTTAGCTGCAATTGTCCATGCCATTTCGTTGTATTCAACATCAAAGTTTCGGTAAGTCCCATCACCAAAGGGCAGGGTAATATTCCCATTGACGGTATCAGTATCGCTGGCAAAACTGTCAATTGTGTAATTAGCTTGGTTTTGCGCTTCCCCATCTGCTTTGAGGGTTTCGTACCTTAGGCCCAGATTAAACGACACATCTTCAAGCTCGTATTCAAAGTCAGCAAAGGGCGCAAGGGTATTTTCACTATAAACAATATCGGCAAAACCATGTGATCCAGCCTGAATACCTTTGTAAGTACCGCTGGCAATGTCAAGACCTTGTGCATCTGTAAATACAACATCTAAGCGCTGCGGCAGGGGCTCTACTGATTGCAGTGTATTAATTCGATAGTCGGTAACATGGCCATTAATATTAGAGAAGAATAAGCCAAAATTAGCATAAAGAGTCCCTTCGCCTACATCATCAAAGGTGTAGTTGAATCTGGTTTCGTTTTGAAAGTTATCGCCTTCAAAACGTCTATGCCAAAAGCCTGCGTTTATTCCGTATCCATTGGTGTTGTAGGTATTTACGTTGCTTGAATCAGCCAATACAAAGCCGTTTCCTGCATCGCGTATATCGTAACTTAGGTTACCATCAACCATGGCACCTGCAAGGACATCAGTATTTGCAGCATATATAGCTTGTGCTTTACTAGCTAACGATTCGGCGTTACCTACGTTAATGATGCCGGTAAAGGTTGTTAGCATATCGGTATAACGCATTTGATTTGAAAAGACTAAGTTTTCGTTGATTTCAATTTCGGTTGTATTGCCAAAGTAGGTCACATTAGCGTAGTTACCATCTGCAATATCCAAATCAATGTCGCCGCTTGGGGTGTTATTAAGAGTTAATAAACGCGCACCTGCTGAGTTACCGGTGGTGCCATCTCTGATATCCATTCCGCCTGGGATTGTTTTAGCATTGGTGGTTGAGCCTATTAATGGCTGAGGAATAAAAAAGAATGATCTATCGTTTTGTTTATTAAACTCAAAGCGGGTAAAGCCGCTGCCATCTTTAAAAAAGTGCTTAATATTGCCATTAAGCTCACCACCTTGGTTAGCTGTATACCCCGGATCGCGTGCGGAGTCATCCTTGCGATACCAAGCGCCAACAGCATAGGTTGTCTGATCGTCTATTGATCCGCTAACCCAACCTTGTCCACCTAGGCGGTTGTTGCTGTTGGTTTCAAAAAACACATCACCTTGGGTATCATCGGAGCCTTCACGAGAAATAAAATTAATAAACCCAGCTGGCGCGCTACCAACAAAAATTGACGAGGCACCACCACGAATAGCTTCAACGCTGCCAACAAAATTAGACAAACGGGTAAAGCGATCATTTTGAGTAAATAAAATATCTTGATTATAAAACACGGTCATACCATCACGAAGTAGTGCTGTAAACTCTGTTTGCGTTGATAACGGAAAGCCTCGTGGGGCTACGTTGTTACCGGTTTCTCCACCGGTGTCTTCGGCATGAAAACCAGGAATACTTCGCACTAATTCAGCAACACTGTGCGGAGCCAATTGCTCTAACTTTGCTTCGTTAAAGGTAGTTATTGCATTAGTTGATTCGATTTTCTCTTTTGGCCGAGATGTTCCCGTTACAATAATGCGCTCAAACCCTAAATCACTTTTTGCTTCTTGTTGCTCTTGTGACAAGACGCTAGGGGATATGGATAGACCTACAGCGACTGCAATTAGAGTCATTTTTGCTGATACTTTCATTTTTCTGTTCTCTCTTTGTTGTGTGTGTATACAAATTTGCGGTTTTATTAATCAAACATGTCAGTGTTATCAAATTTGTAAATAGAATGTAGAGAACTTAAAATAATAAATCAACTATTATTGCTTATTATTTTTTGTACAGCTTTTTGATTGTTTAAGTGAATTTTTTACCTCTGATAAAAAATAAATAAGCAGCCAACGTTACCGATGGCTGCTTTTTAACTTTAAAGTATATTAGTGGTGTGAAAGGCTTGCGTGATCTTGAGAAAAGTTGATAAGTAACGGAAGGTTAGCGCAGCCTACTGATTGAGCCTTGGCGCCAATAGAGCCACTTTGTACTTCACAGCGATTAATACCGCGATGATCAGCCTGGCTCAATTTTAACTTTGTTGCCAAAACTATTTTTTCTCTGACATTGATAGGAATGGCGCCATCAATGACAATTGCCTCAAAATCAAAAATAGCTAAAGAACACAATGCCGCGTAGGCGAGGCCATCTGCAACTTGGTCTATCCACTTATCGAGTACGGGGCCTAAGTCTCCCCAATACTCTTTTGAACTCCATAGTATGTCAGTATTGTAGCCATCACCTTTGAGCATTTTTTCGAGAATATACAGTGATGATTGCATAATAAGTTGTTGGGAGGTTAGTTGTCCTTCACTATTAAGCATAGGCCTAGGTAATGAACCTATAGCGCCGGCATTACCTTTTTTACCAGTAAATAAGGTTTCGTTTATAACAACTCCACCACCAATAAAAGTACCAATAAAAATATATAAAAAATCGCTAAAACGAGCAGGATTACCAAAGCTTAATTCAGCTGAACAAGCCGCAGTATCATCATTACATACATACACGGGAAGGTGTACAATTTGATTTATTTTTTCTTTAAAATCAAAAGACTTCCATTCATTCAATACTGTTTTTGGAGCGCCGGCTTCTTCTGTCCAGTTCCAAATTTCGTAAGGGGTTGCAACACCCACACCTAAGATACGCTTGGCTAATTCGTCACTTAAGCTCATTTTAAGTACGCTGATCCCTTTCTCTAAAAAGGTTAGCAAGCTCTGTACTGTGGGGTAAGCGCAGTTTTCGTGCAAAGTTGCGCGTATATTTCCTACTAAGTCAATCAAGGTTAAATCAAAACTGCGACGACCTACTTTTAAGCCAATTCCAAATGCACCATCTGGATTTAACGCAAATGGGATGGTTGGTTGGCCAACCTTACCACGCTGAGGGTCTTTCCGTATTAATAACGATTCGGCTTCTAAACTATTGATAATTACTGTGACGGCCTGTGCTGAAAGCCCTGTTTTTTGTGCAATTTCAGCTTTTGGAGCACTACCGTGTTGGCGAATTAATGACATAATTCGGCGTTCATTATGAGCACGCAGGCCAGATTGGCTTCGGCCTTCTTGTAAAGAGAGTCGAGGGTTTTTAGATTTGATAATTATTCCTACCTAGTTGTTATTATCTTGAATAACCTGATTAATTGTACACCGAGTGTGTGTAATTGGCGACTATATTAGCTTTATTGCCGGGTTCATTTCTTATTATTAAATTTACGACAGAGTATAAATAAGTCACAGGAGGTCAATAAATAACTATAGTTGATTTATTGACGGAATGATATTTAACTGGTTAAATGCTTTACTTAACATTAACAACTGAGACACGGCAATGACCACACACACACACACACAAACACCTCTTGTCTCCAAGGAGATGGTGGTTCCCTTTATTTTACTTGTTCTGTGCTTTGCTGCATGGGGAGCTGCGGCAAACATGACTGATCCGCTAGTAAAAGTGTTTAGTAAAATTTTTACTATGTCGTCAGTGCAGTCTGCATTGGTACAATTTAGCTACTATGGAGCTTACTTTTGCCTAGCTATTCCGGCGGCATATATCAATAAACGCTTTTCGTATAAAACAGGTGTGTTAACCGGTTTAGGGATGGCTGCAATCGGAGCATTTTTGTTTTATCCCGCCAGCCAAGCAATGACTTATGGTTTTTTTTTAGTGGCTTTGTTTGTGCTAGCTGGAGGCTTATCTATTTTAGAGACATCAGCAAACCCTTATGTAATGGGAATGGGCACCCAACAAGGTGCAACTCGCAGGTTGAATTTGGCGCAATCATTTAACCCTGTCGGTACTAACATTGGTGTTTTTTTAGCCGCTACCCTTATTTTACCAAAGCTCAATACCGCAACCTCTGGTGAGCGCACAAATATGAATAGTGAGCAATTAACTAGCATTATAAGCGCAGAACTTGATGCAGTTATGGTGCCTTATGTTGGTATGGCTTGTGTGTTGGTTTTTATTTGGTTGGCAATTGCGTTTACTAAAACACCTAATTTTTGTAAGCAAAAAAAAGTCTCTAAGCATGTAGAATTTAGTGCAACGTTTAAGCGCTTGTTTAAAAATACCCATTACCGCTTTGGTGTTATCGCCCAGTTTTTTAATGTTGCGGCGCAAACTTGTGTATGGACATTTACCATCCAGTACGTAATGGAGGCACTCGATACAAATGAAGTTACTGGGGGAAGTATTTTACAATACAGTATGATCACCTTTTTAGTTTCTCGATTTGTAATGACCTGGCTTATGGGATTTATTCGTCCTGCCAAACTGTTAATGGCAACCTCTATTATTGCAATGCTGCTGTGTTTTTATATGGTGAAAATGCCAAATATAAGTGGCGTATGGGCGCTGGTAAGTATATCGGCTTGCTTGTCGTTAATGTTTCCAACTATTTACGCGATTTCACTACATGGGTTAGGCGATGATGCAAAACTAGGTGCTGCTGGTTTAGTAATGGCTATTTTAGGTGGAGCGATAATTCCTGTATTCCAAGCTGTGTTTATTGATACATACAGTGTCGCGTTTTCTTATGTTGTGCCTGCGGGGTGTTTTATTATTGTTGCAGCTTATGCTGCATTTGATTTAAAAACAAAAGTCAGAGTATTCAATAATGTAGCGCCTTGCTAAATGGATTGAAAACCGAGCCTGAAGGCTCGGTTTTACTTTTTAACTTTTCTCATTTGTAAATCTTCTTTAACCCCAACCTTCATCGGATTAAGATATTAGGCATGTTGATATTCTTATTTAGTTGAAAAAATATGTTTTTAGATCTCACCGAAAATACCAACCAAAATGTTTACTCTTACTTAGTAGGCGGTATCAGCCCAAGGCCTATCGCATGGATAAGTACATTAAATAGCGAAGGTAGTGCAAATATTGCGCCTTATTCATTTTTTACTGTGGCTAGTTGCAAGCCAGCTGTTTTAAGTGTTACGCAAGTAAACCCTAGTGATAAAACGAATAAAGATACGCTTAGTAATCTAATGGCAACTAAAGAATGTGTGGTTAATATTGTCAGCCAAGAGCTAGTTGAAAAAATGAACCAAAGTTGTGCAAATTATCCTAGTGATATAAGCGAGTTTGATGCAGCTAACATTGCCCAAGCTCCAAGTAAGTTAGTTAACGCGCCAAGCGTTGCCGATTCAAAAGTACGGTTTGAATGTAAGTTACGCGAAGTTATTAGTATTTCAAATGAGCCTGGCGGTGGAAAAATGATGTTGCTGGATGTAGTGGGTATTTGTATAGACGATGAAGTGATGAGTGGTGGCTATATTGACCCTGAATTATTAAATGCAGTGGGCAAAATGGGCGGCGATTACTTTAGCACCACTAAAGATAAGTTTGTATTAAAACGCCCACAACTTTAAAGGTGAGCGTTTTAATTACATTAGGTTAAACAGCGCGCTATTTACTCTGTTTTTGGTAAAAACAGTGCACTCATTGCCCCCAAAAAACCTAATCCGCTGTAAAGCAAAATAAGCTCTGCGGTTGATAAAAACGATTCTAATAAGCCTATGCTGCCCAACATCAGTAATAAAACCCCAATAACGGTATTACTAACCGACACATAATCGGTGCGTTTGTTACCCTCTGCCATATCGACGAGGTACGTTTTTCGCCCTAAGCGCACTCCTTGATGCGCAACTGAGAGTAAAAAGTACAAAATAGGCATAGCCCACCAATTTAGTAGCAGCTCGTTATACCAAGTTGCAATAACAAATACAGCCAGCCCATTAATGGTAACCAAAGTGGCACTAAGTACCAGCACTCGCTGGCTAGATAAGTCACTTAAGCGCCCCCAAATCGGCGCTGAGACTAGGCTTGCAAAGCCGGAAACGGCAATAAAGGTGGCAAGTAAAGAAAATTCAAACGACTGTTTACTGGCTAAAATAATATAAAAAGGGGCACTCAATGCTGAACAAAGCAGTAAGGCACGTGTAATAACAAAATGCGCAAACTGTTTGTCTTGGTATAAAATTTTTAACTTTGAAAACGCGTGCAATAGGCCATTATTAGCTCCTTCGGTAGCGCCACTATATTCGTTAATTTGTGCATAAGAAAACGCGGCAATCAGCCACATTAATGCACCCAGTAGTAAAGCGATGATCACAATGTCTTGATCTTTTTGCTGTGAAAAAAACCACATCATGAGACCAAACGTTAAGGTGGCAAAACCGGCAATGCTCGCAGCAAGCCCGCTAATATTACCGCGTTGCTGTTTAGGAATAACTTTGCCCAGCACATCTTTTGCAGCGACAGAGTTAAACCCTCTGGCAAGGCTAAATAAAATTAATAAGCCAATAATAGCGTAGCCTGCTTGTGCGCCCTTGAGGGTAAACGCCACCGCAACCATGGCTAAAATGCATCCTGCTTGTATCACTGCACCTATTACCCATACCCATTTACGAACGGGGAGTTTGCGAATAACGTTAGCAATAGCAAGTTGGGGCAGCAATGAACCCGATTCTCTGATTGGTACTAACCAAGCAATAAAACTCGCTGGTACATTTAAGCTTTGCATTAACCATGGCAGCGTTATTTTTGGATTAAGCAGTGCATCGGCAAATTTACTAAACAGCTGGCTAATGAGTAAAATAATAAAATTACCGGGTACTTCCTGACAGGCATTGTCGTCGATGGCCTTGCAAGCTCGGGCGTCTTCTTCATTGTTTAAGCGTTTATAGATTTGTTCTTTTGTCAGTTTTTTCACTCTATTTTACCGCTGTATAAGTACAAATATTTATATATATTAAGATGGTATGCTTAACTTTTCTACTGTTGGGATTACAAAGTCATTTTACCAGCTAAGAATAAAGGAACCCCAAATAAACACAAAAAAATCAGCTAAGCGCTGATTTTTTGTTTGTACTAAAGCAGCGTCTTATTCAAAATCACGAGCACTGTGGCGCTCTGCGAGTTGATCCTCTTCTGCTCCCCACGTACGGTTAACGCGACGACCTCGTTTTACACCTGGACGCGCTGCTATTTGCTTAGCCCAACGAACCACATGGGTATAAGATGCAACATCTAGAAACTCGGCGGCGTCGTATAAGTCGCCTAATACCAGTGAGCCATACCAAGGCCATATGGCAATGTCGGCAATTGAATATTCACTGCCTGCCATGTATTCGTTGTCACTTAAATGGCGGTTTAGTACATCAAGCTGGCGCTTAGTTTCCATGGTAAAGCGGTCAATCGGGTATTGCATTTTACTCGGTGCATAACTGTAAAAGTGGCCAAACCCACCGCCTAAGTAAGGTGCTGAGCCCATTTGCCAAAATAGCCAGTTACGACACTCTGTTTTGGCTTTGAGATCGTTAGGAATAAAGGCATCAAATTTTTCGCCTAAGTATTGTAAAATAGCACCTGACTCAAATATGCGTGTTGGCGGTGTGGTTGAATGATCCATCAGCGCGGGTATTTTTGAGTTCGGGTTTATATCAACAAAGTCAGAGCCAAACTGATCGCCTTCACCAATATTAATTAAATACGCATCGTATTCGGCATCGGTTAAGCCAAGCTCTAAAAGCTCTTCAAACATAATACTAACTTTTTGGCCATTGGGTGTTGCCAGCGAATAAAGCTGAAATGGATGTTCGCCAATCGGTAATGTTTTGTCATGAGTAGCGCCTGCAATGGGGCGATTTATACTAGCAAATTTACCACCACTTTCACTGTCCCATGTCCATACTTTAGGCGGGATGTATTCGTTGTTTTCACTCATAAATAACCTCTATCTTTATTAAACGCGTGTTTTAGTTGTTGCTTGCTGATCTTTTAATTTATCTGCTTTTGCTAGTTTATAGCCTAAAAACAATCCACTTAATGCACCAAACAAATGGCTCTCAAACGAGATATGAAAACGCTGTGGTAATACGCCCCAGATAAAGCCGCTGTATAAAAATGCCACGATAACAGCGATAAAAATCGATTTAAATGAACGTCTTACAATGCCATAGCATAAAATAAAGCCCCACAAACCATAGATGACTCCGCTTAGACCCACATGAATATTACTGCGAGCAAACATCCAAACTAATAAGCCACCTACTAAAGCGGTGAATATAAATACACTATAAAAGCGCTGTACGCTGTACTGGCAAATTAACCAGCTTAATACAGCAAATGGCAACATATTACTGGCAAAATGCCACCAGCTACCGTGTAAAAAGGGAGCACAAAGAATACCAACCAGCCCTTGAATACTTCTGGGATAAATACCTAAACCGTTTAAATTAATGCCTGGTAGGCTATTAATAAGCTGCAATACAAAACAAATAATAATAATGCTAAAAATAGCAAAACGGGTACTGGTAATAAGTGAAAGCGTGTTTGGTTTAGTGGCCATAGTGTGATCCTAATTTACCGAAAGTGTTGCCAGTATAGGAATTGTATAAGGTAATGAAAAGCAATTAAAAAAGCACAGCATAAAATGCTGTGCTGATTTGAGTTGTTGGCTGCTATTAACCTAGTTTAGTTAATAGCTTTTTAGCTGCAAGTTCTGAGCTTGCTGGGTTTTGACCGGTGATCAATAAACCATCTTCTAGAGCAAGTACGCCCCAGTCATCGGTTTTTTGGTAATCGCCACCTTTTTTGATAAGTTCGTCTTCAACTAAAAATGGAACAATGTCAGTAAGTTGTACAGCAGCTTCTTCGCTGTTAGTAAAGCCCGTTACTTTTTTACCGGCGACTAATGCATTGCCATCAGCGTCTTTAACATTTAAAAATACCGCACTTGCATGACACACGCCAGCGACTGGCTTTTGCTCTTTAATAAAGCTTTCAATGAGCGATACAGAATCGGTGTTATCGACTAAATCCCATAAAGGGCCGTGACCACCAGGGTAGAATACGGCGTCGTAATCAGAAGAGTTTACTTCGCTTAAAACTTTGGTATTTGCCATCAGTGTTTGTGCACCACTGTCTGCATCGTAACGTTTGGTTGCCTCAGTTTGAAAATCAGCAAGTATACTAGTTGGGTCAATCGGTGGCTGACCGCCGTTTGGAGAAGCCAATGTTACTTCAATACCTGCATCAACAAATGCGTAATAAGGGGCTGCAAATTCTTCTACCCAAAAACCAGTTTTTTCGCCTGTGTTACCAAGCTCTGCATGTGATGTAAGAACCATTAGTATTTTTTTAGCCATGTAAGGTATTCCTTATGATGATTTAAATTAATTAATCTTGCTTGGTAAATACTATATGCACTAAGAGAGCTTTAAACAACGATGATAAATTTAACTTAATTGATTCAATAATTGATACAATAAGAGGGTTGAAGTTAAAACCGCATTGGAGCACCTATGAAAGTCTCGTTTGAACAGTTAAAAAGTATGGTGGTATTTGCACAAATTGTAGAGCAGGGCAGCTTAACTGCAGCGGCAAAACAATTAGGGCTGACCCGTGCCGTAGCGAGTTATCACTTAAAAAAATTAGAAACACAGCTCGAAGTGACGCTACTTAACCGTTCTACCCGCACCATGGCGTTAACCGAAGCCGGAATGGCCTATTATGAGCGTTGCCGTGTTATTACAGAGCAAGCTAATGCCGCTAATCAGCAAATAGAAAATATAAAAAGTGAACCTCAAGGGCTATTAAAAATAAGTTGCCCAGTAAATGTAGGGATGCAGTTAATTGTACCGGCAATAAATACCTTTAAACGTCAGTACCCTAAAATTGATATAGATTTACAGCTAACTGATGATGTGGTGGATATTATTAAGCACGGGTTTGATTTTGCAATTAGAGGGGTTGCACTGCGCGATTCGAACTTACAAGCCACTAAGCTCACTACTATGAGTACCTGTATTTGTGGTGCGCCCGATTATTTTGCGCATTTTGGTAAACCCACCACACCCGATGAGTTGGCAAAGCATCAATGGGTGGTTTATCAATTAGGCAGTAAAACGCTGACCTTACAAAAAGAAGGCAAAAAGGTCGATATTACAATGCAAGGTAGTTTAAGCACCAATAACGCTGCTGCACGCACTGCGTTTGTAGAGGCGGGGCATGGTATTGGCCGTATTCCACTTTATGATGCATGGCCAAAAGTACAAGCGGGTTTGCTGCAAATTATACTTGATGATTATAAAAGCAAAGACATTGAGCTTTATGGGGTGTTCCCGCCTGGGGCGGCGGGCTCTAAAAAACTGCGTTTGTTTATTGATTATTTAAAAGCGTATTTTGTAAAGCAACATACCGCATTAGGTATGCTTAAATAATAGCGCTTAAAGCACTCGGTTAAACAAAGCAACGGCTTGCTGATACATGGTGATAGCAAGTGCTGCGTCGTACCGCTCGCCTTCATCACGCATAAAGGCATGTTGCGCGTTCACTTCTTGCCATTGGTAATTAATACCCGTACTAACCGCTTGTTGATAAATTTTGTCGCGACCTTGTTGTGGCACATGGGGGTCTTGTTTTCCCCAAATAAAGTGGATTTCACCTTGTATATCGGCCATACGTTCAAATGAATTATTCCCTTTTTGTGCGGGAAGAGTATCGCTATGAATATCAGTGGGATATAAGCAAAAAGCAGCTTTTATTGCGGGGTTTAATGCGGCCCTATACGCTAAATGCCCACCAATACAAACACCCATTGCACCCACAGAGCCAGTACAATAATCGTGTGTTTGTACAAAGTCGATTAACGCTTGGGTATCGCTGTCGTGAGATTCAAGCGGTTTTGCCCATTTATCGTTATTGCCTTTATCTTTACCTTCGTCATCATAAGCAAGCACTGTCCCGATAGGGTTAAGCTCATGAAATACTTCTGGCACAAGTACCACAAAACCATGACTTGCCAAAATAGCGGCGCTGCGAGCAATAGGCGCGGTTTGCTGAAAAATCTCAGAGTAAAAAATAATGGCTGGGAATTGCCCGTGAGCGTGTGGGCGATAAACCGTAGTGCGCATTAACCCCGTTGGGGTAGGCAAGTCAGCATGGTGGTGTTGGATGATCATAAAAGTGCTCAGTTAAATCATATATAAAATATATGGTAACTGAGCGCGATAAAATAAACACGCCTTAAAGTTTAAATACTTGCAGGCATGTTATTACAACTAGCATAGTAACTTACGGTTGCTGGCCAATCGGAAAAGATACCCATTACACCTACGTCTTGCGCTAACACATCAACCACAGTGAACATATCGCCATCGTTATCTATAACATCACTAATTGACTGATAATAATAACCGCCACCTTGATTTAGAGGGCCTGAGCGCTCAAGACTCCATGCAATGATATTAAGCCCCGCGGCTTTAGCGTCAATGGCATACTGTGAGGGAACAATATTACTGTTGTTATCTATGCTTAATAGCATCCATATGGGTGGCGCAATAATTTTAACGCCGTCGTTTACGAGCTCTGCCATAGATGGCTGCCATGTTACAGCGTTGTTTGGATCAAACCCTGCATTGCTGTCGCGCCCATCTAAATAGACACTCTGCGCTGCAAATTCAGGATTAGTATTAATCCAATATTCTACGTCGGCTAAATTAAATGATTGCGGATACACTCGCGAAGCGGGTACATCCATTTGCGTGTATTCATCCAGCATTTTTTGTGCGTATTGCGTTTGGGTCATACCGTTAAAAGGCATACTTACTTGAGGGGATTTAAGCTCTGGGGTCATTTTTACTCCCAGCTCTTTAAAGAGTGCAATACTTTGTTTGTGGGTCATGAGTGTACCAGAGGTGGCGTATAAGTCAGTGCGCCAACGGGGTGTACTTTTCATGTAATCGCTAACATTGGTGGCACTGGTGTTCGCGCCATCCATCTTGCCCTCAAGAGTTAAAAATTCTGTCAAACTAATATCACTGGTACAACATTTAGCTGAAGCAGGCGTGCCACTGTTAGAGTTTGCTGGGGTAAATGGCTCACTACATTTAGCAGCCAATGTTGGAATGGCTAAAATATTGGTGGTGGTGTGCAAGTCGCACTGAGAATGACGACATACTAGCTCTTTATCATTGGTAAAGGTTACATCGCATTCGACAACACCTGCTCCCATGCGAGCGGCTGCAATATAAGATTCTTTAGTGTGTTCTGGGTATTGCATTGGAGCACCGCGGTGACCAATTGAAAAATCAGTACGATAAAAAGGACCTTCCTTGCACGATTCTAATTTTGTTTTTAGTGCGCTGCTAGCCATATCGTCAACTAGGTAGTCTGGGCGAGTACCTAGTTGAATATTAGTGCCTTGTGCTACTTCAACAATAACCGGGGTAGATACTTCAACAATTTCAACGTCAGTGTTGGTAACAACCACTTCTTTTTCGACTATTTTTACATCGTCATCACAGCCAGTAAGTGAGCTTAATAATAAAAAAGTTGTTAGAAAAGGTATGCGCTTCATTATTTGTCCTTAAAAATAAAAGTGGACGCTACCTTACTAATTATTAATGACAATTTCACTACAGAGTGATTAATTTGCTGATTTAGCCATTATTTGGTTTACTACTAAGGCAACCAACATCACTCCCGCGCCAATGCTTAATCTAAGTAGGTCAGCGTCTCGATTCCAAATAAGCACATTAACAATTATACCGGCAGGAATAAGCAAGTTGTTCATCACCGCCAGCGCGCCAACATTGACAAGCGTCGCGCCTTTATTCCACATAAAGTAGCCTAAACCAGAGGCCACAATACCTAAATAAATCAGTATGCCCCATTGAGTTGAGGTACTTGGTAATTTGTTAAGATCACCAAATAAGGCGTAACAGGCGCTTGCAACAATTAGTGCGCCAATAAAAAACCAACCAAATACGGTTTTATCATCGAGTTGTTTATTAAGCATTAATCGTTTGTAGGTTACTTGGCCGATGGCAAAACTAATATTAGCGCCTTGAACCAGTAATAATCCGACTAAAAAGTTACTGTCTAAGTTTTCATAACGAATGGTAATAGCACCTAGTACGGCAATAAATGCAACGATAAAAAACTGCGGATTAAACTGTTTATTTAGCGCATCGTTTAAAAGCGTAATGTAAAGCGGGGTCATTACAGTAAATAACAGCACCTCAGGCACACTTAAAAACAAAAATGAGTGGTAATAAAAGCCATACATAACCCCCAGTTGCAGTGCGCCTATCAGCATGAGTTTACATGCAAGCGGGGTGGGGATTTTCTTTAAAAAAGGCAAAAATACTAACGCTGCTAAAGCAACACGAATTAACACACTAAACCATGCATCAACTTGGCCTGCTAAATACACACCAATTAAACTAAACGAAAACGCCCAAAGAAGGGTAACTGCAAATAAATAGCCCATAACACTCATCTTGTCTTAAGTAATGGTGTCAGTTTATCTGTTATATATTGTTCTATAAACAATAAAAGCCCGCAAGCGGGCTTTTATATCAGCTGATTAAAAATATTAATTAATCAACTAAACCACGGCGCTTAAGCAGGGCGTCAGTGGTTGGTTTTTGGCCTCTAAACTCAATGTAGCTTTGCATTAAGTCACGGCTATTACCTTTTGATAGGATCTCTTTACGGAACTTATCGCCATTTTCGCGCGTTAAGCCACCGTTGTTTTCCATGTGAGCAAACGCATCGGCTGCAAATACTTCAGTCCACAGGTAAGCGTAGTAACCTGCTGAGTAACCACCTGCAAACGTATGGCTAAAGTAGTTTGATTTATAACGCGGCGGAACAGGGTAGTAATCAATACCATGTGCCTTTAATGCGTCACTTTCAAACTGCTGTACGTCAGTTATTTTCTTATCAGAACCAAATGAATGCCATTCCATATCCAGTAGTGCTGCTGCTAAATATTCAGTGGTACCAAAACCTTGGTTGAACTTTTGCGACTCAAGTACTTTATCAAGTAGTGCTTGAGGAATTGGCTCTCCAGTTTTGTAATGTTTAGCGTAGTTAGCAAGTACCGTTGGTTCAATCATCCAATCTTCGTGTGCTTGTGATGGAAATTCAACAAAGTCACGTGCTGTTGCAGTACCTGCTAGACTTGGGTATTTAACGTCAGAGAATAAACCGTGTGCCGCATGACCAAACTCGTGGAACATAGTTGATACTTCGTCAAACGTCATGAGCGTTGGCTCGCCTTCAGCCGGCTTTGGAATGTTTTGTGCGTTGTAAATAACAGGTTTAGTGCCTTTTAAGCCGCTTTGGCTTACGTATGCACTCATCCATGCACCGCCACGCTTACCTTCACGTGCATATGGGTCCATGTAAAATAAACCAATTGCGCTGCCATCGGCGTTAAATACTTCAAATGCCATTACATCGTCGTGGTAAACCGGCAGGTCTTTACGCTCTTTAAAGGTAATACCGTAAAGTTTTTCCATAGCGAAGAACAGGCCGTTATGGATAACCGACTGCATTTCAAAATAAGGCTTAACTAAGGCTGGATCTAGGTCGTATTTTTCAGCGCGTACTTTTTCTGCGTAGAAAGACCAATCCCATGGTTTAAGTTCAAAGTTTTCACCCGAATCATTAATTACTTTTTGAATTGCTTGTGCTTCTGCTTTCGCTTTTTCAACGGCTTTTGGCGCTAAGTCATCTAAAATGCCGTACACGTTATCAGTAGTTTGCGCCATGCGTGAAGTCATTACATAAGAAGCCCAATCTTTAAAGCCTAACAGTTCTGCTTTTTGTGCGCGCAGGTTAGTTTCTTTAATAATGATAGGGCCATTTGTTTTAGCAGCACGATTGGTTGATGCTTTAAAAATCTGCTCACGTAGTTCACGATTTTCAAGGCTTGCTAAAATAGGCTGTTGCGTGGTGTTCACTAAGGTGATCATGTAGCCATCTTTGCCTGCTTTTTTAGCAGCGGCTGCAAGACCGGCAATTTCACCTTCAGATAATCCCGCTAATTTACTTTTATCTGTTACTAAAATTACATCTTCTTTAAACGATTTTAATACGTTTTGAGAAAACTCAGTTGATAACTTTGCAAGCTCAGCGTTGATTTCACGCATTTTTGCTTTTTCAGCATCGTTTAATTTTGCACCGGCTTTTACAAACTGTTTGTAGTAAAAATCGACTAGGCGTTGATCTTCAGCGCTTAACTTATCTTTATTGTCGTATACCGTTTGTACACGTTTAAACAATGCACCATTTAAATAAATGTCATCAGAGTGAGCCGAGAAAACTGGCGCCATTTTTTTATCAATACGTTGGTATTCATCGTTTGAAATAAGACCTGATAGGTTATAAAACGCAGCTGATGCGCGGTTTAGTAGCTCGCCTGCCAGCTCCATTTCAACTAAGGTGTTTTCAAAAGTGGCTGGCGCTGGGTTGTTGGCAATTGCCAATATTTCTGCATTGTGCTGTGCAATACCTGCATCAAATGCGGCTTCGTATTCAGTCGTACCAAACTTATCAAACTCAGGTGCCATGTATTGAAGTGGACTTGGTTTGAACAATACATTGCTTGCGTTAATGTCTTGAACTTGCGCTGCGGTTTCTTGTGTTGTTTCTTTAGTGCTCTCAGAAGAGCAGGCAGATAATAAAAGTGCACTAGCAATCGTAGTGGCAATCAGTGTTTTACGCATAATAACTCCATAGAAAAAATAGCCGAAATAGGCTTAGTGAGTCGAAAACACAGTTAACTTACCAAATTTTGACTTATATACAACAAAGTTTATCTATTTAAAGCAGGATTTAAACGCAAATTAGATTGCAAAAACAGCTTTAGTAGATAAAAGCAGCAGTACACAGCCCAAATTACCCCAAGGTCAATGCAAGCATGTCGACACGAGGCAATTACGGTTGTTTTACCGTCATTATTTTAAACAGACTGTTACTTATTTAATTTAACCACATGCTAGACTCACTCAATTATTAGCATTTACTGATTTACTAACTGCTAGCTTATTTTTATATGGAATAATCATGAATATAGAACAAATTAACGACATACTAGGTTTTGTGCTGTTTAGTTATAACGACGTACATATTACGGTTGCTAAAGTCATTCAAGTCCCACTGATTTTATTTACTATGTGGTTTGTGGTTACACGTATTGGTAAATTGATTAAGAAGTCATTACTTGCTCGAAAAATGAGCCCAGATGCAGTGCATTTATTCACGCGTTTTTATTTTATTTTAAGTATTGCGATTTTACTTTTTACTTCCCTTGAGGTGCTCAACATTCCACTAACCGCATTTGCCTTTGTATCGGGTGCGATTGCCATTGGTGTGGGGTTCGGTGCACAAAATATTATTAATAACTTTATTAGCGGCTGGATATTAATGTGGGAGCGGCCAATCCGTATTGGCGATTTTCTAGAAGTTGGCACTGCAAAAGGGGTGGTTGAAACTATTAACACTCGCTCTACCCGCATTCGCAGAAACGACGGGGTGCATATGTTGATCCCTAATAGCCATTTATTAGAAAATACGGTTACAAACTGGACGCTTATTGATGGCAATGCGCGCTCATCCGTGAGCGTAGGCGTAGCTTATGGCTCTGATGTATTACTGGTTAAAAAGTTAATTCAGCAAGTATTAGATGAACATGAAGCAATATTAACAACGCCCCAATCAACGGTGTTGTTTGATGACTTTGCCGACAGCTCGCTGGTCTTTAATGCTATTTTTTGGGTGTGCGCTGAATCTGAAACTCGCTTAAGACAAGTGCGCAGTGATATTCGCTTTAGTATTTATGAAGTGTTTGAACAACACGATGTGGTTATTGCGTTCCCGCAGCGAGATATTCATATTGATGGTGAAATTGCACTCACACGTTCATTAGTGAAAAAGTAGTATTTAAAAAAGTGCCGCGTTATTTTGCCACATTTTTTAACAATTCATTGTAAGGACATATGTCCGCTTTTTGGTTGTTTAGTTGCTAAAAGTACACTAAAAGTCGGGATAGTGCGCTTAAGTGTTAAAAATAAGTTTATATTTTTAACACTCAGCATGCGGTAAATTAATTACAGCATGGTATAATCTCGCGTATTCAGTCAGCCTTATTTATGCCGTTTTTGTACTCTCGGTAATAAGGTCCGCGCCGCATAGAGCAAGTCGCGAAAAATTGACTGAATCCGTAATTATTTAATTGCGCAACACATCAACCGTTGAACAAGAGTGCACTAAAAAGGTTAACCCCGACATGAAAGCAATGAAAAGATCTACGTTAGCAACCCTTATCAATGCAACGTTGTTCTCTGCCGTAGCAGGTACTTCAATTTCAGCCCTAGCTGCTGAGCAAGAAACTACTGCTAAGAAGAACCAACTAGAAGTTATTCAAGTAACTGCTCGTAAACGAGTAGAAAACGCTCAAGAAGTACCTGTTGCTGTTTCAGCCCTGCAAGGCGACAGTTTAGATGCTTACAGCTCAGCTGGTATGGATATTCGTTTTATGAATGCGAAAATCCCAAGTTTATCTATTGAATCTTCATTTGGTCGTTCATTCCCACGCTTTTATGTACGTGGTTTAGGTAACACTGATTTCGATTTGAATGCTTCACAGCCTGTGTCACTTGTGGTTGATGAAATTGTACAAGAAAATGCTATTTTAAAAGGTTTCCCTGTATTTGACGTAGCCCGTGTTGAAGTGCTTCGTGGCCCACAAGGTACGTTGTTCGGCCGTAATACGCCTGCTGGTCTAGTTAAATTTGATACTGTTAAACCAAGTCAAGAATTTGAAGGTTATGGCTCTGTATCATATGGTAGCCGTGGCGCAGTTGATTTTGAAGGCGCTGTTGGTGGTTCATTAACAGACCGTTTATCAACGCGTGTTTCAGTACTTTGGCAAGACAAAGACGATTATATTGATAATCGTGCACCGGGCTTTGAACAAAAAGATGCCTTAGGTGGTTACACTGAACAAGCTGCACGTATTCAATTTTTATATGAAGGTGACGATTTCACTGGATTATTTAACTACCATGTCCGTGATTTAGATGGCTCTCCAATTGCCTTTCGTGCCAATACTATCAAGCCTGGCACTAACGACTTAGTTGATGATTTTGAAAATGATGTGGTTTACCACGATGCCGCATCGCGTGCGACGCAACAAGTGGAATCACAAGGTGCAAGCCTTAAACTTGAGTGGGACTTAGCTAACCACACAGTAACGTCAATCTCTGGTTGGGAAAGTGCAGAAATTTACTCTCGTGCTGACATTGATGGTGGTTACGGTGGATTCTCTATCAATGATGTTCCAGTAGCTATGGGTCCTGGTTTTATTCCTTTTTCTTCAGAAAGTGCTGATGGTATTCCAGACCAAGACCAATACACGCAAGAGTTACGTTTATCAAGCAACTTTGCTGGCGATGTAAATTACCAGGTGGGTGTTTTTTACTTCGACGAAGCATTAACGATTGAAAACTTTAGCTATGATACGGCTAATAATGGCGTATTAAATGGGTTTGTTAGCCAACAGCAAGACACTAAAGCATGGGCTGTGTTTGGCTCAGTTGATTACACCATTACTGATGATTTAAAAGTAACAGCAGGCCTGCGTTACTCTGACGATGAGAAAGAGTTCTCAGCAAATCGTACGCTTAGCCCTGTAGGTGGTGCTGCGACTTACATTGAAAAAAATGTAAGCGATGATCACGTAAGCTGGGATTTATCGGCTAACTACAAAGTCAATGATGACGTAAACTGGTATGGCCGCATTGCTAACAGTTTCCGTGCACCGAGTCTTCAAGGTCGTATCTTATTTGGTGATGAAGTAACCGTTGCTGATTCAGAGACTGTTACTTCGTTTGAAACAGGTATTAAATCTGATGTGTTAGATGGCCAAGGCCGTGTTAACGCAACGGTATTTTATTACACCATGGACGACCAACAGCTAACGGCTGTAGGTGGTGGTGCTAACTTTAACCGCTTATTAAATGCTGATAAAACAACTGGCTACGGTTTCGAAATTGATTCTGAGTGGGTGTTAACGGATGAGCTAAATGCCACGTTTAACTTAAGCTACAACAAAACCGAGCTTAAAGACAAAGATTTAGCCGTTGCTGTGTGTGCACAATGTACTGTTACTGATCCTACGTTCCAAGTACCAGGTGCATTTGGTCCTGAAGACCGTGCTATTTTAGATGGTAACAGCTTACCGCATGCTCCAGAGTGGATCTCTAACATCACACTTCGTTACACTAAAGAACTCGCTGAAGGTGAATTCTTCACTTACGCTGATGTGTCTTACCGTAGTGAAATTGACTTTTTCTTATATGAATCAGTTGAGTTTGAAGGTAAGCCACTAACAGAAGTAGGCCTACGTGCTGGTTATGCATGGGCACAAGGCGACTACGAATATGAAGTATCAGCATTCGTGCGTAACCTATTTGACGAGCAACAAGCGATTGGTGGTGTTGATTTCAACAACAACACAGCAATGGTTAACGAAGAGCGTTACATTGGTGCTGAATTTAAAGTTAACTTTTTCTAATCGAAAAATTTAACGTTAAATTGTAATTATTGATAAAAGCCTGCCTAGTGCAGGCTTTTTTATTTTTGTAGAGCTGCTAAAGTAGCGCTCATATGTTTATTAAAGAGAAAAAGTAATGGCTGGATTTTGGAATTACCGTGTAATTTTTTGTGAAGCAACCAAAGATGAAGCGGCGCAATATCAAATACATGAAGTCGAATATAACCTAAATGGTAAAGTAACTAACTGGTCAGAAACGGGGGCAGCGCCGTTTGGTACTTCGTTAGATGAACTAAAAGATGATGCTGAGCGCTTAAAAACAGCATTTGAAAAACCCGTACTTAAAGTGATGCGCAAAGCCCGTGGTTACGAGTTAGTTGATGTAAATACCGGTGAAGACGCTTATGCTGAGCCGCCAGCAGGCTTGACTGAGTAACACACATTAATGAAAGGTGCTTAGGCACCTTTTTTAATATTCAGGGCATAGGCTAAACAGCTAAACAGCTAAACAGCTAAACAGCTAAACAACAAGGAGAAAGTATGTCTATTGAAGCGGTATTATTTGATATGGATGGCACGTTAGTTGATTCTGAAAGTGTGCATTATATCTGTTGGAGCCAATTACTTGCGCCTTTTGGTGTGCGTTATGACGAAGATGATTTTTGCCAGCGCTTTTCTGGGCGCCCCACGATTGACGCTGCAAAGGAAATAAAACAAACCCATAACTTGTCTGTGAGTAGTCGCTATTTAGCGGATGAAAAATACCGTTTGTTTAAGGGTCTGTTGACCTTTGCAGATTTAAATTTGTTCAAGCTAGGGGCGATTTAATCGCGGCGCGAGGTTTGTAACCTAGTGGGCTAAGTCAAAGCCGAGCAACAAAGAGTTAATCGCCCCTAGGCAGAACCCTTCGGGCAACGCCTATTTGGCATTGATGCTGCGTTATCGCCTATTTATGGGGAGTAACCACACCACATAGGCTCTGCCTTGCCTAAATACCAAATAGTCTGCTTCAAATTTAACCTTGAAAGATCAACAGACCCTAGCAAACGTTAAAACCAATTTACCGCCTTTAATGCCTTATGCTGCAGATATTTTATTCGCGGTTAAAGAGCAAGGCTTAAAAATGGCGTTAGTAACAGGCAGCGCACGCCATGAAGCTGAGCCAATACTAAAAGGATTAGGGTTTTATGATTTATTTGATACGGTGGTTACAAAAGACGATGTAACCAATCCAAAGCCTGCCGGTGATCCCTATTTATTAGCACTTAAAAATATGCAGGTCGCTGCAAAAAATGCGATTGCCGTTGAAGATACCTTCACTGGCGTAACAGCAGCAAATAATGCAGCCTTAGCCGTTGTAGCGATTGCTAATAAGCACACCGAGCAGCACGACTTCAGTAAAGCAACACAGCAAATGGATAACCTTGAAGAATTTTGGCAATGGCTTCAATCTCAACTATAGTTTAAGCCATATTTAAATTTGCAAGGATGCAGTTATGGTTACTATTCAAAGATACCTATTTATTTTTTTAACGCTTTTTAGTGCGAGTTTATTAGCGCAATTGCCGCAGGTGCAACTCGCTGATGTTTATGATGAAACTAAGCATAACGATATTCGCCAATATTTGGTGAGTGAAAAGTTTGACGGCGTTAGAGCAATATGGACGGGGAAACAATTTGTTACCCGCCAAGGTAATCCAATTAATCCTCCTAAGTGGTTTACCGCCCCTTTGCCTGATGTTTGGTTAGACGGTGAGTTATGGACCAAGCGGGGGCAATTTTCTGTTCTCAGTGGTATTGTTAGAACAAAAATACCCAACGACTTACTCTGGCAAACAGTGACTTATCAAGTATTTGATATGCCAGATACAAGCACGCCTTTTCATCGTCGCTATCAAAATTACCTGTCACTCATTACTAAGTTAAATAGCCCCCATATTAAGGCGGTTAAGCAATATCAATTTAGCGACAATCAGCAACTAAGTGATTACTTTAATGAGGTCACCAAACAAGGCGGGGAGGGCGTTATGCTTCATTTAGCAGAGGCTAAGCATTCGAGTGGTCGCTCTAGTGCATTGTTAAAACTCAAACCTTATTTGGATGCTGAAGCGCTAGTTATTGAACATTTACCAGGTAAAGGTAAATACACAGGTATGCTCGGGGCATTGCGAGTGCAAACCAAGCAAGGCGTAACCTTTTCTATTGGCACGGGCTTTAGTGATGAAGAACGCAGGCGTCCGCCAGCCATTGGTTCAATAATCACTTATCGATACCACGGGTACACTAAAAATGGTTTACCGCGTTTTGCTAGCTTTTTGCGAGAAAGACCCGAAAAATAAAGAGTGTAGGCCAATTCAGTATATATTTTTTAGCAATTATGCTAAATTGCGCGGCCTTTTTGGTAATGTTTGGTGATCTATGTTTGTTGGTTTTGATTATGGTAGTTCTAATTGTGCTATGGGTGTTTTAAACGAAGAGCGTGTTCAGCTTATCCCTTTAGAGCAAGGCAAACATTATCTTCCATCAACTTTATACACTCATCATAGCGCCTTAGTCGTTGATTTTGTTGCGCAGCATTTGCATGGCTCAGAGCATGAGCATGCCTATAAAACCGCGCGCCAACCCTTACTTAATACACTCCCGCGAATTAAATCAGACCTAGACTTACAAGCCGGCGACGACACTCTATTTATTGGCCGTGAGGCAATTAGTGAATATGTACAATTTCCTGAAGAGGGTTATTTTGTAAAATCCCCTAAATCATTTTTTGGCGCAACGGGCTTAAAGCAAGGGCAAATCAATTTTTTTGAAGATATTGCTACAGCAATGATTTTAAAAATAAAACAACGTGCTGAATTATCGTTAGGGTATACGCTGAGCCAAACTGTTATTGGGCGCCCAGTGAATTTTCAAGCGGTCGGTGGTGAGCAGTCAAACCAACAAGCCGTGGGTATTTTAACACGCGCAGCAAACCGGGCGGGCTTTAAAGATGTTGAGTTTTTATATGAGCCACTCGCGGCTGGGATTGATTATGAAAGTGATTTAACGCAAGACCAAAAAGTATTGGTGATTGATATTGGCGGTGGTACCAGTGACTGCTCATTTGTACAAATGGGGCCAAGTTTTAGGAATAAGCAACAACGAGATGCAGACTTTTTAGCGCATAGCGGAAAGCGAGTAGGCGGAAACGATTTAGATATTGCTTTGAGCTACCATGGTTTAATGCCGTTACTCGGGCTTGGCAGTACGTTTAAGTCAGGTTTACCACTACCTAATCAACCATTTTGGCAAGCTTGTAAAATTAACGATGTGAATTTACAGAGCCAGTTTTATAGTGCCCAGCATTATCGTGAACTCAGTGCGCAGTTACGCGATGTCAGCGCTCCTGAACTTTATAAACGACTTATTCACTTACAGCAAAATAAGCAAGGTCACCAATTAGTTCAACAAGCTGAAGCGGCTAAAATTGCATTAACATCCGCAAATAGTTTTAATTGTGATTTAGCCTTTTTAGATAACTCATTAAGCAAAGATATTTCAGTCGCTGATTTAGCGCTTGCTGTTGACGATAGCATTAGTCAGATTGTTACCTTGGCTAAACAGGCAATTACTGATGCGAATACCACTCCCGATGTGATTTACTTAACGGGAGGAAGTGCACAGTCTCCATTAATTAAAGCGGCGTTGAGTGAGCATTTAGGCAACATAAAAATGGTGAACGGTGATCACTTTGGTAGTGTAACTGCTGGCCTTACTAAATGGGCCAGCATGCTTTATAAGTAAGCTGCTATAGAGATATTTGTCGGGTTGCGAGGTATTTTTCGTAATCTGGCAATGTTCGCTCAAGCTCTATATCCATTAATGGTGAGCTAAGTAGCATATCGGCACTCACTTCATTACACGCCACAGGAATATTCCACACAGCAGCTAAACGTAGCAGAGCTTTAACATCAGGATCATGAGGTTGCGAGGCTAAAGGGTCCCAAAAAAAGACTAATACATGTATTTCATGCTCCGCTATTTTCGCCCCGAGTTGTTGATCGCCGCCCATAGGGCCACTTAATAATTGAATAACATCAAGCCCTGTTGTTTTCTCAATTAAATGCCCAGTAGTCCCTGTGCCATATAAAGTGTGTTTACTTAGAGTGGCCTTATGTTTTTCACACCATAACTTAAGCGCGGCTTTTTTGCCGTCATGTGCTACTAAGGCTATATTTTTTTGCGCAGGTAGAGATTGTATTTTTTGATCCATGCTGATTCTTATTAGTTAGAGTAATAAATTGATAGCCAAGGCAATAAATACAATGCCTGTGAACCTATCAATCCAGAGCTGGCTATTTGGGTGATTTCTAAAAAATTGAGCTATTTTATCGCCGAAATAAATATACGTGCAGTCAATCGGAAAAGCAAAGATTGGATAAAGTAGCCCAAAAAATGCCAGCTGAAAGGTTGCAGATGACAAGCTAGGGTCAACAAATTGTGGGATAAAAGCAATAAAAAACAAAGCCACCTTAGGATTAAGCACTTCTGTCATCATGGCTTGAAACATGACATTTTTGTTTTTATTGGTTGTAACATGCGGTTTATCGCTTTGCTCACAAGATGGTGGCATAAACGTGCCTTTAAGCATCATAAAACCTAAGTAACATAAATAGGCTGCACCTGCATATTGTACGCTGGCATAGGCTGTTTCAGAGGCTTTTAAAATAGCACTTAAACCAATAACTGCAAAAAATGTATGTACTACGCCACCTAAGGCAAAGCCAAAAGCACTTTGCATACCTGCTTTTCGCCCGTTAGCAAATGTTTGTGCCATTAAAAACGCGTTTGATGGCCCAGGCGCAACGGCCATTAAAAAGCTGGCGAGTAAAAATGAGAGCAAAAAGTCAGGGTTGATCATTAAATAGTACGAAAAAGAAGTGGTAAGTGATTTTATCAAGCAATGAGAAAAATAAAAAGCGGGCATATTGCCCGCTAAGTTGAGGATACTAAGTTGTTATAAAACTAGCCGTTATACTTTTAAACATAACGAAGTGCTAAATTTATTAAAAACTAACGGTGATATTATTTGAACACACCGTAGTGCTCAGCGCTTCACATACTTGATATGTATACGTACCACCCCCTTTAGTATTTATACTGTCGGTGTAGGCATTATTATTTGCAGTGGTAATGACTTTGCTACCATTGCGGTAGATATCAACTTGGCTTGTTGCTGCGCCATTCCAACTTAAATCAACAAATTTAGTGCCTTTTGATTTGTAACCTGAAGCGCTAAGAGAGATATCATCTACGCCTGGCTCTGGATCAACACCACCAGTATCGCCACCCGCACAGCCGTTTGCTGTAAGGTAAGCATCAGCGTCTGCCGCTTTTACAATACCATAGCCAAAGTAATCATCACGACCAGCAGCCCCTTGATCTTGCGCAGTTGCTTTTAACGCATCGCGAATTTCTGTGCCTGTACAGTCGCTATGGTTAGACCATACTAGCGCAGCAATACCTGAAACTGCAGGCGTTGCCATTGACGTTCCACTCATAAAACCATAATCAGTTGCGCCAATATTAATTGTCACGTTTGTACTAGCAACTAATGCGCTACGATCTTCAAATGCAGCGCCTACAGCAGGAATTGAAGTATCGTTGGTATCACCTAGTGTTGCGTATAACATGCCGGCTTCATTGTTGATAATAACCGCACCTAAACCGCCTGAGTTTTCACAGTTAGCAACTTTGTCATAAAATGAAACAACGCCGCGGTCAATCATACATACTTTACCAGCCGCTGCTGGATCAACTGTTTCGCCGGTCCCCATAAAGTAGGCACTCGCCGTGACTTGACCTGCATTTTCCATTGCTGATGAATTATATGCTGTGCCATCGGCTGACATACTCGCTGCTGTAGCCATACCTGCAGGGTAGGTTGATAGCGTATCAACACCACCGGCTGTTACTTCTACACAAATGGTTTCATCGTTTGTTGCACGTTTACCACGACCTGATGAACAACTTGGGAATTGTGAAAAATCAGCAATTTGATTATTGGCATCATTAGCACCAACCATCATAACTGACGGGTAGCCTGCAGGATAAGAACGTACGTTATTACCATCATTACCCGCGGCAGCAACAACAAGGCCGCCTGCATTGGTAAAGTTAGCAAACGCATTTGATTCTGTACTGTTTGAGCCGCCGCCCCCTAAGCTCATACTAATAATGTTCGCACCTGCTTGAGAACATAAATCTGCTGCTTGAGCCAAGTCAGATGAGTAACCCCAGCCTGATTCGTTAAATACTTTAATAATGTGCATTGCCACACCCGGTGCCATACCTACCACACCAAGGTTGTTGTCTGCAGCACCAATTGTACCGGCTACGTGAGTACCATGTGGGCCGCCATTATCAAACCAATTACCGGTGCCACTGTCGTTATCACCGGTGATGTTGCCCCAAATAAAGTCAGGGTTTGAGCTATCTAAGCCGGAATCGATAACACAGACTTTCATGCCTGCATTGGCATCAAAAGTTACTTGATCAACCTGTGATTGATAAACGGCATAAGGCGTAATTTGCTGCTGCATTGCATCGCCTACATCATCGTTAAATAATGACATAGGTACACGCTTATGATCTTCTTCAATGAGTTTAATATGTGGGTTGTTGAGTAGGCCTTTTAAGCTACTTAAATCTTGACCAGTAAATTTTGCGGCAATAAATCCATTACCATCTACTTTAATCTCACCACCTAGTTTTTTAGTAAGCGCTTTAACAACACCTTTTTTATTATTATCAACTTGAATGATGAAGCGATCGTTTGCAGCATGGGCAGTTCCGGCTGCAAAAATACCAGTAAGAACTAATGCTAAGGCGAGTTTATTCTTTTTCATATTATAATATCCTAGAATTAATTGGTTAACCTTTTGTTAACTTAAACCGACATTAAAATAATAAAAAGCAAAAAACAAGGTGTTTTATCTACAAAAACGAAATTATTTAACTAAAAATTAATTATTTTTAAACAAAAAATATATGTTTTGTTTGGGTTAGGGGCGGCTAATCAAGTAGCACCTGAATTAGCCAAAATGAGAGAAGTATTGAAAATGCGTTAGTGGCTAAGCATATTTAGCATAACGAAACAGTAAATAACAAAAAGGAATTAATAATAGAAAGTGCGTACCAATAAGCTCTGGGGTTGATAAGTTTAAGTATTGAGTAATAAAAACCAATAAGCTTGCTCCACTCATTTGCATTGCTCCCAAAAGAGCAGAGGCGGTGCCTGCTTGTTTAGGAAATAAACTCAAAGCACGCCCAGCGGCAGATCCAAGTGTCAAGGCAAAACCAAATGCTGCAATGAACATAGGGATCATTAATGCCAATGGCGTTTTATATTGGCTTAATAACAACATAAGTAAGCCGGCACTCACTAGCACTAAAAGGCCTATTTTTAAGGCTCTTTTAGGTTGACGTTTAATGTAAATAGGCATAATAAAACTAGCAAGAATACTAAGCACTGCATTGAGCGAGAACCAAAAGGTAAAGTCGGCTACGCTGCCACCTAATTCAGTAATGAGCCAACCGGGAGCCAGTGTTACAAACACCAATATAGCTGACATAGTGACCATACATAACAAGCTATTAAATAAAAATAATGGAGTTGAAATGATGGGGAAAAAGCGTCTTAAATCTAAAATATGCCCCTGGTAATGACTGTCTGCTGGTCGTGTTTCCCTAAACAAGAACAAAGTGACAATAAACCCCAGTAATGCAAAACCGGTTAAAAATAGAAAGTTCATTTGCCAACCAAACTGTACGGTTAGCCAAGCACCTAAAATGGGCGCTAATGCTGGAATAAAGCAAACTATACCGTTTAGATAGGTAATTATTTGGCCACTGCGTTCACTACCAAACTTATCTCTTACTATTGCAAAAGCGACAACAAAGGTAGCGCACGCGCCTAACCCTTGAATAGCACGAGCAAACATCAGTACTAAAAAGCTAGGAGCATAATATGCACCCAATGCCGCCAGTCCATACAAAGCGACCCCAGTTAAGGCGACGGGCTTTCTGCCAAAACGATCAGCGAGTGGACCTGCAATTAACTGCCCCAAACCAACAGTAAGCATAAAAATAGCCACCGTTTGCTGTACTTGCTTTTCGCTCACTGAGAATTGCTCTGCGATAGTGGGAAAGGCAGGCAGGTAAATATCAATGCCCATCGGACAAAAAATGACGAGTAACGCTAAGATAAGTAATAAAGTAAAATTGGGTTTAGCGGGCTGTGTATGCATCAGGTCTCCTTTTGTCGGTATTTTAAGTGGCGACTGATGAAAAAGAAAGGGCTTATGGCCGATGTATCAGCCAACTTACCTACTTTTAACCTTATTATGATTATTTTTGTTTAAGTATCACACTTCTTTAAACTGATCCGATGTGTTAATTTGCTTTTTAAGCAAAGACAATGGAAAAATAATAATGAGTAATGAGTCTGCATTAATAAAAACATGGCATAAATTTAAAAAATGGCCATACGGTAACTGGCTTTTCAGCAAAGCCGTGTGTTTCAAGGCACCTTATTTTGGCTCTATGAAACCCACTATTTTAGATTTAAAAGCAGGGCACTGTAGTGCTGTGGTTAAAAACACACGTCGTGTACATAATCACATTGGGACAATTCATGCGATTGCTCAATGTAATTTGGCTGAGCTGTGTGCTGGAGTGATGGTGGATGCGACGGTACCGCATAAAACACACCGCTGGATACCTAAGGGTATGACAGTACAATATTTAGCTAAGGTAGACACAGACGTTACTGCGATTGCTGAAATTGAGTTGCCTCATCAATGGATTGATAAAGAAGATTTAGTGGTGCCGGTAAAGCTTTATAATACCCGAAATGAGTTGGTGTTTACTGCAGATATAACCATGTACATCACAAAGAAGAAGTAATTGCTAAATTATATTTTTATATAAAGTATTAAAAACAATGGTTTAGTTTATTGACTAAACCATTTTTTGTTCAGGTTTAACTTTTTGCAGTAGACGACTTGTTTACAAACGAAAGGCCACTGTCTTCATTATCAACAATGGCTTTTACATCGTTAACCGGTTTTGGTTTATCTTTAGCATGCTCAATGACTTCTTTTTCAAAGCGCTGCTTTAAACTACCTTCAATAATCGCACCGGCTTCTATGCTTAGTGTGTCATGAAAAATATCGCCAAGGACATGGGCATTATTTTCGATCTTCACTTCGCTTGCATTTAAAGAGCCTATGATTTTACCTTTAACAACAACGCTGCTAGCCTCAACAACGCCTTCAACAACACCGGAGGAGCCGATAACTAAATGCTCAGCTTTAATATCACCGTCAATGCGTCCATCGAGTTGCACTTCACCTTGGCTAACTAAAGAGCCCGTAATACGCACATCGTTAGAAATAATTGAGGGAGTATGACTCACTCGCTTGATTGATGAGTCCGTTTTTGCTTGTTTATTTTTACCAAACACGAGAAAGCGCCTTTGTTATTTTTAGTGGATTGACATGCTTGTCGTCTATTAATACTTCATAGTGTAAATGAGTACTTGTACTTCTTCCGGTACTGCCCATTAAACCAATGACATCGTGCTTTGCAACAACTTGGCCTTTTTTAACATTAACTTTGTTTAAGTGACCAAAGCGCGTTACAACGCCATTTTTATGTTCTAATTCAATAAAGTTACCATAACCACCATTGCGGCCAGCTCGACGTACCGTTGCATCGGCAGGGGCAAAAATTTCTGTTTTATGCCAGCCAGCTAAATCAACGCCTTTATGAAATGCGCGTCTTTTATTCATGGGATCTTTTCGAAGCCCAAAGTTGCTCGAAATATAATATTTTGCGGCAGGTAAGGGTAATGTGTTCGGCAAGGCGGTTAAAAAGTTTTCTAGCTGATTTAAAACAAGCAACTTATCGGCAATTGCTAAAAATGTATTGGGTATTTTACTTTCATCAAGTATGTCCAGCGGGCCACCTTGCGCCGTTGTTTGTGCCGCTAATGCGAGGTGCTGTGCGAGTGCATTTTCGAGACCTGTGTCTTGCAATATTTCTAAAATAGCGTCGTGGCGTTGATTAATTTGCGCAGCTAATAAGGTAAAATTAGTATCGTATTGTTCATTTAGTAAAGTATAGCGCTGCTCAAAACTGGTGGCGTTATTGTGGGCCTGTTTGTTTTGTGACTTGTCATCTTCGAGCGGTTCATGGAATTCGCTCTCGCTCTCATTTATAGGGGAGGAGTCAAGCTCACCCTCTAATTTAATGGCGTCTTTGCTAATAGAAGCAGGCAATGATTCAATCATACCTTGTAATAAAGCTTGTTTTTGTTCTAGTTCAGCTAACTGTTCTTGTTGTAATGCATAGCGTTGCTGCTGCTGCTTTACTTTTTGTTGCCACTGCGCTTGCTTATCAAGTTGAGTTTGTTCGATATGAGATATTTGGTGTGTTTGCATATACACACGAATACTAGAGAGACTCATCCACACAATAGCGGTGATAATAATAGCGAGTACAGAAACTTGTAACCATGGTGCCAAAACCACATGCTTTACTTCGCCATTTTGGCGAATAAGCAGCTGGCGAGCTGGGAAGTTTTTATGAAAAAAAGATTTTATGAATACAGACATGTCACATATTTACTGGCTATTAACGGATTCAAGATAGCAATTTCAACTAAAAAAGCCAGAAAAAAATTGTAACTATGGCTTAATTAATAAAAAAGGGCGGCTTATTCGGCCACCCTTTTTTACTAGTTTATTGATTTTAAAATTATTTTGCTGGCAATACCGTACTCTCCACGCAGCCGAAGCCAATACGTGCAAAACCTTCTTTTTCACACCAGCCACGCATTATCACGTTGTCGCCGTCTTCCAAGAAGCTACGCTGTTCGCCGTTGCTTAAGGTGATTTTTTCTTTACCACCACGAGAAAGCTCAAGTAATGAACCTGCTTCTTCATGAGTTGGGCCTGATTGCGTTCCAGAGCCCAGCATGTCGCCTGGCATAAAGTTACAACCGTTTACCGTATGGTGAGTCACCATTTGTGCCACAGTCCAGTATGAATGCTTAAAGCTAGATTTAGACACTTGTGTTGGGTTGTAGCCTTCATCACGCATTTTTTGCGTTTGAATTTTAACATCCATTTGAATATCAAATGCGCCTTGATCACGGTTAGCCGTTGATTCTAAATATTCCAATGGTTGCGGATCATTTTCATCACGCGTCCAGCTTGTTCTAAATGGTGCAAGTGCTTCGGTAGTTACAATCCATGGTGACACGGTTGATGCAAAGTTTTTTGCTAAAAATGGACCAAGCGGTTGGTATTCCCATGCTTGTAAATCACGTGCTGACCAATCGTTGAAAACACAAAAGCCAAACACATGTTTTTCAGCATTTTCAATGGCAATAGCATCACCCAGCTCATTACCCTTACCCAAGTAAATACCCAGTTCAAGCTCGTAATCAAGACGCTTACACGGACCAAATGAAGGTACTTCTGCGTCTGGCGCTTTAGTTTGTCCTTTAGGGCGATGGAACTGCTGACCAGATACGCCAATAGATGACGAACGACCGTGATAACCAATCGGTACCCACTTGTAATTCGGTAGCAGTGGGTTATCAGGGCGGAATAAACTACCTACGGCCGTAGCATGATAAATCGAGGTGTAAAAGTCGGTGTAATCGCCAATGCGACACGGCAGAGCAAATTCAATCTCGCTTTGCGCAATAAGTGCGTGTGTAAGTTGTTCTTGATGCTCAGAACCTTCACGTAATGCTTTCGATAATGCTAAACGTAGGGCTGACCAATATTGCTCACCCAGACCCATAAACTCATTTAGTGTAGGTTTACTTGCTGCAGCAATGGCGACTTGAGCATCGCCACTAAAAATAGCGAGTTCATTTACTTTTGCTAAATCAATAACCTGATCGCCAATGGCAACCGCGCCTCGGAAAGCTTCGTTGCTATTTTTGCGACGTACTTCGGCAAAAGGTAGATTTTGGATAGGGAAGTCACATTGTGCATCATTCGCTGATGCAACCCAGCTAGTTAAATTTATATCATGGGTTTCGTTAATTAAACTCATTACATTTCCTTTGGTTTAGTTGGTCGCGCATATCAATTTATTAAATAAGAACATAGCACCAGCAAGTTTTAAATATCTACTAGTTATATGGTGATGAAAAGCGCGATTTAAACACGCAAAGAGAGATAAGCTCTCTTAGCTACGATTAAACGACAAAAAGCAGCGAAATACGCTGCTTTTTAGAGTCATAATTTTAATTATAAAACGCCGCGGCGTTCTTGATCTCGTTCGATTGATTCGAACAGCGCTTGGAAGTTACCTTCACCAAAGCCACCATCGTCAACACGTTGAATCATCTCAATGAAGATAGGGCCAAATAAGTTTTTAGAGAAAATTTGCAATAAGTAGCAATCTTCGCTTTGGCTATCAACCAGGATTTGATGCTCACGAATCTTTTCTTTGTCTTCTTTAACCCATGGTACACGGTCAAAAATAGTATCGTAGTACTCAGGGATAATATCTAAAGTTGCGATAGTTGATTTATCTAACTTATCAAGTGAGCTCACTAAGTCATCAGTTAAAAAGGCTAAATGCTGTACACCTGGGCCATTGTATTCGCCTAGGTATTCATCAATTTGGTTATTGTCGTTACCTTTACCTTCATTGATTGGAATAGAGAAAGTGCCACAAGGTGATTTTAATGCATAAGAGAGTAAGGCTGTTTTTTGGCCTTTAATATCAAAGTAGCGCACTTCGGTAAAACCAAACACGTCTTTATAAAAGTTAGCCCATGTTTCCATTGTGCCTTTATAAACGTTGTTAGTTAAGTGGTCGATACGTAAGAACCCTTTATCATTAACGACGTTTTGCTCAGCTAAATCTTCAAAGTCGTTTGCGTAGATAGAGCCTTTATCGCCAAACTGTTCAATAAAGTATATTAAGCTGTCGCCAATGCCGTAAATGGCAGGGTACGGTAAGTCTTTATTTGCTGCATCAGTAGCAGGCTTAGCGCCACGCTCAACCGCTGCTTCAAAAGCCGCTTGAGCGTTCTCTACGCGCCAACCCATAGAACAAATTGCTGGGCCATGATTTTTAGCAAATTCAGCTGAAAAACCATCGCGTTCATTATTTAGTAAAAAATGAATATCGTTTTGGTTGTAATAAACAATGTCTTTACCTTTGAATTTTTTTAACTTTGAAAAACCAAAATCGGTAAACACTTTATCCATGTAATCGGCATCGGGTGTTGCGTACTCGGTAAATTCAATACCAACCAAACCTAAAGGGTTATTTACTTCACTCATTATAATTACTCCCGCAATTAAGCACTGCGATTATTAGTTATCGTATTGCCTGCATGATTAACCAGATTAGTGTTTTGGGGAAGAGGGTGTTGTTATTTAGTAAATAGCGCGTGTGTAAATTTTACGAGACGGTTATCAAAGTATGTTGTTTATTTACATACGAGCAGGTGAAAGTAAAAATTAGGTAGCGAGATAAAAGTGCATATTTTCTTGTTAAGTTATTGATTATTAATAGTTTAATTTAATTTATTTATATGTGTTTTTAGTTTTTTTGCGCTAAAAAAAGTGCGGTTTTTGTATTTTATTATTTACACTTTTAATGAGTTTGGTTAGCTGCGATATATATAAAAACAAAGAGTATTGATGGTTTGCTGCTATGAACTCGTTTTGCACAGTGATGAGGTATAAATAATAAACGGCTGAATGTAAAAATTGTGTGGTTTAATCTAGCGGCCATAAAAATACCCCCTGCAGTTAACTACAGGAGGTATTTGATATCATTTATCAAAGCTCATAATTATGCGTGTGATAAATCTAAATTATTGTGTTGGTGCGGTTTGTTCTAAACCTTGTTTTTCCCATATTTTAGCTTTAAAACTCATCAGTACTAAGATGATACCTACACCGATACTAAATAAGGCAATTTGTAGGTAAAGGTTCGGGATTTCTTCAACATTGTTAGGATCAAAGTTACCAGCAAGTAATCCTGAAATAACGTTACCTATAGAGTATGTAAGTACGAATACCCCCATCATTTGACCAGTAAAGCGGCGAGGCGATAACTTACTTACAGCGCTCAATGCAACTGGGCTTAAACAAAGCTCACCCACTGTGTGTAAGAAATACGTAGTAACAAGCCAATAAGGTGCTACTTTTAAGCCTTCAGCGGCATAGTGTGCTGCCATAAACATTACTAAAAAGCCTGAAGCCATAATAACGAGGCCCAACGCACATTTTACGCTGTAAGTAGGCGAGACCATTTTTTTAGATAAATTAATCCAAAAAGCGGCAAAGAATGGTGATAGCGCAATAATGAACAATGAATTTAGAGATTGGAACCAGGTCGTTGGAATTTCAAATGTGCCAACCAGACGGTCTGTGTAGTCACGAGCAAACAGATTTAATGAAGAACCGGCTTGTTCAAAGCCAGACCAAAAACAGGCTGAAGCGACACAGACTAAAAATAGCGCCCACATTCTTTGTTTTTCAGCATCGGTTAGTTTGCCTTTGAAGTATATAAGGCCAAAGTAAACGAAAAAGATAACAGTAAATATAACTGCGGTGTATCCTGCAACAATCGATGGGTTAATGACAATAGCACCCGTCATCGCAGCAGCGGTAACACCGGCGGTCGCGATAACAAATGCAGCAATACCACCCCATGCGCGCGAAGTACCTTTAGGACTTAATGGGTTAGCAGGTAAGGCGCTGTGATCTGGTAAGTTTTTAAGTGTACGCTTGTATTGAATTAAACCAATACCCATACCGACAGCCGCGGCACCAAATGCCCAGTGCCAACCTACGTTTTCCATAAAGTAACCACACACGTAGTAACCAATTAAAGAACCTAAGTTAATACCCATGTAGTAAATAGCGAAACCACCATCACGGCGCTCATCTTCGTCAGTATAAAGCTGACCAACCATGGCACTTATATTAGGTTTAAGTAAACCAGTACCTGTTGCAACAAAGATCAAACCAATGAAAAATGAATATTCATGTGGCACGGCTAAGATAATATGGCCACACATGATAATAATACCGCCATACCATACTGCTTTTTGGCCACCAAACAATCTATCTGCTAACCAACCACCAGGTAAACCTAAAAAGTATACTGAACCTGTGTATAAGCCATAAATTGCAGCAGCAGAAGCAACGGTAAATCCTAGGCCTTCTTGTTGTAAACTTGCTGTCATAAATAATACGAGCATCGCTCGCATACCGTAGTAACTCATTCGTTCCCACATTTCTGTGAAAAACAGGGTTGAAAGTCCTTTAGGGTGACCAAACCAGCCACTGTCAGAATTTGAACTCATATTTACTTCCTAATTCATTATTGTTTTGATGACCTTGTGGTTTTTTATTTAGCTAAATTTTTACTCATAAAAAGTATAATAAATGCTCGATCATCAGTGTTTTTATGCAGCTAAGGTAATGGTTTGCTAAACGCAGCTATACGTTTAGGTAAGCGTCACACCCTTATCCTAGTTACAATTGCGCCTAAGTATACATAGACCTTTGTGCGAGGGGAAGCGTTGAGCGCGCTATCATACATCGGTTATGTAATTGTTAAATACCAGTGTGTGAACCCCTATTTGCTGCAGTAAACACCTAAACTTATCAAAAAATATCTTTAACATCATAGGTAACATTGTCATTGCAAAGTTACCTTTTATATTGTTTGAACACGCCTTAAAAAACAAATAAAAGCTTTGTTTTACGGGTAGTTACAGCTACTAAATTTTTAATAATAGTTAACCTTTACTACTTTAATTTAATAATCACCGCTTAGATTAAACATGAGCGAATATTGGCGTATGGACAGTAATGATTCGCTCATTGCAGTATATAATTTATACAAGGCCAGCTTGACTAAATTGAGTTGCAATAACCCCGACTTTTAGTGAACAGCCAAGCTTGAATTCGTTAAGTGCTTGAAAAAGCCCTCTAGTTAGTAAAAAAACATTTTTTCGTCCAAATTTCTTTACAATAAACTATGCTCGTAAACAGAGTTAGCGTATTATTCACGCCAACTAGTTTTTCCTTACCTGAGGGTGTATGCGTTTAGATATTCACTGTGCAGACCGAGTTGGTATTGCTCAAGAGATTCTTAATATTTTAGTTAGCTACAATGTTGACTTAAAAGGGATTGAAGTCGACTCAGTAAATTGTCGTATGTATGTGAGTTTTCCTGAGATTGAATTTGAACAATTTCAAAAAATCATGCCGTCTATTCGCTTAATCGATGGTGTACATGATGTACGCACAACCGCGTTTTTACCGTCTGAACGTGAGCACAACGAACTTAACACCTTATTAAGAGCACTTCCTGATGGCGTTATATCTATTGATGCTAAAGGGTGGGTGCGCCTGTGTAACGACGCAGCCTGCAAAGATTTACAACTCACAGAAAAAGAAGTCACCGGTGCTAATATTAATAATTTGCTCAAAGGCTTTAACTTTACCCGTTGGTTAGAGGGCAAAGAAGTACTGGGGCAAACCACGCGTGTTGAAGTAGCAGGTGAAGATTTTATTGCTGATATTCTGCCTATTGCGGTCCCTCAAGGCAGCGAAGGCGATGTGTTAGCGGGCGCGGTAATTAATATAAAATCGCAAAGCCGTTTAGGTCAGCAAGTGAGTGCTTTTAGGCGTTATGGCCAAGAAAGCTTCGCGACTATTCATAACTTTAGCACGGCGATGCGCCGTGTGGTTCGCGAAGCGCGAAAAATGGCGCAACTTGAAGCTCCCATTCTTATTACGGGTGAAACGGGGACGGGTAAAGAGTTGCTAGCACGAGCTTGTCACTATGCATCTAACCGCTCAGTAAAACCATTTATTGCTTTATCGTGTGCCTCGTTACCAGATGATGTTGCTGAGTCCGAACTATTCGGTTATGCCGGGTATGAAGAAAACGCAGCGCCTAAACGTGGTGTACTCGAACAAGCGGATGGTGGAACGGTATTTTTAGATGAAGTAGGTGAAATGTCGACGCAGCTACAAACTAAATTGCTACGTTTTTTACAAGACGGTACATTTAGAAAAGTTGGCGACGAAAACGAAGTTAAAGTGAACGTGCGTATTATTGCTGCCACGCAAAAAGATTTACCAGCAATGGTTCAAGAGGGCGTATTTAGAGAAGATTTATACTACCGAATTAATGTATTAACACTGGAAATTGCGCCGCTTAGAGATCGTAAAGCGGATGTTGGGCCACTTGCTGAACACTTTATTCAAAAATATGCGCAGCAAAATGGCCATACAGTCCCCGAGTTATCTGAAGAATGTTTAACGTTTTTACAAGATTACCCATGGCCTGGCAATGTACGCCAATTAGAAAACGCGATTTACCGTGCGGTATCGTTGTTAGAAGACAGTGAACTGCGCGTTGAACATTTACAGTTACCTACGTTTACCCATGATTTAGGCTATTTAGAGTCTGATTTTGAGGGCTCGCTTGATCAAGCGGTTAAGCGTTTTGAAGCCACCTTACTGCGTAAGCTTTATCCTGCATATCCTAGCTCTCGTCAGTTAGCTAAACGCTTGGGACTAAGTCATACTGCTGTGGCTAATAAATTGCGTGATTACGGCATTAACCGCAAAACGGTTAAAGTTTAAAAATAGATACCCAAACATCCTCATTTAGTGATTGATTCCTTGGTTTAAAAACAACCAAAGGAGTCAATCGCTATGATACACTGATAAAAACTCAACTGGTAAGACCTCTACTGTGAACTTATATTTTAGACTGCTGCTGTTATTTTTTAAAATTAAACGTAATCGTGACTATCAATCGTTGTTAGATACGGTTGATATAGACTACAAAGCATTACCAAGTGACTGCGATATTAATTTGCATTTAACCAATTCGCGCTATTTAGCGATGATGGACTTGTCGCGTACCTGGATGACTGAACGGGTTGGTTTGCTTAAGCAAATAATGAAACGTCGTTGGTTCCCTATTGTTAATGCGACAGCCATTACCTACATCCGCGATATTAAGCCAATGCAACGTTTTACCATTAGTACGCGTTTGGTTGGCTGGGATCATAAATACTTTTACATTGAACAAAAGTTTCATTCAGAGCGTGGCTTACATGCCATTGCTTATGTGCGCGGCGTGTTTAAAAGTAAGAAAGGGGTGGTCAGTGTTGAGCATATGCTCGAGGTTGCAGGCTTTGACGGGGTTGCACCCATTTTACCGGCTGAAATAATTCACTGGAAAGAAATGCTTGAGCAAAAAAAAGTAAATAACTTACCTCGCTAAACACAGGCAAAAAAAAGGCCTAACGGCCTTTTTAACACACACATAAACGTTATTAAAACGAGTATTTAAGACCAAACATGGCAACAACAGGGTCAAGTGATACGGTTGATGTTAATGCTTTTGCGCCATTAGCATAAACAGTCGCATCAGTATCAATATCCATGATAGATACCATAGCGTGTAGGCCCCATTTTTCATCAATCTTGTAGTTAGCACCTACTTGAGCAACAAAACCAAATGAATCATCTAGTTTTACTTCTACATCGTTAGTTCCTAACGTTGCTTTAAGTGCTGCAGAAGGCTGTTCGTCAAAGAACGTCGTATAGTTAATTCCCACACCTACAAACGGACGAAGTGCATAGCTGCTATCTAAAAAGTGGTATTGTGCAACCAGTGATGGTGGTAAATGTTTAATATCAGCAATTTTATTACCAGCTAAACCACCAGTACCTTCTACATCATGAGAAAACGGCGTTGCTGCAATAAGCTCTAATACCCATTGGTCGTTAAATGCGTAATCTACAGTAATACCTAACTGAGTATCTGAGTCGCCTTTTAAGCCTAGAGTAGGTGCTTCGTTAATTTTTGAACCATCGTTATCTGGATTAACATTAATTGCGCCAACATTAACACTAAAGTTAGCGTGTGCTGCAGGAGAAAGAGCCAGTAAAGAAGTAAGTATTGCAATGCTTAGTTTAGTTTTCATGTTGTTCTCCGTGAACTACTGTGTGACTATTTGTTGATTGAGGCTATTATTGCTCGAGGTTAAAAATAAAAACCTGTTCTAGATCAAAGTTTCAAAAGCGGATGAGTAAAGAGCCTCTATTTATTGATTTAGATTAAACTTTTACTTAATTAGTGCTTAAAAATTATTGACTGATCACTTAAATACAAGCCGCAAACGAAGTATTCATAATATAATCAGCTAGTTTTGTTAAACTAAGGCTATGTTCACGGTTTAATAAAAGTAAGCGACCTCATGACTCCCTCTGGTCAACTATTTCTTCAAGGCTCCATTGCTAAAGCGCTGTTGAAATTAGGTATTCCTATTATCCTCATTAATATATTGCAGTCGGCTTATCAGCTTACGGATGCATTTTGGGTTGGGCGATTAGGAGCAACCCAAGTCGCTGCAGTGTCTATTAGTACCCCGATCACTTTTTTAGTCATTGCTATAGGCTCTGGGCTTGCAATGGCCGGTGCTATATTATCGGCGCAATACATGGGCGCAGGTCAGCAAGATAAAGTGAACCATGTTGCAGCGCAAACGGTGTTAATGGTTGCATTTACCGCCTTAGTGTTAGGGCTTCTAGGTTATGTACTTTCCCCATACTTTTTAAAACTGCTAGGCGTTGAGCAGGCGGTTTACAGTGATGCACTTAAGTTTATGCATGTGTCCTTTATTGGCGTTATTTTTGTGTTTATTTACGCTATGTTCCAATCGCTAATGCGGGGTATAGGGCAAACTAAAGTACCTTTAATCATAGTTAGCACCACCGTGTTACTTAATTTTATTCTCGATCCGCTATTTATTTTTGGTTATGGCCGTTTTGAAGGGCTTGGCGTTATGGGCGCTGCGCTGGCGACTTTAGTTACACAAAGTTTAGCGGCGCTGGCGGGCATTATTATATTTTTACGCGGTCGCCATGGGATTCAATTACAGCTAAAAAGTTTCTATCCCGATTGGCAATATATGAAACGGGCTTTTTTCTTAGGAGCGCCTGGCTCTATTGAATTATCAACACGTGCTTTTGGCTTGATTATCATGTCATTTTTAGTGGCAAGCTTTGGAACCGTTACCATTGCGGCTTATGGCGTGGGCTCTAATATTTTGCAAATGGTGATGATCCCTGCCATGGGTTTATCAATGGCGGTATCAACCTTGGTGGGGCAAAATATGGGCGCCGGCAATATTAAACGGGCTGAGCAAATAACGAAGCTTGCCAGTATGTGGGGATTAATAGGCCTTTCTTTTGTTGGGGGCATTGCTTACTTGTATGCTGATACGCTGGTGGCATTTTTTATTCCCGAAGATAACAGTGTAATAAATAAAGGCGCGCAGTTTGTTCAAGTGATGTGTTTAAGCTGGGGGGGAATTGGTGTTCAGCTTTGTATTGTTGCTGCTTTTCGTGCCTCTGGGAATATGCTTAATGCCATGATTATCGCGTTATTATCACAATGCGTGGTGCAGTTTCCTGCCGCTTATATTCTTTCTAATCACACTTTGCTTGGCGATCAGGGAATATGGTATTCGTTTGCAATTACGAACATAACCATCGCACTGATAGCGTTCGCTTGGTTTATGCGTGGCGCATGGAAAAAAACCAGATTAACCAAAGAAGATAAACACATTGTGCAGGTGACACGAGAAACATTAATAGAAGAGGGCACACGTTAGCCTGTATTTTCATAATGCGGTCATAAAAAGTCGTTGTAATAAATACACTGCTAAAACGAGGTGTGTTTATTATGACAAAAGCTATCAACAAAAAAGTACCCGCGCCGTACTTAACTATTCCACAGTTAAAAACGCTCAGTCACTTACAAACGCTGATCCGTTTTAAGTCAATTACGCCTAATTCCGCAGGTGGTGTTGAGTGGCTGGCACATCAGCTAACTGATTTAGGTTTTAGCATTGAGCAGTTTAGTGCCCATAATGTCACTAATTTAATTGCTAAAATATCTTTTGGAGCAGGTCCTGTGGTGGCATTTTCTGGTCATATTGATGTGGTCCCTGCTGCGCAAGGTGGCTGGTTAGCTGATCCGTTTGATGGAAAAATAATTAATGATGCGATTTATGGGCGTGGTGCCGCTGATATGAAAGGGGGCATTGCAGCCATGCTCAGTGCAACGCAGTCGCTAATACATAGTGCGCAGCAAAAGCAGGGCACCTTGTATTGGTTGATCACCTCTGATGAAGAAGGTGAGGCAGAGCATGGCTCAGTGTTGATTGCGAAACGCCTAGCACAACAAGGTGTTGTACTTGATGGCTGTATTGTTGGTGAGCCTACAAGTCATTTGCAAGTGGGCGACACCATAAAAAATGGCCGACGTGGCGCGCTGTCAGCGCGTTTAACTATTCAAGGAAAAGCAGGACACGTGGCCTATCCTGAAAATACCATCAATGCTGCGCATATCAGCGCTGAAGTAGTGAATAGATTAACCCAAATTGATTGGCTTTTAGATGAGCCAAGCTCAAAAACAAGCTTGCAAGTAACCGGTATTAATATTGATAACGTGCTTGATAATTTAGTGCCTGCTCAATGTAATATTACGTTTAATATTCGCTACAGCCATGGGTATAAAAGTACAGATGTGAAACAGCTGGTACTTACTGCACTGAATGATTTAAACGAATATTTAACGGTGCAATGGGAGCGTCCATGTGAACCTTATTATACAAGCCATAGGGCAGAGCGCTGCTTACTCGCCCAGCTAGAGCAGGCAATATTTAACGTGACCGGAAGCTATCCGGTACTTAGTACCAGCGGCGGGACTTCAGATGGGCGGTTTTTTGCAAGTAAAAACACGCAAGTGATAGAGTGCGGGGTTTTAAATCAGACCATTCATCAAGTTAATGAACATGTACCCATTAGCGACTTGTTACAAATAGAGAAAATATACACCCAACTATTAGTACATATATTTAGCCAATCTAATAATGAGGAGATTAGATAAATATTAAATTGCCTAAGTTTAAGTATTTAAGTTTAAGCGCCCAAGCTTAGGCGCTTAAGTTAATATTTTAACGGCAAAGCTTAGTTTAGTGAGGCGGTGTCTTGCGCTCCCAAATAGCGTTTTGCTTTACTCGGTTTTACTTTCTCAAGGTCGACCAATACCAATCCATCAATACAATTATTAAATTGCGGATCAATACTAAAACTTAAAAACGTTACCCCATTTGGCTCACATAGCTCGGTGTATTGTTTAAATAGTGTGGGTACATGGGTGCCCATATTAGCCAGTATGTGTTTAAGTTCTACAAAGTCTTCTTTGATGTTGTTACCCATAAACAAATTAGTGCATTGAATCTGCTGCTCACGGGTATGACGAAAAGCATTGTTAGGCGTTGCGAGTGACTTTTCAGAGCCATAATAGTGCTGATAATAATGTACCAGTAAGGATTTTGCTTGCTCTGGCAGTGCGTTTGACACACTCACGGCACCAAATAAGTAACGATACTGAGGGTAGCGGTTAATAAAGGCACCAATGCCATACCATAAATAGTCGAGGCTTTTTCTTCCCCAGTATTTGGGTTGTACAAAACTACGGCCTAATTCTATGCCTTGCTTGAAGTATGGCGTCATCTCTTGGGTATAATTAAATAAGCTATCGGTATAAAGCCCACGTTGAGAGTGCTGTTCAATCACATCCTGCGCGCAGGCTAATCTGTAAGCGCCAACTAGTTCGAGTGATTGTGCATCCCATAAGACTAAGTGTTGATAATGCATGTCGTATTTGTCTATATCACGGCGATTGCCACTGCCTTCACCTACTGCACGAAAGGCAATTTCCCGTAAGCGGCCAAGTTCACGAAATAACGGTGAGCTGCCTTGGTATTGGTATAAATAAATAACCATGCCATCACTGGTTTTACCTAAATGTTCACAGCTTTCGATGGCTTTTTTTAATTCTTTTTTACACTCTGGTGAGGCAATAGGGGCATGAGTTTTTAGTGGCAGTGTTTTTTTAGTGGTTAAACGGTACAGCTGTTTTCGTATAAGCTCGACCACTTCCTTGTCTTTTAAATCGGGTATTAAATAAGATTCAGGAGCAATGGAGGCGCCTATTTCAAATTCGAGCGATTTTTGGCGCTGTTTAAACATTTCTTTGACTAGTAATAAACTGGCAAGCGGTTTATATAGCATAGAGGCACCGTAAAAAAGCGGGCTGTTTCTGGCTTTTATATGTATGGGTAAAATTGGGCTATTGGCTTTTTTAGCGATACGTAAAAACCCGCTGTTCCATTTACAGTCTTTGATCCCTGTTGGTCGAAGTCGAGAAACTTCACCCGCAGGGAAAATAAGTAATGCTCCTTCATTTTTTAAATGCTGGTGGATATTACTAAGCTCTTGTTTTTTACTTTGCCCCGACAAATTATCAACGGGTAGTAATAATGAATGCATTGCATCAACGGTCATTAGCATTCGGTTAGCCACGACTTTTAAATCGGCACGCACCGTCGATAACACATTAATTAATGCAAGCGCATCTAAGGATCCAATTGGATGATTAGCAATAATGACAATTTTCCCTTCACTGGGAATATTTTCTATTTGTTTTGCTTTGTATCGAGTGTCAAAATCAAGTTCATCAAGTACTTGCTCGACAAATTCTATTCCTTGAAGATGAGGATAAGTTGTTGCAAAGTTTGTAAACTCTTGTTCATGTAATAAGTAGCTAAGGCTCTTTTTTACCAGTTTTTTTATTTTAAATGAGTTAGTTAACTGTGGTAAGTTAGTCGCAATTACTTTATCTACACTGATCATACGCACCTCTTTTTTATACTAGGCTAAAGCCAATATGTTTAGCTTAGAGTGCGGATATGACAATACGCGGTCAGTTGTGTGACTTTTTAAAACCGTTTACATACTATTGAATTGAACCATATCAGTACTATTATTCAGGGTTACTTTTTAAGGAATCATCATGTCAGTTTTGGTGGCTATAACAGGCCGGGACAACACAAAATTAATAGCAAAAATGCAATCACGATTGCCTAGTATTCGAATTGAAGAACTTGATGATTGCCAAAATTTAGAGAGTGTAGAGTTCGTTTTAGCGTGGAATGCGCCTGCATCACTGTGGCCCACGTTACCAAACCTAAAGGCTGTGTCATCATTTGGCGCTGGCGTTGATAGCATTGATTTAAGTTTATTACCTGCGGATGTAGAGGTCGTGCGTATTGTTGATAAACAGTTAGCCAACGATATGGCTGAATACGTACTTACCCATGTATTAGCACAAAAATTGCGATTAAAAGAATATGCAATAAAGCAACAGCAAAGTATATGGAAACCTAAAAGAGCGCATAAACATAATCAAGTAAGCATTTTAGGGTTTGGCGAACTAGGTCAAGCATGTGCACATAGGCTGGTTAATAACGGTTTTAACGTAAATGCTTGGAGCCGAAGCCCTAAAACATCAAACATTGCGACACTCTATCATGGTGATGACGGCTTAACACAGATGCTTGCGCAAACCGATTATTTAGTATGTTTATTACCGCTTACCAGCAGTACCCAAGGCATTATTAATAAACAGTTACTTGAGCAACTGCCTGAACATGCTGTGGTGATTAATGTGGCCAGAGGTGGGCATATAGTAGAAGCTGATTTACTTGATGCACTTAACAATACACGTATACGCGCAGCAACGCTTGATGTGTTTGCCAGTGAACCACTACCAAGCGAACACCCTTATTGGTTGCATCCAGGTATTACTTTAACACCGCACTGTGCTGCGTTGTCAGATCTGGATAGTGTTATTGAACAAATAGCAGAAAACATTTTGCGTTTAAAAGCGAAACAGCCATTAATAAATTGCATTGATAAGCAGCAAGGTTATTAATTGGCAGTTGTTGGCCTTCAAGGATTAAAATTTGTTTAATTTTTAACAGAAACAGCTTGTTAACATTTGTAATTTTTATTATTGTTAAAAACAGTTCTAACAATAATAAAAAAATAGGATGAATTATGAAACCCAATCAAGGGGGCGCAAAAATTAGCATCGTGGTTGTATCTATCATTATATTAGGAATATCTGCCTGGTTTAATCAAGCCAATGCGGCAGCGCTGCTGATCTGACCCTTATTTTCACAGCAAGATTTAGCTACGCTTGCTGTGTATTTCTCTGTTTTGATGCTTTTTATCATCACTTTTCTTCAATAAAACATACGTCGCACCACTTCCTCCATGCTGCCTAAGTGCAGTATGAAACGCTAAAACGCATGGAATTGTTTGTAACCACTGATTTACGTAACTTTTTAATATCCCTGGCTTGGTTTTATTTTTAATACCTATGCCATGGCGAACGAGTACCATTCTTATATTTCGCTGATGGCAGTCTTGAACAAAGGCTAATAATGATGCGTGTGCATTTTTTAAAAGTTGCCCATGTAAATCAAGCGTCGCATCAAGCTGATATTTCGCTAATCTTAAATTTTTAAAAACCGCGCTTTGTACGCCCTCTTTTTTAAAGCTTAATATGGCAAGTGGATCGAGTAATTCAAGTGGTTCATCCAACGGATTGAACTGTTCAGAGACTAAATCTGATTGTGCTGCTTTATTTTTTTCTTGCTGGGCGATGACCGCTTTATGGTTTTTAGGTGGTAAGGTCACAGTGTCATGCGTTATGGGGGTAACATCTTCCATAGAAGATAAGAATAAATCGAAATCTGACAATGGCATGGGCTTATCTCAAATTAGGCAAGGGTCTGTTGACCTTTGCGGATTAAAATTTGTTCAAGCTAGGGGCGGTTTAATCGCGGCGCGAGGTTTGTAACCTAGTGGGCTAAGTAAAAACCGAGCAACAAAGAGTAAATCGCCCCTAGGTAGAACCCAAAGGGCAGCGCCTGTTTGGCATTGATGCTGCGTTATCACCTATCTATGGGGAATAACCACACCACATAGGCTCTGCCTTGCCTAAATACCAAACAGACTGCTGCAAATTTAACCTTGAAAGGTCAACAGACCCTATTACGAGATAAATTTTAACTTAGTTCAAACTAAGACCCAAGATCTTTAAAGCTGCAGCAAAAAAAAGCCCAGAAAAACTGGGCTATAAAATATTCTAAGGGGAAGTAATTAATGCTGAGATACGCTAAATTGCCCAAACGTATAAACTTTGAACAAGTAAAATGTGTTGATCAACACTAAACTCATATTTGAAATAATACTCGACGACATAAGATCTAAGCTAAATGATAGGAATAACAAACCACACGCACTAATCGCAGCAACGCGAAGCAGTGTCAGTTGGTTGATAAAGAATGCACCTAAACCTAGTGCAAGTAGTAATGTATTTAAAAGCCAATCTAGCTCGTTTAGCATGGTCGTTTCAATAGTTCAGTTGTTGAAAAAAGGAGCGCCATTATGTTGATCTTTTGCACAGCTTTCAACCAAGTAATTTTAAATTTTCAGATTAGTTTTTTTAATGCTAAAGGTGGGTCATTAATACCGAAAATAATCCCTCTTCAGCAATAACATGATATTTTTGGCAGCTTTGTGGTTGCTGAAGATCTACACAGAGGTATAGTGTTCTGCGATGCTTATCTAGTCTAGGGTGCAGCGTTGAATCCAGTAGCTTTGGTTTATTGGCAAATAGCCCTGGCCAATAAATACTTTTGCTAACCATGGCTGATTTTTTATAGGTGAGTAAACTAGGCTTTGGCGCTAAAACAAATATAAGTAATAATATCGTGAAAATAAAAAATGCGGTTAGTTTGGCGCCACGTTTTACACTTACTGCGCGCGGGTTTAATTGTAAGCCAAGGTTTGCAGGCTTGTTACTAAGTATTGGTTTAACATAGGCCGCTTTATTTTTTTTGCGACGACTCTTTTTTGTATTTTTCGACATAAAGCAAATCTGGCCTTTTTGGCTTAGCTCTCTATAATAAAGTAAATATTTGTATTTTAAGCAAATCACCAATTTCGCAGACACGGCTTTTAGCCTATAAGGATTATATATGAATACGCAGCTATCTATTTTAATAGTTGATGATGTTAGCACGGTGCGTAGCTTTCTAAGTCAAACATTGATGCATTTAGGGATAGAGAATGTAAAAGAAGCGTCTACGGCCGCGCAGTGCATAAGTGAATGCCGTGCAGCAAACTTTAACATTATATTTTTAGATATAGAGCTACCTGACGGCGATGGTAAAGAGCTTATTGCGCAGATAAATGAGTTATCACCAGAGACAAACGTGGTGATGGTGTCGGCGCATTCAGGCGTTGAAAATGTGAAGGATGCAATAGATAGAGGGGCAAAAGGATTTGTGGTTAAGCCATTTTCTCCGAAGAAAATTGCGGCGATGCTGAAAAAGTTTTATCCAGAGCTCGATAACGTTTAAAAAGCGTATTTATTTTGGGTAAAAAAAAACCGGCAAAAGCCGGTTTTTTTAATCTTGCAAAAACAAATTATAGCGCTTTAATTTTAGCAGCTAAACGGCTCTTATGACGAGCAGCTTTGTTTTTGTGGATTAGACCCTTAGTTGCGTAACGGTCTAGGATAGGTGTAGCAACAGAAAAAGCTTGCTGTGCAGTTTCTTTATCGCCAGCTTCAATAGCTACGATTACTTTTTTGAAGTAAGTACGCATCATTGAACGACGGCTTGCGTTGTGCTGACGGTTTTTTTCGCTTGTGATAGCGCGTTTTTTTGCAGACTTGATGTTAGCCAAGGTTTGCTCCTAACAATCTTAAATAAAGCTTAAATTAAAGGCCGTGGAATATGCCTGTTTTTATCATGAATGTCAATTTAATTTTAACAATCCAAGAAAAACTGCTCCTTATAACGAACATCAATTTGCCGCTTTAGCAGTTAATGGCGCTATTGTAACAAAGCAAGGGGTTCGAGCCTAGTGCTTTAAAGCGATTTATAAAAAAGACTATGGCATAATTAACTTAATTGCTGATTTTTAATATGGATTTATAGTGTCAAAAGGTTTGTTTCGTTCCGGGATGATTGTAAGTGCAATGACAATGATCTCGCGTATTTTAGGGCTAGTGCGTGATGCTGTTGTTGCTAACTTGTTGGGGGCAGGGGCTGCTGCCGATGTGTTTTTATTTGCAAACCGTATTCCAAATTTTTTACGCCGTTTATTTGCTGAAGGGGCTTTTGCACAGGCGTTTGTACCTGTATTAAGTGAAATCAAAGAACAACAAGGCGATGATAAAGTCAGAATATTTGTTGCGCAGGCGGCAGGTACACTCGGCACAATTTTACTACTCGTTACGCTTTTTGGTGTTGTTGCATCCCCCGTTATCGCCGCTTTATTTGGTACTGGTTGGTTTATTGATTGGTGGCAAGGTGGCCCTGACGCAGAAAAGTTTGAGCTTGCCAGTTCACTATTAAAGCTGACCTTTCCTTATTTATTTTTTGTAAGCTTAGTGGCGCTTAGTGGCGCAGTAATGAATGTGTACAACCGTTTTGCAGTTGCCGCATTTACTCCCGTATTACTTAATGTTTCTATTATTGGTTGTGCCATTTTATTGCATGACCAATTTTCTGTTGGTGCATATGCATTAGCAATAGGCGTATTTTTAGGGGGCGTGGTACAGCTATTATTTCAACTGCCGTTTTTATATAAAGCAAAAATGTTGGCGCGCCCGCGATGGGGTTGGCAAGACGAAAATGTTAAAAAAGTGCGTAAATTAATGCTCCCAGCGTTATTTGGTGTATCAATTAGTCAAATTAACTTATTACTCGATACGGTAATAGCTTCATTATTGATGACAGGCTCTATCGCTTGGCTGTATTACTCAGATAGACTGATTGAATTCCCACTTGGTTTATTTGGTATTGGTATTGCGACGGTTATTTTACCTGCGCTATCAAAATTACACAGCAGTAAAAAAAGTAGCGACTTTCAACATACCCTAGATTGGGGAGTGCGATTTGTGATTTTTTTAGGGCTCCCGGCCATGATAGGGTTGATGATTATTAGCCCGTTGATTATTACCGTGCTGTTTGATCACGGCGCGTTTAAAGAGGCTGGTATTGATCACGTTAAGGCAGTGAGCTTAGGGGTGGTTGCCTACTCGGTGGGATTAGTCAGTTTTATGTTAATTAAAGTGTTGGCGCCTGGGTTTTATTCTCGCCAAGATACGAAAACACCGGTGCGCATTGGTATTGTCACTTTGGTGCTTAACATGGTGTTTAATATTATGCTGGCGCCCTTTATTGGCTATTTAGGCTTAGCCCTGGCAACCTCTATGTCGGCTAGTTGTAATGCCTACTTACTGTACCGACAGCTTAAAAAAGAGAATGTTTATCAGTTTTCCAGCATGAGTGGCTACTTCACTTTGAAATGTTTGCTGGCGAGTGTGACGATGGGCGCACTAGTGTGGTTTACCAGTAGACACTATGATTGGCCTAGCTGGCACTTTAGTGAACAAGTTATGTTGTTGGTTGTGTTATTAATTATTGCGGTTGTTAGTTACTTTTTTATGTTGTTTTTGATGGGTGTTAGACTAAATACGATAAAAAGTGTAGCAATTACTGAATCAAATTAAAAAAAAGATTATAATCGGACACTCTGCGACCCAAGGTCGCATTTTATCGCTCGCTGAAAAAGGCATTAGGTGGCATGGAGTTAATTAGAGGTATACACAATATACGCCCACAACACTTTGGTTGTGTGCTAACCATTGGTAATTTTGATGGTGTTCATTTGGGTCATGCTGCCGTATTAAAAGGGCTGTTAGCGGATGCCAAAGAAAATAATTTACCCAGCACTGTAATGTTATTTGAGCCTCAGCCACAAGAGTTTTTTGCAAAAAACAATGCCCCGGCTAGGCTTACTCGACTGCGTGATAAACTTCGTCTATTGAGTAACTTGGGGATTGAGCGCGTTATTTGTATTAGCTTTAATCAAGCGTTTGCAAATATGCATGCAGAGCAGTTTGTGAGCGATATTTTAATTAAAAAGCTGGGCGTTAAAGCATTAACGGTTGGCGATGATTTTAGATTTGGTAAACAGCGCCAAGGAAATTTTAGCCTATTGGCTAATATGGGTACTCAAGCGGGAATGAGTGTTAAAAGCACTGCCAGCTTTAGGCAATTAAATGCTAGAGTAAGCAGTACCTTAATACGAGAAGCGCTTGCTGAGGGTGACTTGGTTAGTGCCAAAGTCATGCTTGGGCATAATTATGCGATATCTGGGCGTGTTATTCACGGCTGGAAAAAAGGCCGAGAACTAGGTTTTAGAACGGCAAATATTGCCCTAAAGCGTCAAGTTTGTCCGGTTAATGGCGTATTTGCGGTTCAAGTAATGATCGCAGGAAAACACGTTTTTGGGGTGGCTAACATTGGAAACAAACCCACATTTAATGGAACTCGTGCCTTATTAGAAGTACACCTTTTTGATTTTGCACAAGATATTTATGGACAATTTATGCATGTGGAGTTGATTGAAAAACTTCGCAACGAGAAAAAATTCGAGACATTAACACAACTGACGGCACAAATAGCAACCGATGTTGCCGCCGCTAAGCAGTGTTTTGGTTTAAATTAGGTAGCCGATAGAGACGGAAAGTAGGATTAATGAGCGACTACAAACATACTTTGAATTTACCGGAAACAATGTTTCCAATGCGTGGCAATTTGGCACAACGTGAACCAAAAATGCTTAAAGCATGGTATGAAGACGACCTGTATGGTCAAATTCGCAGCGCAAAGAAAGGTAAAAAAACTTTCATTTTGCATGACGGCCCTCCGTATGCAAACGGCGATATCCATTTAGGCCATTCAGTAAATAAAATATTAAAAGATATTATTGTTAAGTCTAAAACCTTATCAGACTTCGATGCGCCATACGTACCGGGTTGGGACTGCCATGGTTTACCAATCGAGTTAATGGTTGAGAAAAAAGTCGGTAAACCCGGTGTTAAGGTAACTGCTGCAGAATTTCGCGAAAAATGTCGTGCCTATGCTAAAAAGCAAGTGGAAGGCCAAAAAGTAGACTTTAAACGTTTAGGCGTTTTTGGTGATTGGGATAAGCCTTACTTAACCATGAACTTTGACTTTGAAGCCAATGCAATTCGTGTACTAGGTCGCATTATAAAAAATGGCCATCTACATAAAGGCGCAAAACCTGTGCATTGGTGTACAGATTGTGGCTCTGCATTAGCAGAAGCAGAAGTTGAATACCAAGATAAACAATCGCCAGCTATCGATGTACGTTTTACTTTTGCTGATCAAGACGCAGTAGTAAATGCGTTTAACTTGGCTGATGGCCATCAAGGCACTGGCAGTGTAGGGACTGTTATTTGGACTACGACACCGTGGACTTTGCCAGCTAACCGTGCGGTTGCTGTGCATGCTGATTTAGAATACGCGCTAGTACAAGTAGACGATGAAGGTGCTCAGCAGCGTCTGATTTTAGGTTCTGAGCTTGTTAAAGATGCGATGGATCGTTTTGGCTTTAACCACTTCCATATCCTTGGCTATGTTAAAGGTGCAGCACTTGAAAACTTAAACGTTGCACACCCATTTTACGACTTTAACGTACCGGTTATTGTAGCTGAACACGTAACCACAGATTCTGGTACGGGTGTTGTGCATACTGCACCTGGTCATGGTCAAGAAGATTTCGTGGCAGGCCTTGAGTATAATCTTGAAGTGGCTAACCCAGTTGGCGCAAACGGAGTGTACTTACCTGACACTGAATTATTTGCCGGTCAACATGTGTTTAAAGCCAATGCGAGTGTAATTGAGGTATTAAAAGAAAATAATGCCTTAATGCATCATCATGCATTAACTCACAGCTACCCACATTGTTGGCGCCATAAAACGCCTATTATCTTCCGTGCCACACCACAATGGTTTGTTAGCATGGATCAGGCTAACTTACGCAAAGATTCACTGGCTGAAATTAAAAATACTCAATGGTTACCTGAATGGGGCGAAAGCCGTATTGCCAACATGGTTGAAGGCCGCCCTGATTGGTGTATTTCGCGTCAACGTACGTGGGGTGTACCTATTGCATTGTTTGTTGATAAAGACACGGGTGCATTACACCCAAATACTCAAGAGCTGATTGAACAAGCTGCAGTACTTGTGGAAAAATCAGGTATTCAAGCATGGTATGACCTAGAGCCTGCTACTTTGCTAGGTGAAGAAGACGCTAAACAGTACATGAAAGTACAAGACACGCTAGATGTGTGGTTTGACTCAGGTGTGACTCATGCCTGTGTTGTTGATGCGCGTGAAGATTTAGTTGGTCCTGCAGATTTATACCTTGAAGGTTCTGATCAACACCGTGGTTGGTTTATGTCATCAATGATGACTTCAGTGGCAATTAATGGTCATGCACCATACAAGCAAGTGCTTACGCATGGCTTTACGGTTGATGAAAACGGCCGCAAAATGTCTAAGTCATTAGGCAATGTTATTTCGCCACAAAATGTGATGAATAAACTGGGCGCTGATATTTTACGTTTATGGGTAGCATCAACTGATTACACAGCAGAAATGACCGTATCCGATGAAATATTCAAACGTTCGGCAGATCGTTACCGTCGTATTCGTAACACCAGCCGTTACTTACTTGCTAACCTAAGTGGTTTTGATCCAAAAACGGATCAAGTTGCTGTTGATGATATGGTTGAGCTTGATAAGTGGATTGTAGGGCGCGCAGCACAGTTACAAGATGATATTTTAGCGGCTTACGATAGCTACCAAATGCTATTAGTAACGCAAAAGCTAATGAACTTCTGTACCGGTGAGCTTGGTTCGTTCTACTTAGACGTTATAAAAGACCGTCAGTACACGGCAAAAAGCGACAGCCATGCACGTCGTTCTTGTCAAACAGCGCTTTATCATATTGCTGAAGCTATGACTCGCTGGATGGCGCCAATCATGAGCTTTACAGCGCAAGAAATTTGGGAAGCACTTCCAGGTGAGCGCAGTGACTATGTATTTACTTCAACATGGTATGAGGGATTACAAGCACCAACAACGACCAAGTTTAGTAATGAAGACTGGCAAGCTATTTTAAATGTGCGTGACGAAGTGAACCGTCTGTTAGAAGCTGCACGTAAAGAAGATGTGATTGGCGCAACATTACAAGCAACCGTAAACCTGTTTGCCAGCAAAGAGCTTGCAGCAAAACTTGCGGCGTTAGGCGATGAGCTACGTTTTGTGTTGTTAACCTCTGCGGTTAACGTTACCGAGGTAGACAGTCAACCTGCAGATTCACAAACTACTGAAATTGATGGCTTATACATTAGCGTATCAGCAACAGATGCTAAAAAGTGTGAACGTTGTTGGCATTACAGTGAAGATGTAGGTGTTGAGCCTGCTCATCCCGAAATTTGTGGTCGTTGTGTAAGTAACGTTGACGGTGAAGGTGAAAAGCGTCAATTCGCTTAGGAGTTGTTTTTAGTGAGCAAACTAACCCAAAAAAGTGGTTTAGTGTGGCTTTGGTTGAGTCTATTACTGCTTGTAATAGACTTTGCCAGTAAAACACTGGTTGTAAACACCATGGCTTATGGTGAGTCAATTAATTTACTGCCTGTTTTTAGCATCACTTATGTACATAACTACGGTGCAGCCTATAGCTTTTTAAGCGAAGCGGGTGGCTGGCAGCGTTGGTTTTTAAGTGCAATAGCAATCGCGATTAGTTGTTTGTTGGTGTGGTGGTTAAAACGTCTTCCAGCGTCTAATAAAGTATTATGTGGTGCTTACTCGTTAGTTTTAGCCGGTGCTATTGGTAACTTGTACGACCGCATTGCTTATGGTTACGTTATTGATTTTTTACATGTGTTTTACGAAGACTCACATTTTCCCGTATTTAATATTGCAGACTGCGCTATTTGTATTGGTGCTGCATTATTACTATTTGACGCCTTTACCGGCGAAAATCCAAAGGAGCATAAAGCATGAGCCAAGCTGTAATTGGTGAAAACTCAGAAGTTATTTTTCATTTTTCTATTAAACTAGAAGATGGCTCTGCCGCTGACTCAACGAAAGTGCATAACAAGCCGGCTAAGCTCACTATGGGTGATGGCAGCTTAACCGCTAATTTTGAAAAATGTTTACTTGGCCTAACGGCCGGTGAGAGCAAAACATTTGAACTTGAGCCGGAAGATGCCTTTGGTCAACCAAACCCAGATAATATTTATTATGTAGATCGTAGTAAGTTTGGTGTAGAAACGCCGGCTAAAGTAGGTGCTATTATTGCGTTTACTCAACCTGATGGCACCGAGCTTCCGGGTTTGGTGCGTGAAGTGCAAGGCGAGTCAGTTACTATCGATTTTAATCACCCATTAGCGGGCCAGCGCTTAACGTTTGAAGTTGATATTATTGAGGTGCAAGGTTGATGGAAATATTATTAGCTAATCCACGAGGCTTTTGCGCCGGTGTTGACCGCGCAATTAGCATTGTTGAGCGCGCTTTAGATATTTTTGAAAAACCAATCTATGTGCGCCATGAAGTGGTACACAATCGTTATGTGGTTGATGGCTTAAAAAATCGCGGCGCTGTGTTTGTTGAAGAGCTTGATCAGGTACCGGATGACAGTATTGTTATATTTAGTGCTCATGGTGTATCACAGGCTGTACGCAGTGAAGCAAAACGCCGTGAGCTTAAAGTATTTGATGCAACCTGCCCGTTAGTGACTAAAGTGCATATGGAAGTTACCCGTGCCAGCAGAAAAGGCATTGAATGCATTTTAATTGGTCACCATGGACACCCCGAGGTTGAGGGCACTATGGGTCAATACGACAATCAACAAGGTGGCATTTACCTAGTTGAAACCGTTGATGACGTGTTAAAGCTTGATGTTAAGAATGCAGATAACCTTTTTTATTGCAGCCAAACAACCTTATCGGTAGATGATACTGCGGATGTGATTGATGCCTTACGCAGCAAGTTTCCTGCTATTGATGGTCCGCGTAAAGATGATATTTGTTATGCAACTCAAAACCGTCAAGATGCAGTACGTGATTTAGCAGACAAAGTCGATGTGCTATTGGTTGTAGGCGCTAAAAATAGCTCTAACTCCAATCGTTTACGAGAACTAGCTGATAAAATGGGTACGCGTGCGTACTTAATTGACGATGCCAGCAATGTTGAAGCGTCATGGTTTGATGGTATCAATAGTGTGGGGGTTACCGCAGGCGCGTCAGCACCTGAAGTGCTAGTGCAGCAAGTGATTACCCGCTTAAAAGAGCTCGGTGGTAACCAAGTAACAGAAAATCCTGGTGAAGAAGAAAACATTGTTTTTGCTGTACCAGTAGAGCTGCGTTAATTTAGAGATAAACCATAAAAGGAGGGTCGAATGGGTAAGCAACTGTCACCAGATGCGTTACTTTTTTCGGCCCTTTTTAATGAGCGTGGTGTGCTTGCATCCCTCGTAGTAACACAGGTTGTGGCTATTATATTAGCTTTTGCTCCTAATGCTGGCGATGACATATGGCTGCATTTGGGGGCGATCAGTTTGTTTCTCCATGTAACTGTGCTGGTCAGTACCTCTTTTTTATATCTTTGTCGTCGATTACTCGCAAAACAGACTCAGTTTATTCAGATCAGTTTTTTTATTGCTTCATATAGTCTCAGTACTGCTGTATTTAGTCTGGTGTTTTCTCATATTGCTTTTGATATTGAAAACGAAAAACAACTGACGTTTTTTGTGCTGCGTAATTGCATTATTGTATTTTTGCTTACCTTACTGTTTGTACAATTTTTGCTTATTCATTTTGAAAAAGAGCAGCAAACCAAAGCACTTTCTCGTGCAGAACTTGATGCTTTGCAGGCACGGATCCGACCCCACTTTTTATATAATAGCTTGAATACGGCGGCAGAATTAACGCATCATGACGTTGAGGCTGCAGAGCATGCAATTTTAGCACTAGCAGCGCTGTCTCAAGCTGCAATGCGTTCAGGTCAAAGTGTATTACTCAGTGATGAAATAACATTAACTAAACAGTATATTGCGCTTGAATCATGGCGCTTTGCAGAGCGCTTAAAGGTTGAGTGGTTATTACCAGAACATCTCCCTGCGCTATATATTCCATATCTAACATTACAACCTTTGGTAGAGAACGCAGTATGTCATGGCATTGAGCCAAGCCAAAGTGGTGCTACTATAAGTATTGAACTGCATGTGACAACACATTATTTAACCTTAATTGTAACTAATCCTGTACCTACTGAAACTGAAAATACTAGAGAGCATAACGGTATGGCTCTTGATAATATTCGTTCTCGTTTAAGTATTTATTATAAAGGTCGGGCGCAACTGACAATAACCAATAAAGATAATCAATTTAGAGTCAAAGTAGTCATCCCAAAACAAGCAGAGAATACGTTATGAATGTATTGATTGTAGATGATGAACCCTTAGCAAGGGCACGATTGAAGCGTTTACTCGCTGAGAACCATACATCCATTCATGTGCAAGGAGAGGCTAGTAATGGCAATGACGCTTTAACACAAATGAAAAAGCAGCAGCCTGATTTAGTGTTTTTAGATATTGATATGCCAGGCTTAAATGGCATCGAAGTGGCCAATCAACTCAATGATCTAGCGGTACCTCCGGCGATTATTTTTATAACCGCTCATCCTGAGCATGCACTTGATGCGATGCAGTTAAATGCAGCCGGATATTTGGTAAAACCTATATCAGAAAAAAGTTTGCAACATGCATTACAACAGTTAGGACGTTTAAACAGAGTACACCTGCAACAACAACAAACAGAAAAAATAACCTATCAATTAGCAGGCACCGTAAGAAGTATAAAAATAGAAAATGTTTTTTATTTTTATGCACAGGAAAAGTATACCAAAGTTGTGTTCGATGGTGGGGAGGCTCTAATTGAAGACAGTTTAAAGCAACTTGAAATGCAATATCCTCGTCACTTATTGCGAATTCATCGAAATACCTTAGTGAATAAAAATAAAATTTTGGCACTCCATACACTTAAAAACCATCAACATGTTATTGAACTCAAAGGGTGTTCACCTTTTTTAGCTGTTAGTCGTCGAGCGCTCAAAAGCGTAAAAAGCGTACTTTAGCACACCGACCTATTAACCGCTTATCAACATAATTAACCGTTGGTCGTGGTCCTAGTTGAATCTATTTTTTTATTGCATACACTTAGTATCAGATAATTATTATTTGGTTTTACTATGTCTTTGAGCACGTTTAAATTGCAAAAAGGTTTTACCCTTATTGAGGTCCTGATTGCGTTTATTATTCTTAGCTTTGGTTTATTGGGGGCTGTAGCCCTGCAAGCAAAAGCAAAACAAGCAAGCTTTGATTCAATGCAACGTGCTGCTGCTGTTGCGCTTGGTAATGATATTATCCAACGTATTCGGGCTAACGATACATCGCAACTAGCTACATTATACGACCTTGAGTTTACCAGCGAGACAAGTATTAATTCCTCTACAACCTGTTTTACAAGTTCATGCAGTAATGCACAAATTGCGAGTTTAGATATAGAGCAGTGGAAGCGTGCTATTCGTGCCCGCGAAAATACGGGATCACTTGATGGTGCCACCGTATGTATTAATCCAGAGTCGGTAGCAGGCTCTGGCGGTAAGGCGTTTAATATTGAGGTCATTGTTTCTTGGCAGGGTCGTCAAGAATTTAAGGCGAGTGAGGCAACAGGCAAAATTAGCTGTGGTGTAGCAGATAAAAGGCGCCGTTTAGTTGTACTTACTAGCTACATTTACGTTAGGAGCTAAGATGAAGCAAGCTGGTTTTACACTCATTGAAATGATGATCTCTTTATTTATAGGGGGATTAATTTTGGGTGGCGTAATGTTTACCTATATTGGTATGAAAGTGACGACCCGCGATACGATGACAATAGGTGAGCTGCAAGAGTCTGGTCGATTAGCCATTAATATTATGCAACGCGATATAGAACAAGTAGGCTTTTGGGGAACATTTTATGATGATTCGTTTACTGCAATAAATACATCATCATTAACAAATCCTACAGGTGATTGCTTCGAAGGTCTCAACAATGGCAGCTTTCCTGATTTAACCAGCAGCAGTAATTTTAAAACCCTTTATGCAAAAACAGCGGCAAGTTCAAGTGAACTTAATTGTGTTAATAACCCTTTAGCGGGTACTGATATTTTACAGGTTAAGTTTTTACAAGGTCACCAACTAGAAGTTGATGCCGCAGGTGTTAATGAAACGCAAAGTGATGAGAATTACTTTATTGCTGAGCAAGAAAATGCACGCTTTGTTCGAGGTGTTATCGACCCTGATAGTTTAAATGTTAATGCCAGTGTTTGGCCTTATAGCCATCATAGTTATTATATTGCTGAGCAAACTTATACAGTCAATAATAAAAGTATTACTGTACCCGCACTCATGCGAAAACGTTTAGTAGCTGGTTCTATGAATACAGAAACTATAATGGAAGGCGTGGAGAATATGCGTTTTGTGTTTGGTTTAGATACCACCACCGACAGTCGCGTGGATACCTATAAAAGCATTAATAACATGACAGCCACAGACTGGGAAAACCGCAAAGGTATTTTAACGGTACAAGTTTTTTTATTGATTAGAGCACTGCAACCTGACCCAGGTATTACACTCAAAAACCAAACCTATGTATTAGGGGAAGATGCTAATAAACGCACCCTTACTTTTTCAGATAACTTTAGACGTACTGTATTCACAACAACTATCCGTTTAAATAACGTGGGAGCAAATTTATGGCGTATTTAATCCCGATGAAAAATAAACAGCAAGGTGTGGTGCTTATCACTGCACTAATAATGGTCATAGCCGTTACAGGTATTGCAGTGACGTTAATGAGTAGCAGTAGTATAGATATTAAAATTACTAATTCAGCACAAGAGCGAGAAGTTGCCGAAAATGAACTTATCGGCGAAGTGCAGCGCATGATTGCCGATGAAGCGAGCAATGGTGCAACAAATCAATTTTTCTTAACGCCAGAGGAAGTAACTACCATGGCGTCTGGCAATGAAAAAGGCATGGTTATAGCCGAACATAATGATATGCAAAGTAGAATGATTAACTTAAATAAAGGCGTGCTTGATTTAGAATGTCCTCGTCGTTTTAGTTTTACAGCTGGGATCTCATGCAACATGGTACAAGTTTCAACAACTATTGAGTATGGCTCTAAAAGTAAGCACCAACTAACAATTGTGACAGGCGTAGCCCAAGAGATGGCTAGCCTAAGCAAGGGGATTTAAAATGAAACTGATACTAAATAAAGCACTCATTTCTTTAATAGGAATAATGCTTAGCATGTCAGCAGGCGCTGAAGATATAGAGCTGTATGTTAATCATAATGTACAAACCAATGAAAAGCCTCGCGTAATCATGATTTTTGATACATCGGGAAGTATGGCATGGGATGTAAATGATGGTGATGCCTGTTATAAAAGAAGCGGTAATAGTTATTACGAGGTTGATTGCTTTGAAAGTAAAGACAGTTATAAACGAAATGAGCAATGTTATAAAAGAACTAGTTACTACAATTATGAACCCACATGTAGTGATAGCCGCTTAAGAGTTGCGCAAAATGCTATCACCCAATTAGTGAACGATAACGATGATATTGAATTTGGTTTAATGCGCTTTAATGGTAGCAATGGCGGGTATGTTTTAGCCAGAGTAGGGGCTGAAAAGTCATTTTTACTAAATAAAGTAGAAGAGTTACCTGCAAGTGGTTCAACTCCATTAACAGAAACACTCTGGGAAGCCTACCTGTATATCACGGGACAAAACGTATATTATGGGGGAAATACTGATAAGCGAGATTTTACAGCTGAATCATCAGGAGTTTATAAATCACCCTTTGCGCCTGTTACTGGCGAGCCACTTAGGTGTGATAACAGTATTAATATTATTTTAATGACAGATGGCGATCCAACCAACGATTCAAATAGAAATAATGATATATACAACCTTCATAATAGTTATTTCTCTGGTAATCCGCCTGCTGTTAGTAACAGCTATTTGGCGGCGCTAGCAAAAATTATTCACGGTACAGATGATGTAAAAGTTGACTTGTATAGCAAAACTAAGAACGTACTTGATATAGGACGTGTATTTCCTATCGGTTTTGGTACGGGTATGAGTGACTCAGGTAAAAACTTACTTACTGAGACTGCAGATTACGGTGGTGGGCAATACTTACATGCGAATACAGCTGCGCAACTATCTGATGCACTTAAAAATACGATTTCTCGTATTCGTGAAGTAAATGACAGTTTTTCATCGCCGTCAGTGGCGAGTAACAATGTAGATCAAACTCGAAGTCGTGATGCTATTTATTTTGCTATGTTTTATCCAGAAACCGGGGCGCGCTGGCGTGGGAACCTGAAAAAGTTAAAGGTATCGGGCAGCCAAATAGTCGATGCAACCAACAAACAAGCCCTTAATAGTGACGGTTTAATTTCAAAAGAGGCAAAAACATTTTGGTTACCTGCGGGCCAACCCGCTGATGGTAACGCGGTTGCTCAGGGGGGGGTAAACCATTATTTAAGCACCATAGATCCACTTGCTCGTAATTTATTTACGGAGAATCAAGGCTCGATTGTTAGTTTTGATACTTCGGCTGTTAGTGACATTCTCAGTGGCATTGTTAATAACCCGCTGACCTTATCCACTCAAGATGTTAATTGGGCAAGAGGAGTAGATGTTGATGATGAGGACAAAGATGGCTCATCACAAGACCAACGCGCTGATATATTTGGTGATCCTTTGCATTCAAAACCAATTGCAATTGATTATGGTAATGATGATATTCGCATCCTCATAGGGACAAATGCTGGCTTCTTACATATGTTTAAAGATGCCGGTGAGACTGTAAGTGAAAGTTGGGCATTTATACCTTCAGCACTGTTTGACATTATTAAACCACTTAGAAATAAACAAGCAGATAGTAAAGTATATGGTATGGATGGCCCTATCAGTGTCTACTTTAGTAATAAAAGCTTAAATAGTGAAGGTTTGAATGACGGTATTATAGATGCTAGCAAAGGAGACGAGGTATGGGCTTTTGCTGGAATGCGCCGTGGTGGTAAAAACTACTATGGTTTAGATATTACAAATCCTAATCAGCCAAAACGTCTTTGGAGCAAACCAATTGAAGGGGGTAAAGGCGACTTTACTGAATTGGCACAAACGTGGTCAAAGCCACAAATAGCTTATATTAAAGCTTTTGGTAATAAGCCTTTGCTTGTGTTTGGCGCGGGTTACGATACAAATAAAGATGCGGCAATAAGAGCAGAGGACTCAAAAGGGCGTGGTATTTATATTGTTGAGGCAAAAACAGGCAGCTTAGTTTGGGCGTTAACCCCAGACAGTAATGGCTTTAAAGGTAAACACAGTATTGCTGCTGATTTAACTACGCTTGATTCAGATTATGATGGCTATATTGACAGAATTTATGCCTCAGATACCGGTGGTAATATTTGGCGAATTGATATGCCTGGAGAAGATAGCAGTGAGTTTAGCCATTTCAAACTTGCAGAGCTAGGTAGTAATCAAGATACTCAAGATAGACGATTCTTTTATAAACCATTGGTTGCGCGTACTTTGTTTAGTAAAGTAACAGAGACCACGGTTAATGGTAATAAAGTCATTACTCGTTTAGATACTCCTTATGATGCAGTTGTTATTGGCAGCGGTAACCGTTCAAAACCAACGAATACAAACGAGCAAGATCAATTGTTTATGATCCGTGATGAGAATACTCTGACGCGTTCATTTAAAACTAATGCTCCTGCGCCAATTGTGCCTGCAGATTTAATGGTGATGAATAGTGACCCCTTTGGTAATACTTTAGATGACTTAGATGGTTTCACCCTTGTTGAAGCTGAACTGGCGAAAAAGAAAGGGTGGCGTTATGAGCTAGCGAAAGGTGAAAAGTCATTAGCTGCAGCTACCGTTGTTGGTGGGGTTGCTTATTTTACCTCTTTCACGCCAGCATCTGATGAAGTTGTAGAGAATCAATGTTCTTTAAGTGGCGGTGGCGGCGCACTTTATGCTTTTCATTTGCATTACGGTACTAAAGTGTATGAACAACTAAAATTTGCAACCAGTTATGATGTGCCAGATACACCACAGCTTTATTTTGGTGCGACTAATTCCTGTGCTGATTCTAACAATGATGGAAAATGTGATGATAATCCAGAGGAAGATGTTATCGAAGAGAGCCAGTTTTTTCTAATTGGCCCTGGGATCAAAGGGGAACAAGCTGAAAATCCACTTAAGCCAATAGAAATTACAGGACCTGGCTTAAAAGTGGTAGATGGTAAAATTAAGCTAGTGAATGATAAACAACCCATTGGCTTTGGTTTTAAAACGCAGCAAACATATATTTATAAGCGTGAAGAAAACGATGAGATCAACAATTAAGGGCTGTATATGAATAAGACACAACAAGGATTTACATTAATTGAGTTAATGATCACCGTTGCGATTGTTGGCATCATTGCCGCCATTGCAGTGCCTAATTACAGTGAATATATAAAAAGGGCATCACGCGCAGAAGCCGCTTCTGCGCTTTTAGATGCGGCAAACAAGCAAGAGCAATACTTTGTGGATAACCGAGCATATTCAACTTCGTTTAGCGACTTAGGTATTCAAAGTAAAACTGAAAACGGTCATTTTGAGCTAACAATTAATGTGGTTAATAGCAATGAATTTACAATCACTGCTAAACCCATTGCTGGTGCCGTGAAAGGGGATGCTGATTGCACGTCATTAACCATTAATGACGTTGGCTTAAAAGGAGCAACGGGTAGTAAAGGCAATACCGACATCAACTATTGCTGGGGTAGATAACATTAGTTATTTTTGGCATTTGTTGGTAGATTTTATTCGTATTCGCCCAGTTTGACTTATTGACAGAGCAAGCCCCTCAAGGCTTGCTTTTTCGTTATTTGGGCAATAGATAAAAGTACCGTTTTGAAAGCCGTTTAAAGAGCCGTCGGGTCTAAAAGTGATGGCATCCCGAGGATACTCTAAGCTATCAGAGGGATGGGTATGTTCAAAGGTACTAATAAGGCGCTCGTCATCATCCAAAGAGGTTGACTTGTCGTTATCAATAAAAAGTGACACCTGATTGTCCCAATCATCTTCTAAACACTCATTATTTTTCAAGGCACATAGAGTGACGTAGCTATTATTTTCTATTGCATAAAGACGTGCATAATTAATGTTTCTGTGTAATAGATTAATCTGGTTATCTGCGCGATTGAGCGCCAAGAAATCAGGAAAAAACCATAAAGAGAGTTGGCTTAGTATCGCTATAACTGAAATGGTTACTAGTAATTCTAATAATGTAACGCCACCATTTTTGTGAACACTTATAATTAACTTCATCCCTGAAGCCTTTCATTGAACAGTCCATTATATTAGTTTAGTAAACAATCAAAAAAACGACAAAGTATGAAATGGCTTTTAACCACAGCTCTCTGTGGTATCCCCTAAATAAAAAGCGGTGCCTGATTGCGTTAATGTTAACGCTTTTTGGTTTTTGTTGTCGCCGTTAGGACAAAATATGAAGTTCCCAGGATTTGTAGTTATACGTCCGCTGGTATTAAATCGTATACGGGTATCTGTAAATGAAACGCGATCATTAGGACTAATTTCCTCCATGACTCTGATCAAGCTATCTGTTTCATTATTATATTGGCCATTATTATTAGCATCTATAAAGGTAATAATTATTTGATCAACATCCCATTTACTTGAGCAAGTTAGGGTTTTATCACTACTTTTTACTTTTGTACCTGGAGCAGCGCACACAATTACGATCTCATCGGTACTAGCCGCTTGTGAGCGTGCAAAGCTAATATTACGTTTAAGTTCTAATAAAAAATTTTCACCTCGGTTTTCTTCCAGCATATCGCTACTGTTCCACAACGCAATAGTGGCTATAATGCCAACAATGGCCACGGTGACCATTAACTCTAATAGGGTAAATCCACGGTGCTTAGTTTTCATATAAATCTCATTAACTCGGTGATGTTTTAGTATAGTTATTTTTATTAAAATAATCATACCATGATTATTTTTCACCGGTGCTATTCAATCTCTTTGTTTGCTATGAACCTCATGATTGTCTAAAATCGAGGCAACTGAAGCTTTCAAAAGTAATTACTATGAAAAAAATAGAAGCAATCATTAAACCGTTTAAGCTCGATGATGTGCGTGAAGCATTATCTGATGTTGGCATTACGGGTATGACAGTAAGTGAAGTAAAAGGGTTTGGGCGTCAAAAAGGCCACACAGAGCTATACCGTGGTGCTGAGTACATGGTTGACTTTTTACCTAAAGTAAAACTAGATATTGTGCTCGGTGATGAAGACGTAGAACGTGCTATTGATGTTATTGTTAAAACAGCACAAACTGGCAAAATTGGTGATGGTAAAATATTTGTCACTGACGTAGAACGTGTGGTTCGAATTCGTACTGCAGAAGAGGATGAAGAGGCTATATAGTCGAATAAACCTCGTAAAAAAAGGCGCTAATTTTATAACTAGCGCCTTTTTCGTGTTATTTATTTCTGCTATTAAATTTACGCGTTTGCTCTGCATGTTGACTTAGTTCAGTCAAGCCAAGCTTCTCGTAACTTTTTTCCATCATGGCGAGTGCCGCATCAAGATAACTACTTTGTGAGTAGTGCTCTACCACATATTTACCGCGATTTGCGGCTGCTAAATAGGCTTCACGTTCGTAATAGTAAGTTGCCACTTTTAGCTCATAACGTGCCATGCGGTTTAATAACCAAACTAAACGACGTTTTGCTTCTGGCGCATAATCACTTTCTGGAAAACGTTTAACCAAAGTTGATAAGTCGGTATAAGCAACACGGGTGCGTTTAGCATCTCTGTCGGCTCTGTCTACGCCAAAGTATTCTTGGAAAGCATTTTTATCCGCCTTAATATTAACCAAGCCACGCATGTAGTACATGTAATCTAAATCTTTGTGGTTTGGGTTTAAGCGAATAAAACGGTCGATTGTAGCAAGCGCTTGCTCTGTATTACCTGATTGGTAATGTGCATACACTAAATCCATTTGGACTTGTTTTGAAAACGGACCAAACGGGTAGCGAGAATCAATTGCCGACAATAATTCAATTGCACGAGCGTATAAACCAGAATCAAGCGTTCGTTTTGCATCTTCGTATAGTGCTTGTGCCGATCTGTTGGGTACGCGTTGAATATCTTCTTGGTCAGGTGCAGACGAGCAGGCCCCTAAACTAAGCACTGAAACTGAAAAAACAATGGCGAATGCACGTTTCCCTATTTTATTTATCATTTTATTTGTTACCTTCGATGTCTTCGGCTAGGCCAAGTGGGTAAAACCGAGTAAACTATGCGTATTATGTTATGCTTTTATTAAAAGCGATTCTAACCCAGTCAAGCACAGCTTGCACTGGTAAATTGGGTAAAGTTACTAATGTCAGAGCAAATATCTCTCCAAGCCGAGGTCCCAACAGACTTAGGTGGTAAACGTCTAGACCAAGTATTAGCGCAATTGTTCCCTGATTATTCACGATCACGGATAAAAACGTGGATTTTAGATGATAAAATCACCGTTGATGGCGAAATTTTCAACACCCCGCGTGAAAAACTACTCGGTGGTGAAGTTGTAGCTGTTGAAACAACAATAGAAGCACCTCGTGAATACGAAGCACAAGATATCAAATTAAACATCGTTTATGAAGACGATGATATTTTAGTGATCAACAAACCGATGGGATTAGTGGTTCATCCTGGCGCAGGTAACCCTGATGGTACGGTGTTAAATGCTTTACTACACTACTATCCAGAAATTATTAACGTGCCAAGAGCGGGTATTGTGCATCGTTTAGACAAAGACACAACAGGTTTAATGGTTGTTGCTAAAACGATTCAGGCACAAACACATTTAGTTAAAGCACTGCAAAAGCGCGAAAACTTCACACGTGAATATGAAGCGTTATGTAATGGCACTATGACAGCCGGTGGTATGGTTGAAAAACCAATTGGTCGTCATGCAACGCAGCGTACGCATATGGCAGTACATGAAATGGGTAAACCAGCTATTACGCATTACCGTGTTGCCGAAAAATTCCGCGCCCATACACGTTTGCGTTTACGTCTTGAAACAGGGCGTACACACCAAATTCGTGTGCATATGGCATACTTAAACCATCCATTAATTGGTGATCAATCTTATGGCGGTCGTCCTCGTCCACCAAAAGGGGCAACGCCTGAGTTATTTGAGTTACTGCGTAGCTTTAAACGCCAAGCGCTTCATGCCGTTAAATTAAGTATTGCGCATCCAATCACCGGTGAAATGATGACCTGGCAAGCGCCTATCCCTGATGATATGGTGGCGATGACTCAAGCACTGCGCGAAGACACAAAAGCAAACCCTGATATAGCGAGTTAACAATGTTTGGCTTATCAGCTACATGGCAATCTCTTCATGGTGTAGATACATTGAGTACTACACGTGAAGGGGGCGTATCTCAGCCTCCATTCGATAGTTTGAATTTAGGGTTGCATGTAGGTGATAACAGCCAAGATGTATTAAATAACAGAGCACGTGTAAATGCTCATTTGCCTAAACCGGCAATTTGGTTAAATCAGGTTCATAGCGCTGATGTAATTACAGTGGATGAGCGATTTGACCCCAACCAAACACTCACAGGCGATGCGCTACACACGCAATTACGCAATCAACCTTTAGCCATAATGACCGCTGATTGTTTACCTATTTTACTTTCATCGAGTGACGGGCAAGAAGTGGCCGCAATTCATGCTGGTTGGCGAGGGTTAGAGCAAGGGGTGATCAACAATACGCTGGCATGTTTTAAAAATGCCTCGGCGAATATACATGCTTGGTTAGGTCCTGCAATAGGGGCTAATCAATTTCAAGTAGGCCAAGAGGTAGTCGAGTTATTTACAGCAACTAACCCCCTAATGCACAGCGCGTTCAAAGCTCAAAATAATGAAAAGTATTTAGCTGATATCTATCTAATAGCAACTATTTTACTTAATCAACAGGGCGTTATAAACATTAGCGGGGGTGAGCATTGCACGGTTTCTCAAGCTAACTTGTTTTTTTCTTATCGGCGCGATGGCCAAACCGGTCGTATGGCAAGTTTGATCTGGCGCAAGTAAATAATCATTAGGTGATTATTTTTCCCACAATACCTTGAACAAACCCGCTAACATACCCATCTATTAAGTAATTCGTTTTTTTATAGGTAAACCCCCATGCGTTTAGATAGATTTACAAGTAAATTTCAGTCTGCGCTTTCAGATGCGCAATCATTAGCGCTAGGTCGCGATCATCAATTTATTGAACCTGTGCATCTAATGTACGCTTTGTTAAAACAAAGTGGCTCAAGTGTACGTGCACTATTTGCACAAATGAGCATCAGCGTTGATGAACTCAACACTAAATTATCACAAGAGATAGAAAAGTTATTTAAAGTGGAAGGTGTTGGTGGCGATGTACAGTTGTCAAATAACATGGTTTCACTGATAAACCTATGTGATAAATACGCCCAAAAACGTAAAGATAAATACATTTCAAGTGAGTTGTTTGTATTAGTTGCGTGTGAAGATAAAGGCCCGCTTGGCAGTGTTTTTAAAGCACTTAACATTACTGCGAGTAAGGTTGAAACGGCAATTGAGGCGATTCGTGGTGGCCAAAAAGTTGACGATCCTAATGCGGAAGAAACACGCCAAGCACTTGAAAAGTACACCATCGATTTAACTGAGCGTGCAGAGCAAGGTAAGCTTGACCCTGTAATCGGTCGTGATGATGAAATTCGCCGCACTATTCAAGTATTACAACGCCGTACCAAAAATAACCCTGTGTTAATTGGTGAGCCAGGGGTGGGTAAAACAGCCATAGCTGAAGGGCTTGCACAGCGTATTATTAATGGTGAAGTGCCTGAGGGCTTAAAAAACAAGCGCGTATTATCACTTGATTTAGGCGCATTAGTTGCTGGTGCAAAATACCGAGGTGAATTTGAAGAGCGTTTAAAATCAGTACTTAATGAGTTGGCTAAAGAAGAAGGCCAAGTTATTTTATTTATTGATGAAATTCATACCATTGTTGGTGCTGGTAAAAGTGATGGCGCTATGGATGCGGGTAACATGTTAAAACCTGCCTTAGCACGCGGTGAACTCCATTGCGTAGGCGCAACCACTTTAGATGAATACCGTAAGTACATTGAAAAAGATGCTGCGCTTGAGCGCCGTTTCCAAAAGGTATTAATAGAAGAGCCTTCAGTAGAAGACACCATTGCTATTCTGCGTGGCTTGAAAGAGCGTTACGAATTACACCATTCAGTGGAGATCACCGACCCTGCAATCGTTGCCGCAGCGCAGTTATCGCATCGTTATATTAGTGATCGCCAATTACCCGATAAAGCAATCGATTTAATTGACGAAGCGGGCTCTTCTATTCGCTTGCAAATTGATTCAAAGCCAGAAGCTTTAGATAAATTAGAGCGCCGCATTATCCAATTAAAAATTGAAGATAACGCACTGGCCAAAGAGAAAGATGAAGCAAGTCAAAAGCGCCGTACAGAAATGGTCGAGCTGATCACTGAGCTTGAAGTACAATACCGTGAACTTGATGAAGTATGGAATGCAGAAAAAGCGTCTTTACAAGGCACGCAGGTTATTAAAGCTGAACTAGAGCAGGCACGACTTGACTTAGAAGTGGCACGCAGAGCAAGTGACTTGCAGCGTATGTCTGAACTGCAATATGGACGTATACCTGAGCTTGAGCGCAAACTCGATTTAGCATCACAAGCAGAAATGCAAGAAATGAGCTTGCTTAAAAATCAGGTAGGCGAAGATGAAATTGCAGAAATTTTATCACGTTGGACCGGGATCCCAGTGGCACGTATGCTCCAAGGTGAACGTGAAAAACTATTACAAATGGAAGAGCAGTTACATAACAAAGTCATTGGTCAAGATGAGGCCGTCGTTGCGGTGGCTAATGCCATTCGTCGTTCGCGTGCAGGGCTTGCTGATCCCAATCGTCCAATTGGCTCGTTCTTATTTTTAGGGCCTACAGGGGTTGGTAAAACAGAACTTACCAAGGCACTAGCAGGCTATATGTTTGATACCGAAAGTGCCATGGTGCGTATAGATATGTCTGAGTTTATGGAAAAACACTCAGTCGCACGTTTAGTCGGTGCGCCTCCAGGATACGTAGGTTACGAAGAAGGTGGTTATTTAACCGAAGCTGTTCGTCGTAAACCCTATTCGGTTATTTTGCTTGATGAAATAGAAAAAGCGCATCCAGATGTGTTTAATATTTTATTACAAGTCCTTGATGACGGGCGTTTAACGGATGGCCAAGGGCGTACGGTTGATTTTAAAAATACGGTTATCATTATGACCTCCAACTTGGGCTCAGATATCATTCAAGAGCAAGCGGGAAGTAATGACTATGACGAGCTTAAAGCAAAAGTCATGGGTGTTTTACATAATGAATTTAGACCCGAGTTCATTAACCGTATTGATGAAACTGTGGTATTTCACTCACTTTCACATAGTCATATTAAAGAAATTGCAGATATTCAGTTAAGTAAATTACGTCAACGATTGACAGAGATGGGGTATTTACTTGAGTTGACAGATGCTGCTCTTGAGCGAATTGCTGCCAGTGGCTTTGATCCTGTCTATGGCGCTCGTCCACTTAAACGGGCAATACAGCAAACCATTGAAAATCCATTAGCACAAAAACTGCTTAATAATGAATTTCAACCAGGTTGTATCATTGTCATTGATGCTAACGAAGACGGCTTAGTGTTTACGAGTCGATAATTTGAGCACAGCAAAAAGCCGCTGTTTTCAGCGGCTTTTTTGTTTTTATTAAGGGAGTTGGTTAAACCTTAAAAGTCAGTAATAAATCATTCACTTTTCTTGAGCCTTCCACTAGTTCAGCCGCACCGCGCGCTACGCTAAAACTCAATTGTAAATTGTCATCCCCTAAGCCTTTAATCTTTTCAACATTGCTACCAATGTCTTTACTTACAACCTGTTGCTGTTCTGCTGCGGCTGAAATATCGGTGGCGAGCTGTGAAATTTCACTAATTTGAATAAAAATACTATCAAGCTCTTGTTGTGTTTGTCCTGTTGTATTAACACAGTCATCGGCTTGTTGTTTTGTACTCTGCATGATTTTAGACCAGCTAAACAAGGTATCTTGAATTTCTTTAATTGAGCTGTGAATTTGTGCTGTGGCGTTTTGAGTTCGTGACGACAGCGCTCTTACTTCATCGGCAACAACGGCAAAACCACGGCCATGCTCACCGGCGCGTGCCGCTTCAATAGCCGCATTAAGTGCCAATAAGTTAGTTTGTTCAGCAATCCCTTCTATTTCACTCATGACTTGGCCAATTTTATCTGCTTCAGAGGCAAGCCCCGTTGCTGTGGCGGCCGCTTGCTCAACTTGTACAGCTAAGTCAGACACCATTTTACTGTTATCTGCAATATGATTTTTGATATCAGAGCAGCTTTGATAAGTAATGCCCACTTTATCAGCTGTGTTATTGGTATTGTTAGAGATTTCACCAATCGTGGTACTCATTTGTGACATGGCTGAAGCAATTTGTTCTAGCTGAGTGCCTTGAGAAGAAATACCTTGCTCGGTCAACGTCGATTGTTGATCTAACCCTTGGGCAATCGTATTAAAACTCAAGGTTGAATCTTTTACCCGTCCCAGTACCGTTCTTAATTTAGCACTGAGCATCTGCTCTCTATACTCACTAATGCTGTGTGGGTGCGAGCCACTAAACACATAACGAGATACAGAGTCTGCTTGGCTTTTTTGTTGTTTGAGGGTCGCTGGTGTTGTTACCAGCTCATCATAATTTAAAACTAAAATAACAATACATACTAATAAGTTAATCGCGGCAAGCGAAAGAGAGCCCCACATTGCGACACTTGCTAACCAAATTAAAATTCCCGCAATGCTTAAACCTTGTCTCAATGATGTGCGTTCGCGCCAGCTGAATAATGATTTATTAGCGTTAATTTTGGCATAGAGCTTTTGTGCTCTGCGTTTTGCGCGTTGCTCTAGTTTTATTCGCACAGACTGATAACCAATCAGTTGGCCATGCTCAAAAATAGGCGTTACAAATGCATCAACCCAATAATAGCGGCCGTCTTTACATAAGTTTTTTACTGCGCCACGCCACGAATGGCCTTGTTTTAAGGTGTCCCACATTTCTTTAAATGCAGCTTTTGGCATATCAGGATGGCGAACGATATTGTGATTTTTATTTATCAGCTCATCCATCTCGTAGCCTGCGATACTACAAAACTCATGATTGGCATAAGTAATAACACCGCGTAAGTCAGTGGTTGAAACCAACTCTTGGTGTTCTTCGAAGTTAACTTCTTCATCTATTAAGCTTTGATTACGACGCATAGTGACTCTTTATCATTCTTTATTATGGCGGCTATTGTAATTACTAAAACTAATGTACGTTAGTGATATGTGTAAAATAGCAGGAATAAGACATTTTTTTTGATATTTATATGATCTTTATCAATATTAAGCGTAATTGAATTTTTCAGTTATGACAAACTTTTAGGGTTTAATTCTATCTTATCAAAGCGTTTTAAAACGCCATGTTGTCAGCGGCGGATTATGGCAAATAATATGTAAAAGAAATTGTATATTCGTGGTCGCAATGGCAAGATTATCTTTTATAGCGTGAAACAAAGCGTGTTTAAAATCCAGTAAAAACTATATCTAATAAATTCATATAGTTTTTTCATCGTTTAATCTTGAGTAAAGGTAAAAAGACCCCATAACCTTATGATTAAGCCACTTGGCTCGAGGAAACTTTTTTTTGACAACTTATAATTTAAAGAACACGCTCAACGCGCTATCTAATGCAGATAATCAACAGGCTATTAAAGGCATTATGCGCGGTATTGAGAGAGAATCATTAAGAATTAACCACGATGGTTCTATTTCTAAACAGGCTCATCCTCAAGGTGTGGGCTGTGCGCTCACCAATGGGCATATTACCACTGATTTTTCTGAGTCTTTACTTGAGTTCATTACACCGGTTAGCGAGTCATCAAAGCAAACTTTGCAGCAGCTAAAAGATTTACAAAAGTTCACCCTAGAACATATGGGCGATGAATTGTTGTGGCCAATTAGTATGCCGTGCTTTATAAATCATCAAGACGATATTGTATTGGCACAATTTGGCGACTCTAATGTCGGTAAAATGAAAACCCTATATCGCGAAGGCTTGAAGAACCGTTACGGCAGTATGATGCAAGCGATTGCAGGCGTGCATTTCAATATTTCTTTTCCAGAAACGCTATGGCAGTCACTGCATTCATTAAAGCAAAGTAATGCGAAACTTGAAGATTTCATATCGGATAGTTACTTGGCGTTAATTCGTAACTTTAAACGCGAACTGTGGTTAATTAGCTACATGTTTGGCGCATCGCCGGCATTATGTAGCTCTTTTTTACAAGGGCGTAAAAGCGATTTACCGTTTAAAAAACTCGGTAAAGGCACTTTATATTTAGAAGTGGGTACCGCATTACGATTAGGTAATTTAGGCTATACCAATAGCGCACAATCGTCATTACGGGTAATGTACAACTCATTAGATGAATATGTTGCAGGGCTTAAAAAAGCCATAAATACACCTTCAGATATTTACGGCAGTATTGACGATTACACCAGTGCTACGCCAAAGCAATTAAATAAAAACATTTTGCAAATAGAGAACGAGTTTTACTCGCCAATTCGTCCTAAACGTAATGCAAAAAATGGTGAAACGCCCACCGATGCATTGCTAAGAGCGGGTATAGAATATATTGAAATTCGTGCATTGGATGTTAACCCGTTTAGTGAAGTTGGGATTGACTTAGAGCAAATACACTTTTTAGATGTGTTTTTAACTTATTGTTTATTAAAAGATTCAGCGCCTATGGATTGGCAAGAGCAAACTCGTAGCACTGAAAATCTGGATACTGTGGTTAACCAAGGTCGAGAACAAGGCTTGATGCTTAATTTTAATAATGAGCAGCGCAGCCTAGAATCTTGGGGTGATGAAATATTTAGTCAGTTGAGTGATGTTGCTCAGTGGATGGATACTGCTTACGATGTTGACTACTACTCAAACACTATTAAGCGCATGGCGACTTGGATTCATGATCCGGCATTAACGTATTCTGGTCGTTATGTTGAGCAGTTAAAAGCGTCAGGGTTAGATAATGGCCACTTTGCACTGTCACTTGCTCAGAAGTACAAACAAAGCCATGAAACAGCAAGTTATACTGAATTTTCAAAATCGTGGCTAGAGCAACAAGCTGCAGAGTCGTACCAAGCCCAAAAGGCAATTGAACACGCTGATAAACAATCATTTACCGCATTTTTAGATACGTATTTCAGGGTCTGTTGACCTTTGCGGATTACAATTTGTTCAAACTAGGAGCGGTTTAATCGCGGCGCGAGGTTTGTAACCTAGTGGGCTAAGTAAAAACCGAGCAACAAAGAGTAAATCGCTCCTAGGCAGAACCCGAAGGGCAGCACCTGTTTGGCATTGATGCTGCGTTATCGCCTATTTATGGGGAATAACCACACCACATAGGCTTTGCCTTGCCTAAATACCAAACAAACTGCTGCAAATGCAACCTTGAAAGGTCAACAGACCCAAGTAAGTAGCAGGCAAAAAAAAACGCAGCTCATAGTAGCTGCGTAAATATTCTTTAGGGATGAAACAATGCTGTACTGCTGCATTCATAGATTCAGACCCACACTTTTTTAAAAAGTTCAGTGAGATCTTAAAAAATGAAAAAAAATATTATTACCTTATCTTTGCTGCTCACTATAGCTGGGTGTGCAACAGCTCCCCCAAAGCAACCAGAAGATATTTGTAAAATTTTCGAAGAGAAATCTGACTGGTATTTTGATGCCAAAGACGCGCAGGAAAAGTGGGGCTCCCCAAAACATGTGTTAATGAGCATGATGTATCAAGAAAGTTCTTTTCGCCACGATGCAGCACCGCCTATGGAATACTTCTTATGGATAATTCCTACTGGTCGTGCAAGCGATGCCTATGGCTATTCTCAAGCTAAAACACCTACTTGGTCTGATTATATTCGTGAAACAGGTAACAGTGGCGCCGACAGAGACGAATTTGAAGATGCGATTGATTTTATGGCGTGGTTTGTTTATAAAACCCATAAAGTTAATGGTGTGTCTAAGTGGGACGCCTACGCACAGTATTTAAATTATCATGAGGGATGGGGTGGTTATAAACGAGGCACCTATCGTAAGAAAAAATGGCTAATGAGCGTTGCCAATAAAGTAAAACATCGGGCAAGCCGTTATGGCGCACAGCTAAGACGCTGCGAAGATGATTTAGATAAAGGTTGGTTAGAGCGATTGTTCTTTTAGATTAGATTAAAAAGGAGCCAGCAGGCTCCTTTTTTATTGGTTTATTTTTTACGTTTGTTTGGTTGAATTTTAACTTGTTTAATCATGTTTTCTTTTACCTCAAGTACTTCAACCGGATAGCCTGCAATACGAATACTTAAATTAGCATCGGGGATATCTTCTAAGTACTCAACAATCAAGCCACTCAATGTTTTAGGGCCGTCTAATGGGAATTCCCAGCCCATTTCTTTATTTAAGTCGCGAACGTTAGCACCGCCGTCGACAATGTAAGAGCCATCGTTTTGTGTGGTTACTTCTTCACTCGGTGTCCGAGTTTGAGTGGTAGTAAAATCACCCACAACTTCTTCAAGAATATCTTCAAGAGTGACTAAGCCCTGAATGTCGCCATATTCATCAACAACAATACCAATACGTTCTTTTGATAACTGAAATTTTAGTAGCTGAGTGTTAAGCGAGGTGCCCTCAGGGATAAAGTAAATTTCACGTACCGCACGCAATAGCGAAGGCTTATCAAACTGCTCTTTAGTTAAAAGGCGAAGCGCATCACGAGAGTGAATAAAGCCAACAGCATCATCAATATTGTCGCGGTATAAAAGCACCCGAGTATGTTGAGCGTGAGTAAGTTGTTTACTGATTATTTTCCAATCGTCATTAATATCAATCGCCACAATTTCATTGCGAGGGATCATAATATCTTCAACGGTAACTTGTTCTAAATCTAAAATAGAGGTCAACATACTTTGGTGACGAGCGGGGATTAGCGCCCCCGATTCATTTAGCACGGTTTTTAATTCTTCTTTACTCATGCTGTGCTCATCTATTTGTGCAGCGCTAATACCAAATAAGCGCAATATACCATTGGTCATCCAGTTAACAACGACAACAAATGGGAAGAGAATTTTTAGTAACCCTTTGAGTATCACCGAACTTGGAAAAGCGACTCGCTCAGGATAGAGGGCGGCCAGTGTTTTTGGCGTTACTTCAGCGAAAATCAGCACCACAAGTGTTAATGCACCTGTTGCTATAGCAATACCTAAATCACCATACAAACGAATACCAATAATGGTGGCAACTTGGGCAGCCGCAATGTTGACAAGGTTATTACCAATAAGGATAAGACCTATCAACCTGTCAGGTCGACTGAGTAACTTACTAACGCGTTTCGCAGCACGATGATTCTCTTTAGCGAGGTGTCGTAAACGAATACGGTTGATTGACATGATTCCGGTTTCTGACCCGGAGAAGTAAGCAGAAAAAAGTACCAATAAACCTAAAATGATAAACAGCGTACTTGTCGATATGTCGTCCAACGATGGATCCTTTTTTTATAAACCAATGCGTATTAAGCTAGAGTGAGCTTTCAGAGTCAAGTTAAAACTTATTTAGAACCACTTCTTGTATAAAACGGCTGCCAAAATAAGCGAGTGTGAGTGTAAATGCGGCAATCATAATACTCACTACCACCATTTTCCCTCGCCAACCTCGTTTTACATGGCCAACGGCAATCGTGGCAAAAATAGCCCAAGCAACTAAAGATAAGATTGTTTTATGAATAAACTCTTTGGCAAACATGCCATCAAGAAATACAAACCCTGTAATCAGCGCCACGCTTAATAATACTGTGCCTAAATTTAATAGTTGATAAAGTTGACGCTCTACCACCATTAGTGGCGGTAAATGGCTATGTACTATCGCTAAATCTTTACGTTTCAAACGTTTATCAATAAAGTAAAATTGTACGCCGTAAAGGGTGGCAATAATTAAGATACAGTAGGCTAATAACGACAGTGAAATATGCGCAACTAACGCAAGCTCTACATTAATGCTATGGAGTAAAACGTGATGAGGAATAAACAGGCTAGCAATAGTTAACAGGGCAGCAAAGCCGTATACAACAGGTAATAGCAGTGTCGCAGGGAACTTCAAAGAGACGGTGGTGACACAAAGCACTATTACCCAACAAGTCAGTAATGCAACATTAACAATACTTAAATCTTGGCCATCGGCTCTAAACACCGAGTTTACTAAAAGCAGCATATGCGCCAAAATAGCGACAGTGCTCAGTATTATGGTAATTTTTTGGCTTGGTCCCTGACGATGAAACAATCGCGAAAGCACGTGAGACGTTGCTAACACATAAAATAAACTGGCAATAATAGTTAAACTAATAATCAGCATTTTGCTTTGGCCACTTAATTGAAGTCAAATAATTCGTGTTCGTTATCTGGTCATTGTATTTTATAGCAACGCAAATGCATAGACCCTGTAAAAAGAAACTCAATAAGCAGCACTTCAGCACTGTATTGTATGCCACCATTTACGGTATACTATTTTCAATTGAATTTTAATAGCATCGACCTTATTAATAGAGTTGATATAAACGTCTTTTCGGAACCGTTACATGTTTGAGAACCTCCAAGAACGATTAGGTAAAACCCTAAAAAATATTAGTGGCCGTGGTCGCTTAACTGAAGACAACATTAAAGATACACTTCGTGAAGTGCGAATGGCATTTTTAGAAGCCGATGTGGCGTTGCCTGTTGTTCGCGAGTTTGTAAAGCAAGTTAAAGAGCGTGCGGTTGGTGTTGAAGTCACCAAAAGCTTGAGCCCTGGCCAAGTATTTATAAAAATTGTTCGTGAAGAACTTGAAAAAGCAATGGGTGAAGCCAACGAAGAGCTAAGCCTTAACGCACAGCCACCGGCGGTAGTGATGATGGCTGGTCTTCAAGGTGCGGGTAAAACCACCAGTGTAGGTAAGCTGGCTAAGTTTTTAAAAGAGCGCAAGAAAAAGTCTGTGCTAGTGGTGAGTGCCGATGTGTATCGTCCAGCGGCAATTAAGCAATTAGAAACCTTAGCAACAGAAGTTGATGTAGAATTTTTCCCAAGTGATATTTCGCAAAAACCAGTTGATATTGCAACTGCCGCCATTTCTCATGCGAAAAAGAAATTTATTGATGTTGTATTAGTCGATACTGCGGGTCGTTTGCATGTTGATAGCGACATGATGGATGAAATTAAAGCCTTGCATCATGCAATTAATCCAATCGAAACGCTATTCGTTGTTGATGCAATGACAGGTCAAGATGCGGCAAATACAGCAAAAGCATTTGACGAAGCTTTACCGCTGACCGGTGTGATACTGACTAAAACAGATGGTGATGCCCGAGGTGGTGCTGCTTTATCTATTCGTCATATTACTGGTAAGCCAATTAAGTTTATGGGTGTGGGTGAGCGCACTGATGCCCTTGAGCCTTTCCACCCAGACCGAATTGCTTCACGTATTTTAGGCATGGGTGATGTACTTTCATTAATCGAAGAAGTCGAGATGAAAGTAGACAAAGAACAAGCGGCAAAAGTAGCACAAAAAGTATTTAAAGGTGATGGCTTTACGCTGGATGACTTTGCTGATCAACTAAAGCAAATGAAAAACATGGGTGGCATGATGTCGATGCTCGATAAACTGCCTGGCATGCAAAACATCCCAGATGCGGTTAAAGGGCAAATGGGTGATAAAACCTTTATTCAAATGGAAGCGATTATTAGCTCTATGACCAAAAAAGAGCGTGCACGCCCAGAAATCATCAAAGGTTCACGTAAAAAGCGTATTGCTGCGGGCTCTGGTACTCAAGTACAAGAGATCAATAAACTGCTTAAGCAATTTACGCAAATGCAAAAAATGATGAAGAAGATGAAAGGTAAAGGTGGCATGCAAAAAATGATGCGTGGCATGAAAGGGATGTTACCACCTGGCATGATGGGTGGCGGTGGTCCAAAATTTTAATAATTTAACCTTTAATACCTCCAATACGAGATAAAAAGTAATCAATAAAGAGGCAAAATGCCTCTTTATTGTTGAATAAACTATGCACAGAATAGCTTATTCATATACTTTTTCATCTTGGATCACGGTTTAATCTACTAAACTGGCTTTTTGCATCACTTCTTACTTGCATTGTTGCTAAAAACTCGTACAATTCACCGGCTCCCCATACTGGGGAGTAAATCTTATTAATGAAAACAGTCAATCTATTTAGAGGACGGTATGGTAACTATTCGTTTGCAACGTGGTGGCGCTAAAAAACGCCCTTTCTATCAAATTGTGGTTGCGGATAGCCGTTTCTCGCGTGACGGTCGCTTCATCGAGAAAGTAGGTTTCTTTAACCCAATTGCTTCAGGTCAAGAAGAAAAACTTCGTTTAGATTTACCACGTGTTGAACACTGGTTAGGTCAAGGCGCAGGTCTTTCAGATCGTGTAGCTAAATTAGTTAAAGACGCTCGTAAAGCGGCTTAATAGGCGTAAGTGTAACCATGAGTCAAGAGAACACCTCATCAATAATTGTCGTAGGAAAGCTCGGCGCCCCATATGGTATAAAGGGCTGGCTTAAGGTGCATTCATTTACTGATGATCCCCAAGGGATCTTCGATTTCAGCCCGTGGTTGATAGGGCAGCAAGGTAAATGGCAATCCTTAGAAGTGGTCGACTGGCGTCGCCACAACAAAGGCTTTATCGCTAAGTTTGCGCAAGTAAATGACAGAGACCAAGCAATGGCTTATACCAATGTTGAAATTTCTGTGGATTCAGCGCAGCTACCAGAATTACCGCAAGGTGAATTCTATTGGCGAGATCTCATTGGCATGTCGGTTGTAACTGATAAAGGTTATAACTTAGGCATTGTTGATGACCTTATGGAGACAGGCTCAAATGACGTACTGGTTGTGAAAGCAAACAGTAAAGATGCATTTGGCCAAGCAGAACGTTTAATTCCTTTTTTAACTGATTCAGTTATTCAAGAGGTTAAATATGATGCGAAAGAAATTACTGTAGATTGGGATCCAAGCTTTTAATGAGTCAAACAAGTTCGTTGTGGGTAGGGGTTATCAGCCTTTTCCCGGATATGTTTGATGCAATTACAACGCAAGGTGTAACCGGTCGTGCTGTTAAAAATGGCTTAATCGATTTTAACTGCTGGAATCCACGTGACTATGCAACTGATAAGCATAGAACCGTAGATGATCGTCCTTACGGGGGCGGGCCAGGCATGTTAATGATGGTTGAACCACTAAAACAAGCCATTCTTGAAGCCAAACAGGCTGCAGGTGATGGTGCAAAAGTAATTTATATGTCGCCACAAGGGCGCAAATTAGATCAGCAAGGGGCTAGTGAACTCGCAAACTCTGAAAAACTGATTTTAATTGCCGGTCGCTATGAAGGTATAGACGAGAGAATAATAGAGTCGTACGTTGACGAAGAATGGTCAATTGGTGATTTTATTTTGAGTGGGGGTGAACTACCTGCCATGACATTAATTGACGCAGTAGCGCGATTAGTGCCAGGGGTGTTAGGACACAACCAGTCAGCAGAGCAAGACTCATTTTCGGATGGCTTGCTAGATTGTCCTCACTATACACGGCCAGAAACATTGGACGACAAACAGGTGCCTGCTGTATTACTCAGCGGAAACCACCAAGAGATAGCAAAATGGCGGCTTATGCAGTCATTAGGTAGAACTTGGCTTCGCCGTCCTGACTTGTTGCATAACCTAGCTCTGACTGAGGAGCAAGCGGTATTACTCGCGAAATTTCAGCAAGAGTACCAAAAAGCTTGTGGCTAGAAGACAGTTACACCTAGGAAAGTGAGAAACATAATGGCAAAAGTAAACCAAAATATTATTAAAGCGCTTGAAGATGAGCAGCTTAAAACAGACGTACCTGCATTCGGCGCTGGTGATACAGTAGTTGTACAGGTAAAAGTAAAAGAAGGTGCTAAAGAGCGTCTACAGGCCTTTGAAGGTGTTGTAATCGCTAAGCGTAATCGTGGTCTTCACTCAGCATTCACAGTTCGTAAAATCTCGAACGGTGAAGGTGTTGAGCGTGTATTCCAAACGCACAGCCCTCTTATTGATAGCGTAACAGTTAAGCGTCGCGGTGCGGTTCGTCGTGCTAAGCTTTACTATCTACGTGAGCGTTCTGGTAAATCTGCACGTATTAGAGAAAAACTTAACTAATACGCGCTGTTTATCAACGCAAAAAAACGGGTTGCAACCTTTGGGTTGCAACCCGTTTTGGTTTTAATGCTATTGCAATTTTTATATCGCTACATTTAAAAACCAATACACACCTTAACCAGCATGCGTTAAAGTGTGGTTCACTTCAAAGCACAATATCTTCTCACTTCTTGCAAAAAATGATGTACAAAAATGAATGATAAAACGATAGTTACGCACAACGGCAATTTTCATGCAGATGATGTTTTTAGTATCGCTGCGCTTAAAATTATTTTCCCTTCTTTTACCCTGATCCGCACACGCGATAATGCGATTATTAATGACGCTGATGTGGTTATTGATGTCGGCGGCCAATATGACCCAGAAACTGACCGGTTTGATCATCATCAGCGCGGCGGTGCCGGTGCTCGCGAAAATGGGATTCCTTTTTCGTCATTTGGCTTGGTGTGGAAAAAATATGGCTTAGCAATATGTGATGATAATCAAGATGTGGCTAATGCAGTTGATGCAGGGCTTGTATCAACTATTGATGCCATTGATTGTGGTCATGTTGAAGGTGTTGCTACAGGCATTAGTTTAAGCCAAACAATTTCTATGTTTAACCCAACATGGGAAGAGGAAAGTAATTTTGATGCTGCTTTTGATCAAGCGGTTGAATTTGCACACACTTTGCTGCTTCGTTTTGTTGCCTCAGCGCAGGGTGGTTTAAATGCTAAAAAGATTGTTGCTCAAGCAATTAAACAAGCAGACGATCCACGATTAATCGTACTAGAGCGTTATACGCCGTGGAAAAAAACCGTACATAGCTTATCAGAAGAGGCGCTATATGTAGTGTATCCATCGCATTCTGGTAAGTGGATAGTGCAAACGGTACCTGCAGAGCTAGGCTCGTTTGAAGACCGAAAGCCATTACCTGCACCGTGGGCTGGATTATCTGATAGTGAATTTCAAGCAGTGACCGGTATAGATGATGCTATGTTTTGCCATAATGGCCTATTTATCGCCGGTGCAGAATCATTCGAAAGTGTTATGTCGCTTGCGACTATGGCATTGGAATATTAGATAAAAAGTGCTAATTAAAGTGGCTATTAAGCCACTTTAATTTTCATTGTTTAAACTCGGCATAGACTTACATTTTTATATGCTTTTTAATTCACTTTACGCAAGCTGTGTTCTATTCATTTAATTATCCTACCTTGGTCGCAGTTGAGTGACTCATACTGATCTTTTCACTAATTAGCCTTTTAACCCCTAACGTATCCTGTTAGTATTTATCGTATTGATTAGTTTACTTTTTTGTAATTATTAATTTACGATTTTGCTTTTTTAGATGGAATGAGAACGTGGCAGAGATAAGTGATTTAGCGCAGCTAAGAAAAGGTATAGATGAATGCGATGCGCAACTGGTTGCCTTACTTGCAAAGCGCAATGGTATTACTCAACAAATTGGCGCAATAAAACAACAAACTGGCGCGCCACTACATGCACCCGATAGAGAAGCTGATTTATTAGCTGCACGACGCCAAGAGGCAATTAATCAAGGTGTAAACCCTGATTTAGTCGAAGACATTCTCAGGCGCATGATGCGTGAAGCTTATCAAAATCAACAGGCCAAATTAGCTTGTGCCGACTCACAACTATCTCCGATTGTCATTGTTGGTGGTGAAGGGGCAATGGGGCAGCTATTTGCAAAACAATTTCAGCGCTCGGGTTACGAAGTTAAAGTTTTAGATAAAGCCCAGCAATCACAGGCAGCAGAGATTTTAAAAGGCGCAAAACTGGTGATGATCAGTGTGCCAATTAATGCCCTCGAAACGGTTGTTAACGCGTTACCTAAACTCGATGATGATTGTTTGCTGGTTGATATTACATCGGTTAAACAAGCGCCGTTAAATGTGCTCAAAAAAGTTCACAATGGCGCTGTTGTTGGCTTACACCCCATGTTTGGTCCTGATATTTCTCATTGGGTGAAACAAACTGTGGTGGTATGTGAAGGGCGTAATCCTGAAATGGCACAAGGTTTATTAAAGCAGCTACAAATTTGGGGCTGTCAGTTAGTAGAACTTGATGCTAAAAAACACGATGAAGCGATGCAAATCATTCAGGTTATGCGCCATTTAACCACCTTTGTGTACGGTCAGTTTTTAGCAAAACAAGGACATACACTGGCAGAGCTGCGTAGTTGCTCATCACCTATTTATCAGTTAGAGCTGATGATGGTCGGTCGTCTCTTTGCGCAATCGCCAGAGTTGTATACTGATATTATGCTGGCGCAATTTGATAATGTAGAAAGCTTATTAGCGCAGTATCAGTGTTTGTTCTCAGAGACGCTTAAAAAGTTAAAAGCAGGGGATAAGCCAGCCTTAATCGATGCCTTTGCTGATGCAAAAGCCTACTTTTCTGACTCCACAGCGCACTTTTTGACACAAAGTCGCAGTTTATTAAATAAAGCGAACGACGCCAAAGTACTCGATTAAACGTGACAGATTAATTAAAACTAAAAAAGGGCCCGCAGGCCCTTTTTTAATGTTGCTTTAGACTAGCTTTGTACGCTCACAGCTTGCAGTGATTCGCTTTGATAACAGCCTAATATGCGTACGTACTGGGTATGCTCTTTAAGCTCTTCTAACGCATGTTTCACTTGGCTATCAGCAAGGTTCGCTTCTAAATCTACATAGAATACTTCTTCCCATGGATTTCCTGGTACAGGACGAGACTCTAATTTTACTAGATTTATATTATGCTGTTTAAAAATCATCAGCGCATCGGCGAGTGAGCCTGCTTGCTGCTTAGTTGCCATAATTAAACTGGTTTTAGTGGGGATTTGTTTAGATACATGTAGCGGTTTACGTGCAACCACAATGAAGCGACTATGGTTTTCTTTTTGATTAGCAAGATTGGCCTTAATGACTTCAAGCCCTACATTTTTACCTGCTTGTGCAGAGCCAATAGCCGCACTGTTAGGTGTTTCAAGTGCTGATTTTAATGCACTCGATGTTGAATCGCAGGTCTCATGCTGCAAATCGCCAAGCCCTTGTAAAAAACGGCTACATTGAGCAAACGGTTGCGGGTGAGCAAACACTTTGGTTAATTGGTTAAGTTCTGTGTCTGGGGCGGCTAATAAACAATGCTCTACGCTGTGAGTGACTTCGCCGACAATAGAGACTTGCGCGTGCTGGAGTAAATCAAATACTTCATTAATACTGCCTGAGCTGGTATTTTCAATCGGTAACAAGCCAAAGTCGGCTTGGCCATTTTCTACTTTACCGGTGATCTCATCAAAAGAACTACAGCCAATTTCAATTAATTTGCCTGGTCGGCGACTAAAGTACTTATGACACGCAAGTTGACTGTAAGATCCTTGTCCGCCTAAATAGGTTACCCGATGGGTTTCACTTAGCGCATCAGGGTTGAGGTTTTTTTGCAGCATAGCTTGTTGATGTAATACTGAGTCTTCTAATATGGTTTGAAAAACATTATTTACATAGTAGGCATCTAAACCAAGAGATTTACCATAACCGATTAATTTTTCGAGTAATGCTAATTCACGTGCTTCATCACGAATTGGTTTATTATTCGCTATCTTATATTCAACAACACCATGGCTAATACGGCGTCGCTTCGCTAATAACACAAGTAGGTCAGAATCGATTTCATTTATATCGTGCCTAAGCGTGTCTAAAACATCATTGCTCATTTGGTTTTCCTCATTCCAAAAATGTCACTGTATTTAACAGCGTAAACAAAAAAGCCTCCCAGTTGGGAGGCTTTACTATTCGATTGATTTTATCTCACAAACAGGGAAGCCTCTTCTATATAAAGAAGCTAAAAAAAGATAAGAAAGTAAGTGAGTATTTTATATTCATGCCCTTAATGTATGAAGAGTAACCTCTAATGTCAACAAGCACTTATATTAAATAGGTTTTTTACCTGATATATATACAAAACATATTGTTTTTTAAAAACTTTACAAATAATTTATAATTCTGATTTGAGATCTGGTATATTTCTACTACTCGCAAAAATAATAATTATAAATAAGGTTGGCCTTTTGTGTATCGACGCCCTCCATCTCGATTTGGAATAAACTCACTCAGTGTCAAGTTATCACTGTTGATCTCTGGCATTTGTTTAGTTGCAGGTATTTGTGCGGCTGCTTTAATGCTCAAATCAGAAGAGAAACAGCTTGTATTTGAAGAGCATGAGGTATTAAAGCAATCAAATGAATTATTAATAAACCAGTTTAATAATTTGATAGCGACCAAAGTTAAAATAGCTGAGCAAGCTAATATTGTTGTTAGCGAGCAGTTATTTGAGGGGCAATTATCATTTAAGAATAACAATGCCCCGACTATGCAAGTCACCAATGATGGTTCAGTGCGCAGCGCATCTGCCGATGGCTTATCTGCGGCGTTCATTCCCGAAAATGCTTATTCTCCTTTTTATAAACAGTTAATTGCAGATTCTGAATCGCTTTGGAAAGTGATTTCCCCCACGTTAATTCAAGATTTTTATAATTTTTACCTGATCACCAAAGATAATTTTATCCGTGTTGCGCCACCAAATTGGGCACTTAATGTCCCCGGAGATTACACCTTTAATCAAAGCAAAAGTTTTAATTACGCAAAATCGTTAACAAACCCACAACGCGAGCCGCTGTGGTCACGAGTGTATTACGATGGCGTTTGGAATAAGTGGGTCGTTAGTTTAATTGTACCTATTTATAAAAATGATGAGTTTTTAGGAGTTACGGGTAGTGATATTTCTCTCGACTCTCTCATATCGCAATTGCCCGTCGGCGGAAAAGAAAAACATTTAGTGGTGTTCGATAAGCAAGGGCAGCTATTGGCGCACCCTAATTTAGGAGCCGATAGTTATACACAATACGGAGAGGCGGGAAAAAAGTTGCTACCTGGCGATTTTATTTCTCCTGAGCTAAAGCGAGTTATTGATAATGCAGGGCAAATACAATTGCCGGAATATGCCGACTCGTTTTCATTAAATGGTGAAGACTACATTATAAATATCCATAAAGTTGAAGGTGTAAATTGGTACGTGGGCGTATATAAAAAGCGCTCTTCTACACTATCGGCACTGAAAGACTTAAAACTGAAGTTTTTTGGCTTGTTTATTCTGTATGCCATTTTAGTTGCTTTGTTATTACACCAAGCACTTTATCAACTAGTTTTAAGACGCCTACATTCACTGGTTTATGCGGTTACTAACTTTGGTAAAGGCCAGTTAGAAATTGATTTTCCAAAAGAAAATAAAGATGAAATTGGCACGCTTAATGGTTCATTCAAAGATATGACCATTGAAATCCGCAAACTCATCGATGGCTTAAACCAGCGCATAATAGAAAAAGAAATTGCAGAAAAGGCTGCAAATCGCTTGTCTAAAGCGGTTGCCTTCTCGGGCACGGGTGTGGTGATCACTGATGAAAACTTTGTGATTGAATATGTTAATCCAAAAATGCTGGAAATGACCGACTTTGCAGAAAGTGATTTCCTGCGCCAGCCACTTCTGACTATTATTGCTAATGAAATGACCATGCTGGTAGAGGACATTGATATTGATTTGCGCAACCGTAATTACTGGCGAGGGGATACCCTTATTGAAGCGCAAAACAAGCCACCCATATGGGTATCGCTGAGTGTGTCACCTATTCGTGAAGATGGTGGAAAAATCACCAGTTACGTTGCTTCAGCGCAAGATATTTCATTTGTAAAAGAAAGCCAACGCAAAATGGAACAGCTCGCTTACTTCGACACATTAACCGGGCTTGCTAATCGTACATTCTTTAGAATGCAGCTTAGAAAGTCGATGGCGCTTGCTGAAAGAGGGCGTTACTCGTTTGCTTTATTTTATTTTGATTTGGATGAATTTAAGCGTATTAACGATACTTTAGGTCATGATGCAGGCGATCAACTATTGGTTGAAGTGGCAACGCGCTTAAAGCAGCGCTTACGAGCAGAAGATACTATAGCCCGTTTAGGCGGTGATGAGTTTGCGGTATTACTCAGTGGTATTGAGCATCAAAAAGAAGCATCGGAAGTCGCTGACACCATTCAAAAAACGTTAAATCAGCCAATAAAATTAGGTAGTAACGAAGTCATTGTTAGTGCCAGTATTGGTATTACCTTGGCGCCATTTGATAGCTTAGAAGAAGATCAGTTATTAAAACATGCCGATTTAGCCATGTATGAAGCAAAAGCGAAAGGGCGTAATACGTTCCACTTTTATAGCCAAGATCTAAATGCAGCCGCTAATGAGCGATTATTCCTTGAAAATGAGTTGCGCCATGCAATTAAAGAAAAGCAACTCACACTGCATTATCAGCCACAAGTTGATTGTCGCGATAATAGTGTAGTGGGATATGAAGCATTGCTTCGCTGGTTCCATCCTACGCAGGGGTTCATTCCACCTACTAAATTTATTCCTATTGCGGAGGCAACGGGTTTAATTGTGGAACTTGGTAAGTGGGTGTTACAACAAGCATGTGAGTTCACTAAACGACTAGAGCAACAAGGTAGAGCGAGCAACATGTCGATAAACCTGTCAGCAAGGCAGTTTAAAGACGCAAGCTTAGTACCTATGCTGAAAAAAATAATCATAGAGACGCAAATTAATGCTAAAAGCCTGCACCTTGAACTGACTGAGAGCATGCTAATGGGTAATGTTGAGGCGGCTATTGATCAGTTACATCAATTGAAAAAGCTGGGTATTTCAATTTCCATTGACGATTTTGGTACAGGCTATTCTTCGTTGAGTTACCTTAAACGTTTTCCTGTCGATATTCTTAAAATTGACCGCTCGTTTGTTAAAGATATCCCTGAAGATGATAATGATATGGAGATCACCGCTGCGATTATTGCGATGGCACAAAAGCTCAAGCTTGATGTGGTTGCTGAAGGGGTTGAAACAATAGAGCAAGTTGAATTTTTACAAAATAATAATTGTTTTATTGTGCAAGGCTATTACTTTAGTAAGCCCGTTGCCGAAGCCGATATCCCTGTGTTGTTTGATCAATTAGCTGCGTTAAAAGTCCCTGAATAGAACAAAAGTTGCGGGTTAACCACCCGCAATTTTTACCTTAAACTTTAATCCTTCTAAAATCGCCTTTAACTTATCGCGATCATCACCTTGTACTTCAATAACTCCTTCTTTTACTGCGCCACCTTGGCCCATCTTACTTTTTATTGTTTTTGCTAACTTTTTTAAATCGTGCTGTTGGGGATCTAATCCTACAACTAGCATTACGCCTTTACCTTTTCGACCTTTGGTTTGACGCTCTATGCGAATAGACCCGTCTTTAAATAGTTTTACATCCAGTTCTTTTTCTGGCTTTGGCTGGTCAATTCGCCCTGTTGCTGTTGAATACACTAAGTGATTATCACTCATAATTAACCTATCTAAGATTGAATCTAATATTGGGCTAAATAATAACAAATTTGTGACGCAAAGGCGTAATTTTTGCGCCTAAGCTGAACACCTTTTAATCCCGCAAAGATAAACATCCTCTGTTTAAGTACCGCAATAGTGCTTATGAATAAAAGTGCTTAAGGATTTTAAAAAGCGCTTTAAATTGGCTAGCGCTATAAAAATATCCATGCTACTATTTCGGCATTATAGATGTATGGATGGCCAAATGATAAATTCTTATTTAGAGCAAGCTCAGCTTAATGTAGAGCAACAGTTAATTAATGCTGAGCTAGAAAAGCTTGAGCAGTACTTAAATAGCAATGCTGCACCGGCCGTGCGTTGGCAGTATCAAATTCCAGAACTCGGTGAAGGTGGCGCATGTAGTTTATTCGGCTACTTGCAAGATGAGCCGTTTAATTTAAACGATTACGTTAGCCAAAATACGCAAACAACGGCAAAGTTAGCGCAACTTCAGTTGATTGTTGACTATGTAATCGAAAACACCCAGTTAGATTGGTATGGCATCTATCAAAATACGGCCACCCCTGAAGGCGAGCAGTTATTAAAGCTCGCTTATTTTGGTGCACCGAGTCGCCCTTTATTTCCGCTCACCGCTGAATTTGCAACCGGCAGTAATAATGTGCAAGTGGCACTCAGTGGTAAAGGACGTGTCATTAATAATGTTGAGCAATATTTAGCCGCGGGTGGTGAGTATTACACCTGCGATCCGAAAGTAAAAGCAGAGGCCTGTTTACCACTATTTAATGCGCAAAAGCAGTGCATTGGCATTGTCGATGGCGAAGCCTTTAGCACGGATTTTTTTGATAATGCGACACTCGCGTTATTAATTGCATGCTGTATTAAAATTCCTCACTTTTTAGTGTAAATAACACTGGTCAATCGAGTGAGTTTTTATGTTAAGCTTAGCGCAACAGCTAACCCCTAAATAACGAAGAGATAGTCAATGTTCTCAGTATTAAAACCATTACCAACAGACCCTATTCTTGGCCTTATGGCGGCCTATAAGCAAGATACTAACCCTAATAAGATTGACTTAGGGGTTGGTGTATATAAAGACGAGCAGGGGAATACCCCGGTATTAAAATCAGTAAAAAAAGCAGAAGCGTTTCGTTTAGAAAATGAAATGAGCAAATCTTACATTGGTCTTGCTGGTAACTTAGATTACTGTCAACAAATGGAAAATCTTCTTCTTGGTGAGCACCCGGCATTATTAGCTAATCGCGTACGCACAGCACAAGCACCTGGTGGTACAGGCGCACTTCGTGTTGCAGCAGAATTTATTGTACGTTGTAACCCAGGCGCAACTGTATGGGTTACTAACCCAACGTGGGCTAACCACATTAGCTTATTTGAAGCTGCAGGCTTAACTGTTAAAGAATACCCATACTACGACTACGAAAACAAAGATTTATTGTTTGATGAAATGGTTGAAACATTAACACAGGTGCCTAAGGGCGATGTTGTGTTATTACATGCATGTTGTCACAACCCAAGTGGTATGGATTTAAACGAAACACAATGGAATACTATTGCTGAACTTGCAAAAGATGTGGGCTTTACGCCATTAATTGATATTGCATACCAAGGTTTTGGTTCTTCTTTAGAAGAAGATGCCAATGGTTTACGTATTTTAGCCAATGCGGTTGAAGAGTTGATCATTTGTTCATCATGTTCTAAAAACTTTGGCTTATACCGTGAGCGTATTGGTGCGTGTTCAATTATTGCAAAAGACAGTGCAACCGCTGATATTTCAAACTCGGTATTATTAAGTGTGGTACGTAGCATTTATTCTATGCCGCCAGCGCACGGTGCAGACATTGTAAACACCATTTTAAGCAGCACAGAGTTAACGCAGTTATGGCACAGTGAACTTGATGAAATGCGTAACCGTATTAATGGTTTACGTAGTTTAATTAAAGACAGCCTTGCAGCCAAAGACATTGCTCAAGACTTCTCATTTATAGACCGCCAACACGGTATGTTCTCTTTCTTAGGTATTAATAAAGAGCAAATCGAGCGTCTACAAAAAGACTACGGTATTTATATTGTGGGCTCTAGCCGTGTAAACGTAGCGGGAATTAGTCAAGCAAACATCGATTACTTTGCTAACGCTGTTGCTGATGTATGTAAGTAACCAATAATAAGTTTTAGCTTATTAGCAATAAAAAAACCGCACACTCGTTGCGGTTTTTTTATTGTTTGTAATACCCATCCCCTTATATCAATCTGCTTAGATATAAGGGAGTTTAACTCGTTAAATTGTTCAAATATTTATACAAATTGGTATTACAGCCAGCGAATAGCGCCTGCAATACGTTCATTATACATATCAACCGGTGAGCCTAGGCTAGCTATTAGTACAGTATCAGCTTGTTTTCCTCGGCTTATATGGCCTACATAGCGAGAGTCACTAAAGTCACCCGAGCCAATTTCAAAGACTTTGTTATCACTAGGGACAATAAACACGGTCATAGGGCCAAAGTCCGATTCAAACACTAAATGGATGCCTTTCTCGCCTTGAAAATCGCAAAAGTTAACATAAGTAACTTTCCCAGGTAAATCATTAAGTTGACCGCCAAGTAAAGCCAGCTTTTCATTGACTGTTTGTAAGCTGATAGGTTGAGTTTTATTTAACGCGTTAAGTTCATGATAAACATGCGCCAATGCATGCTCGCCAGCCGCATGATTCAAGTTTTGCTCTGTGCTAAACATAAACGCACTTACCGCAATCACAAATGAAGCAGCGAACGCCAAATATACACGGTCAAACTTAAAGCGTGAGCGTGAATCAATAACGTTGTCTTTTTGTTCAAGCTCATCTTTTCTGGCTTTTTCTTTTAACGAGGTGTTTAAAATAATCCGTTCAGCAAGGTTGTCAGGCACAGGAATATCAAGCGCATCATTGAGTTGCTTATCAAATGTTTTGTTTTCATTTAAAAATTGTTGTCTATCGGGACTGCTGTTTGCAAATTCCAGTAGTTCTTTGTCTAGCTCGTTTGGCTGTGCAATCGTGCGGCGACGAAACTCAAGTTCATCCATTATTTTGATGCCCCTTTAAGTTGTTCATCATCACGGCTTAGTGCCTCTTTAAGTTGATTTTTTGCTCGAAATAAACGTGTCATAACCGTATTTTTGTTTAAATCGAGTATGTCTGCAATTTCATCCCCAGAGCAGCCCATAACCACTTGTAATAGTAGCGGCTCTTTGTATTCATCGGCCAACAACGAAATTTGCCGTTGAATAACGGTTTGCTCCATTTCATCATCTAAAGAATGACTGGTTTGATCCACTAGCGTGTCGTTATCTACATCACTGTAATCAAATTGCTTGCGCTCAAAGCGCCTCGCATTTTCGCGTCTTAAAATTGTTAGCAACCATGGCTTAGCTGCTTTTTGATCGAGTAACGAGTCAAGCGAGCGCCAAGCACGTAAAAAGGTTTCTTGCACTAAGTCATCTGCAATATTCGGATCGTTACATAACCAGTAAGCGAAGCGATAGAGTTCCTTATGATAAACGTGAACCAGGGCTTCGTAGCGTTGTTGTTTTTCAGCCATATTTAGTAAGACCCGATCATTCGATTTTTTATTTCCAAACATAAGCACTTTTTAGTTAAAATTATTATAGGTCAAAAAAGCAAAATACAATTGAGATCAAGAATACAGCTCTTTTAACGCAGGTGATGAAGGCTTAGCTGTTTGCGATTGATGTGCCTTTAACATGCTAACTATAGCGTCAAAATTGGCGCTAGCCGTTTGCTTACTGTACAACTGTGCTTGTAAATTGTTTACCTGCGCGGTGAACTCTGGGTTGTTTATCATAGCGCATAAATGGGATAGCGCCCCTACCTTTTTACCTGTAAGGGTTAGCGCATACTGATTAAGCGCATCGTAAAATGCTTTTTCGTCATGGCTTTTAGCTAATACCAGCAGGGCTTTTAAAGATGGTTGTTGATTTGTTTTATTAGTTGTTTGAGCCGCTTGTTGCACTTCTTTAGCTGGGCGTTTATTAAAGTAAAAAATCAGCGTCGCAATCCATAAAACATAACCAAGCGCGGCCACAATAATTAGCCACAGTGGTGTGGCAGTTTGCTGTTGCACTGTAACTGCTTGCTTCGTTGACTCTGCCATAGTGTTATTTAGGTTGTTTTCAGCTGGCGGATTAAGCGTTTGCACTGGCGCTGTTGTACTGGGTGTTACTGTAATAGTACGCTCAGGTAAGGTCGCATAACTAATTCGATTTATTTTGGTGTTATACCAAGGCAAGCTAATTTCAGGCAATGTGTAAGTGCCAGGTGTTTGTGGCAATAGCGCAAATGAGGCGCTTTGCTGTGATACCACTCGACCATCACGTACCGCATTATTGGTTTCTTTTTCATCAGGGTAGCTGCGAATACCATTAATAGTAGGCATATCAATTTCGGGTAACTGCTCTTTAGTCACCCCTAGCGCGGTGAGCATAATTGTACGTGTTATCGGCGTACCGGCTTCAACGGTATTATCCTCTGGCTGCCATTGCTCGGTTAAGCTCACCAGTTCACTGGGTAACCAGTCTCCTTGATAGTTTTCAGGGATAGGTTTAATTTCAATTTGCTGCTCATCGCCAAGCGCTGACACTTCCAATTGACGATAGTTTTGCTGAATACGCCCCTGAAAAACGGGAGCTGCAATAGTGTAGGCGCCACTTTTTTGGGGCTGAATTAAATAATTACGGGTGATCACTAAATAACGTTTACCGTTAACCAGTTCATAATCTTCGCTTTGTTTACCGAGTTGGGTAAGTTGGGCATCTTCCATACTTGGCGCACTTAAGCTGCCATCAAGAAGCTCTTTGGCTAAGTAAAGCTTAATGGTGTAAACGCCAGCCTCTTGTACAAATAAGCTGTTGTTTGAGAGCGAGGTTTTTAAAAATATATCGTTATTTTTATCTGCGTCGCTGCTGCGCTCTTTAACCGATAAGCTAATTGGTTGCGAGTTTAGCCCTGCAACACTAAAACTGGGAATGGTGTATTCACCCGCCTTGCGGGTCATTAGTTTAACAGACCAAGAGGTTTGTTTTTTTATACTGCCATTAATAATGTTAGTGCGGCTACTTAAGCTCATAGGGCCGACTACAAAATCTTTTAATAATGCTGAGGTGTCGGGTTGTTGCCCTTTTATTGAATCATCAATGCTAATATTAAGCATAAAAAATTCACCCGCTAATACTGGGTTTTTATCAACGCTTGCCTCCAAAGTGGTGGCGGCCATTAATGGCATGGCAGTTAATAGCAATAAACAGCAAAATAATCGCATTACCATGATTTTTCTACTCCTGTTGGACGACGTTGATATTGTCTTTTTTGGGCTTCTAATTGCATTTTGTTTCTTAATAAAATAGCGGGATCGTCGGGCACTTTTCTTAATAACTGATTTAGTTGCTGTGCTTTTTCTTTTTCTTCATTAGTGAGCTCAGCGGCTTGTGCCTGCATGGCTTGTTGCTGTGCCTGCTGTTTTTGCTCATCAGAGGGCGGTTGCTCACTCATTTCATTAGGTTGATTTTGAGGCTCATCTTGCTGCGGTGTATTCTCGTCTTTATTTTCATTTTGTTGGCTTTGTGACTGAGCTTGCATGTCAGGCTCATTCTGTTTGTCTGATTGCTCACCAGATTGTCCTTGTTGATCTTTTGATTGTTCAGAGGACTGATCTGATTGCTGTTGCTCACTATTTTGGCTGTCCTCTTCGCTTTTATCTGCTTTGTTTTTCTCGCCATTTTTTTGCTGATCTTGTTTTGATTTATCTGCATCATCTTGACTTTGCTTATCTTGATTTTGCGAATCATTGCCTTGCTGATTTTCTTGGTCTTGCTGTTGATTCAGTAACTGCTCAACAAGCGCTTGATTCTCAGCGGCTTCACTAAAGTTATCTTGCTTTACTTGCGCTTGTTTATACGCGTCAATGGCAGCCTCTAATTGTCCTGCTTTAGCCAAGGCGTTGCCATAGTTATAATAACCGGTTGCTGACTTATCTTGGCTAAACTCATTTAAGGCAGCATCAAATTGCCCTTGCTGATAAAGTGCAGCCCCTTTGAGAGCGCTTGAGCGAGCCTGAGCTGCTTGTTGATACTCTTTGTTGTTGTATGCCTCTAATGCCCGTTGATCCGTATTTTTAAACAGGGTTGGCAGCTCTGCGGCATGCGCATTTTGTTGAGGTAAAAAGCTAAGTAATAGTACTGCGCTAACTAATGCAGATCGTCTAAATAAATACAAAGCTAAAGGCAGTAAAATAAGCAAACCATAAATACCGGCGTCAATTCGCCATAAGGCTAAATTTGGTTTTTCACTTTTTAATACTTCACTGTTGGCTTGCGGTGAAAAAACGGCAATATCGCTATTGCTTGGCTGATAATCGGCAAACTGACCACCGCTATTTTTTGCAAGTCCTTCAAGTAAAGATGCATTGAGGGTTGGCACCACAATTTGACCATAATTATCTTTTAAAAACCCGCCTTCAGGTAACTTTATAGGGGCTCCTTGTGCGGTGCCTACGCCGTAAATATTAAGTCGATATTGACTACTGTTGGTAAAACGGCTTACATCGCTTTGCTGTTGTTGCTCAATACCATCGGTGATCAAAATAATATCGCCATCGAGGTAGCCGGCTTGGCTTAGTAGCTCTTGTGCCATATCTAAGCCAGCGAGTACGTTTGAGCCTTTATCTGGCATAATTTCAGGGCTTAAACTAGGAATAAGGTTGGCAAGAGTCTTAGCGTCGTTGGTCAGTGGTGAAATGGTATAGGCAGTGCCTGCGTAAGCCACTAACGCGGTATCGCCTTCTTTGAATAGCTCAACCATATCGAGGGCTTTAAAACGTGATTGCATTAATCGATTGGGAGCAATGTCGGTGCTATACATAGAGTAGGACATATCCATGACAATAACGCGGGCACTTTTACTTTGAAACACGGGTACTTGTTTCTCTTCAAAGCTTGGCCCTGCACTAAATATAATCGCTAAATTGCAAAATAACGCAACCAGCCACAGCGGCTGGCGAGCTTTATTGTTTGATTCACTCATTACAAATGGTGCCAAGTGCGGCGCAATAAGTGGCGCTGACTGGGTTTTTTTATGTTTTAGTAAGGCGATAAAAAATAACCCTGAGGCAGGGAGTAACAGCCATAAAATAGTAGGACGAATAAATTCAAAATCCATTAGTTTGGCTCCTTCATTGCGCGCACCGTTTTTATCAATGCCATTGCACTTATGAGTAAAATGGCCAGTAATAACGGATAATAGAACAAGGCTGTTTGTGGGCGAAAGGTTTGCTCATCGGCACTAATTGGTTCAAGCTTATCAAGCTCAGCGTAAATCTGTTGCAGGCCAGCGACATCTTTTGCTCTAAAATACAGACCGCCTGTTTGCTCAGCAATTTTTTTCAATAAGCCCTCATCTAGGTTACTGCCCCCAGAGCCCATATTAAATAAACTAAAGCCGCGCGGGTTATCTGAACCGACTCCGATGGTGTACACTTTTATACCTTCTTCACGGGCAAGTAGCAGCGCATCTTCTGGGTTTAAATTTCCTGCGGTGTTTTGTCCATCTGTAAGCAACACCACAATACGGTTACTTTCTTTTTTACTGGCAAAGCGTTTTACCGATAAACCTAAAGCGTCACCAATCGCCGTGGCACGTCCTACTAAACCAATTTGCGCCTCAGAGAGCATTTTACTGACGGTTTTCACATCACGCGTCAATGGGGTTTGTAAAAAAGCGGTATCACCAAACAATATAAGGCCGAGTCTGTCGCCTTGGCGCTGCTCTATAAAGTCACTTAGCACTGCTTTAACCATGGTTAAACGGTCAACATATTGGCCATTGTAAGCCATGTCTTGTTCGGTCATTGACCCTGACAAATCCACAGCGAGCATTATATCGCGACCTTCATTAGGTAGCGATATGGGCTCATCTAACCACGTTGGATTTGCTGATGCGGTCACTAATAATAACCACAGCAACCACTCGATAATATTCAATTTACGCGCACTTGGCTCTATGCTTTGATTGCTTAAATTATGTGATGCAAAACTTGGAATGCGCAGACGCGTTTTGGCATCATTGGCGGCGGGTTTTAATAGTAACAATATTAAAGGTAGCGGCAGTAATAAAAACAGCCATGGCCAGCTAAATTCAAACATGCAGCGGCTCCTTTAGTTTAAATTGTTTAATGGCTTGGCGAAATTTATCACTAAGTGCTGCCTGTGTTTGATTAGCGTTATATAGGCTTAAAATTTCTTCTTCTGTAAAGCCAATAGCTGAAAGTTGGTTTAATGTGTTGCACCAATGCGTTGTTGACTGCGCGGCCAAACGCGGATCGTAATAGGTGATCACTAAACGCTTTAAAATGACATGCAATTGCTGCGCTGACTGTTGTTGATTAGCTAATGCAATGGCATCACGTTTTGGCTTTTTAAAGCGATAATTTTTATAAATTATGACAATTAAGCTACACAATAAACACACAGCAATTGCAATAACAACCCACCAAGCAGGAGCGAGTGGCCACCAGTCGACTTGGGTGGGAGCAATAATATCGTGTAGACCATCAAGTGGAGAGGTTTGCATGATTTATTTTCTCACTAATTGCAGTTCCAGCGCAGTGGCTGCATCAAATGATAATAGGGTGAGTCCAGACTTTGTTAAGCGATTAATGCGCGCGCTAAATGCGTGCTCGGCATTTTTGGCAAATCGTTGTCTAAAGCTCTTGTCCATTAAGGGCAGGGCAAATTGCTGATTATTAGCACTGACGGTTACCGTTTGTTTAAAAGCAGGTAATTGATGTTCAAAGGGGTCGCTAATATGACACCCAATCAGTTCGCAATGACGCGCCAAAAGTTCCAGTTGCTTGAAGCTGGCGTCATCCAAGGCGTTAAAATCAGACACGATATAAACCAAACTACCGGGCTTAGCTAAGTGATTTAAACGTTTGAGGTTATCGCTAAAATTATTCGCGGCCGGCTTATCAATGTTCTCAAGAGCCAGCTGATGCGCATCGCATAAATTATGGCATAGTTTTAATACCGCTTTTTCACGAGCGCTGGGTTTTAGCTCTAAATGCGAGTGCTGATTAAACACAATACCGCCAATTCTGTCGCTACGCTGACACGCTGACCACGCAACTAAGGCGCTAATATGTGCTGCTTGCACCGATTTTAACAGTAATTGCGAGCCAAATAGCATTGAGTTTGAAAAGTCAGTAAACACAAATACCGGGCGCTCTTTTTCCTCTTGAAAAAGTTTAGTGTGGGTTTCGCCTGTGCGCGCGGTAACGCGCCAATCAATAGAGCGTATATCGTCACCGTTTTGATAGTGACGCACTTCGGCAAATTCCATACCTCGGCCTTTGTGGGGCGCAAGGTATTGCCCTGCTAAGGTGTTTTTTATTCTAACTTTAGGTGCCAGCTCAAGCAGTTGCGCTTTTGCTTTATAATACATCAGCTCTTTAAGCGATAAATTAACACCGTGGCTATGGCTTAATTTAAGCCATGCCTGAGAATCAACGTGTGTTTGCATAACTTAAGGTACAGCAACTAGTTCAACAATACGGCTAATGACCTGATCTTTAGTAATACCATCGGCCTGTGCTTCGTAACTTAGAATAATGCGATGGCGTAATACATTATGCACAACAGCTTGTATATCGTCAGGTGATACAAAATCACGGCCACTTAGCCACGCATGAGCGCGGGCACACTTATCCAAAGCAATCGTGGCACGTGGGCTGGCGCCGTATTCAATCCAGCGGCCAAGTTGCTCATCTAAGTTTGCGCCTTCTCGAGTAGCAATAATCAACTGAACTAGGTACTGCTCTAATGGCTCGGCCAAATACAGACCTAAAATTGCTTTTCGCGCAGCAAACAAATCGGGTTGTGAAATTTGCTCAAGCACTGGGGCTTCATCATTAAGTGCTTCACCACGGGTCAAACGTAAAATATCAAGCTCATGCTCAGCACCTGGGTAATTAATACTTAGGTGCATTAAGAAACGGTCTAATTGTGCTTCTGGTAGCGGGTAAGTACCTTCTTGCTCAAGCGGATTTTGTGTTGCCATCACTAAAAACAGGTCACTGAGTGGATAGGTGTTTTTGCCCACCGTGACTTGGCGCTCGGCCATTGCTTCTAGTAGAGCCGATTGTACTTTTGCTGGTGCTCGGTTTATTTCGTCCGCTAAAATAAGGTTATGAAATAAAGGGCCTTTTTCAAACACAAACTCACTGGTTTGTTGGCGATAAATATCGGTGCCGGTCACATCGGCTGGTAATAAATCTGGGGTAAACTGAACACGCTGAAACGAGCCTTCAATACCTTTTGCTAAGGCATTAACAGCGCGTGTTTTTGCAAGCCCCGGTGGGCCTTCAACTAATAAATGACCATCGGCTAAAATAGCAATTAATAGTGCTTGAGTGAGCGCAGGCTGGCCAATAATTTGGGTGTCTAAATACGTTTTTAATTGTGAAAATGCGTTAGCTGCCATAATAAGTGGACTGTCCTCGTCAGCTTAAATAATACCTAAATTGGTTAGGTAACAAATACTGAGCTAGTTATAAGGTTTATAAGTGGATAACTCAAGAGTTAGACTGATTTTTTAAAAATAGTTCGTTATTTTTTAACGATTTTTTAGCCTAACATAAAACTTTGTAAAACCAGCTAAAAAAGCCTATTGTATTACCCTCATACAATGTATGTAGTGATTTACAATGGCGCTTTTGTATTAATTTACCTTTATCTATTGGCTTTATCACACGGGTTGTTTAGAATCGGAGAAAACATACAGGTCTGACCTGTCAGCGGGAGAGAATAATAAATGTCTGAGCAAAACATACTTAAAACACCAAAAGGCGACCGTATTGCCATCGTAAGCGGCTTACGTACTCCTTTTGCTAAGCAAGCGACTGCGTTCCACCATGTACCAGCGTTGGATATGGGTAAGTTAGTAGTTAATGAAATGCTTGAGCGATTAAATTTCGACAAGTCAGAAATCGATCAATTGGTTTTTGGGCAAGTAGTACAAATGCCAGAAGCGCCAAATATTGCGCGTGAAATTGTATTGGGTACTGGGATGCCAGTATCGGTTGATGCGTACTCTGTATCGCGTGCTTGTGCGACGAGTTTTCAAGCGATAGCAAACGTTGCCGAATCAATTATGGCAGGCTCTGTAAGCGTAGGTATTGCCGGTGGTGCCGATTCATCATCTGTATTGCCAATTGGTGTAAGTAAAAAATTAGCGGGTAGCTTAGTTGATTTAAACAAAGCACGTACGCTTGGTCAGCGTTTAAAAATATTCTCAAAACTACGTTTAAAAGATTTATTGCCAGTGCCGCCAGCGGTTGCTGAGTACTCAACGGGTTTATCAATGGGACAAACAGCCGAGCAAATGGCTAAAACCCATAACATTAGCCGTGAAGATCAAGATGCCTTAGCGCATCGTTCTCACTCACTGGCAACTCAAGCCTGGGCTGATGGCAAGCTTAAAGATGAAGTAATGACGGCTCATTTACCGCCTTATAAAAGCTTTATTGAAGAAGATAACAATATTCGTAAAAACTCAACGGTTGAAGGTTATGCCAAGCTTAAGCCGGTATTTGACCGTCAACACGGCTCAGTCACTGCAGCCAATGCAACCCCATTAACCGATGGCGCAGCCGCAGTGTTAATGATGAGCGAAAGCAAAGCAAAAGCATTGGGTTACGAAATTTTAGGCTACGTACGCAGTTTTGCGTTTTCAGCGATTGGCGTAGAAAAAGACATGCTAATGGGGCCGGCTCACTCAACGCCTATCGCACTTGATAGAGCAGGTATTACGTTAGCCGATTTAGATCTAATTGAAATGCACGAAGCGTTTGCATCGCAAACCTTAGCGAATATGAAAATGTTTGCTTCAGATAAATTTGCACAAGAGCACTTAGGGCGTAATAAAGCCATAGGTGAAATTAACATGGATAAGTTTAACGTGAACGGCGGCTCGCTTGCATATGGTCATCCATTTGCGGCAACCGGCGCGCGTTTAATTACACAAAGTTTATACGAGCTTAAGCGTCGTGGCGGTGGTTTAGCGTTAACGACTGCCTGTGCTGCGGGTGGTTTAGGTGCAGCCTTTGTATTGGAGAGTGCGTAATGACAGATTCAGTATTTAATTTAACGGTTGATGATAACAAAATAGCCGTAGTGACCATTGATGTGCCGGGTGAGAAAATGAATACCCTGCGAGATAGCTTTGCTGATGATTTAAAAGCATTATTAGCACAAGCTAAAGAGCACGCAGTTAAAGGTATGGTATTTATTAGTGGTAAAAGCGATAACTTTATTGCTGGTGCCGATGTTAAAATGCTAGACAGCGTGCAAAAGCGTGAAGATGCATTAGCTATTAGCGAATTATGCCATCAAGCATTTTTTGATATGAAAAAGCTTCCGTACACCACAGTTAGTGCTATACATGGCGCAGCGCTTGGTGGCGGTTTAGAATTTGCTTTAGCCTGTGATTACCGCGTAGGTACAGATAGCGATTTAACTAAAATTGGTTTACCAGAAGTACAACTAGGTTTATTACCTGGCGGTGGTGGTACACAGCGCTTAACTAAAATCGTGGGCATTCAAAAAGCCCTTGAGTGGATGCTAACCGGAAAACAAATTTGTCCTAAACAAGCTAAAAAAGCCGGTGTATTGGATGATTGTGTACCACAAAGCGTACTGCTAAAAGTGGCCAAAGAGTTTGCGGCAAAGAAAAAGCCACAAGCTAAAGAGCCTAAACTTGATAAGATCAGTCAGCTATTAGAGTCAAACCCATTTGGTCGTAACTTTATCTTTAAAAAAGCTAAAGAAAACGTTCTTAAAAAAACCGGTGGTCATTACCCTGCGCCGCTTGCAATTATTAAAGCGGTACGTGCAAGCGTAGAGCTTGATGAAATGAAAGCGTATAAAACCGAAGCAGAAGGTTTTGCCACATTGGTAATGAGTGATGAGTCTAAAGCGCTGCGCGGTATTTTCTTTGCAACCACTGAAATGAAAAAAGAATGGCGCAATGATGATGCTCCCGCGATTAGTAAAACTGCCGTGTTAGGTGGTGGCTTAATGGGCGCAGGTATTGCCCATGTGAGTGCGGTCAAAGCTAAATTGCCGGTCCGTATTAAAGATGTGGCAGAGCAGGGCATAAGTAATGCCATGAACTACACATACAAAATTTTAGATAAGCGTCTTAAACGCCGTATTATGTCTAAAGCCGATATGCAGTTAACGATGAACCGCATTACCGGCACTACCGATTACAGCGGTTTTAAACACATAGATTTAGTGATAGAAGCCGTATTTGAAGATTTAGAGCTTAAGCAAGGTATGGTTGCTGATGTAGAGCAGCATTGCCAAGCGAATACTATTTTCGCAAGTAATACTTCGTCATTACCTATTTCGCAAATTGCAGCTAAAGCAGCGCGTCCTGAAAATGTAATTGGTTTACATTATTTCTCACCAGTAGAGAAAATGCCACTGGTAGAAATTATTCCTCACGAAGGCACCTCAAAAGAAACGATTGCTCGTGTAGTTAACTTTGCGCGTAAGCAAGGTAAAACGCCAATTGTGGTAAAAGACATGGCCGGTTTTTACGTAAACCGTATTTTAGCGCCATACCTGAATGAGGCGGCAAACTTAATGCTTGCCGGTGAGCCAATTGAAAAAATTGACGCAGCCTTAGTCGAGTTTGGTTTTCCAGTAGGGCCGTTGGCACTGCTTGATGAAGTCGGTATTGATATTGGTTCTAAAATCGCGCCAATTCTTGAAAAAGAACTCGGTGAGCGTTTTAAAGGCCCAGATGCTTTCTCGCGTATGATTGATTCAAAACGCTTAGGCCGTAAAACGGGTCGTGGTTTTTATGAATACGACAAGAAAGGCAAAAAGGTTGATGAGTCAGTCTATGAGCTACTAGGTGTAACCCCAGCTCCACGTTTAAATAAAAACGAAATTGCTAAGCGTTGTATCTCACAAATGCTTAATGAGGCCGTTCGCTGTTTAGATGACGGTATTATTGCCAGCCCGCGTGATGGTGATATTGGTGCTATTTTTGGTATTGGTTTCCCACCATTCCTAGGTGGCCCGTTTAGCTACATGGATAAATTAGGCGCAGGTAAAATAAGCTCTGATATGTCTACTCTGGCTAACAGCAACGCTATTTTTACACCTTGTGATACTTTACTTGCAATGGCTGACAAGGGCGATAAGTTTTACACTACAGCCGCTAAAAAAGCTGAAATTGAGATAGCGCAAGATGATGATAAATCAACTGACACTCAAAATGAGACGACTGAACAGAAAGATTAATGTTTTAAGTTAACCTAAAAAAGCCGCAAATTATGCGGCTTTTTTGTGTTCGATAATCAACAATAATACTTAATCAATCGAATTGGTAAAAGTTGCGTCTGGACGCTTATTTACAGTAACGCTTCAATGGCCTTTTTATCTTTATCAGGCATGTTGTCGACCACCAAATTAAACGAGTTATCAATCATACGCTCAATTTCACCCTGTGGTACTGAGCCATCTAAAATCACGGTATTCCAAAGGCGTTTATTCATATGATAACCAGGAATAACGGCAGGGAAAATATCTCGTAATGATTGCGCCTCATCAGGATCGCACTTTAAGTTTAGCCACCAAATAGGTTCGCCATTTTCATCGGTTTCACCCTCATTGCTAAGTGCAAGAGTGGCAAACATTTTATGATTTACTTTATACACATCAACATCTTTAGCAAAAGGCTGGGTTAGTTTAACTAACGGCTTGTTCATTAAATAGGTATGTACAGTTTGTTGGTTCATGAGCCATTCCTTGAGGTCATAATCGATAACTCAACCATAGCATTATTTCATTAGCTTTGTGGCATGAAATATTACTTGAGCTTATTATTTCTTAATTTAATGGCTAAAATAGTCACCATTATTTAAACCCGTATTTGTACCGGAACTTGAAGCACGTAAAAATAGCCTTCATTGAATATTAATTAAACGCATTTAGGTAAAGATAAGTATGCAATAACAGCAGCGTCACGTTTTGCCAGATCTGGTTGGTACGAGTGTTGACCATACATAATGCAATACGTTACTGGGTCTCCAACACTTAACAAAAAATCATCATGGCTAAAATTGGTTAATACTTTCTTCCAGCGATCTCTGACTTTTACGGGCGCGCAGGGTAAAGAGTTCAAAATACGTTTAGATTCTTCAAAATTGCTATTAATAGCTACATTGAGCATTTCATCATTAGCTGCTGCCAACCAACTTATCCCATTTTCACCTACACAAAGTAGCGGCATATAAGGTGCAAGCGCTGGGCATACATCATTTCTATACACTTCAACCTTCCAATAGCGACGAGCTATTTTTACAAACTGATCAAAATCCTTTATTGATGTAAAGTTTGAGGTAGCTAAGGATAAAATCTCTATTCTAGGTTTATTGGCATTTACGGTGTCGTTAGCAACATCAATATACCAAGGACCAAGTATCAATGCGTTTTGAAAGTATTCATCTCGCAGTGAGCCCCATGCTTTTTGTAAAGAGTTACCTTGTACAATTAGATTTTTTAATAAATTGAGCCCAGGTTTTTTAGTGGTAGGTAATTCCGTTTGCAGTAGTGTAAATACCTCATCGCGTATTTCTCTACAGCGGCCAATAGGGTAAGGTTTTTCTGCAAAGTAAGGATTTGATGGTGCAAGTTTTAAATCAGCTAATAAGCGTAAATGAGCTAGATCAGCGCATATCAATGCACGTTGTTCTGGCGTAAAGTGTTCATCAAGCACGTATATTCCTTTAAGAGATTGTTTAATTTTAGTCCTGAAAGGTCAACAGACCCTAATGAGAAAATGAATATTTTCAAATTATATGTGATATTAGCGTAAATCCTTGGGAGTAGGGTAATTTGGATGAACTACATTTTTATGGGCATGAATCGAAGGGATGGGTGCTTCAGGCTTGGCTTTAATGAGCTTAACCAAGGTACTTAAATCGTATTTAGGTTCGCCGTAAAATTCATGCCAAGCTTGCGAAATACTGCTTGGATCTGCCGCTTTAATTACATGTGCCATCCATTGTTTTCTCAGTTCGGCCCACTCCTTAGTTTGTTTTCCACTTTCGGTAATCCCTAAAATTGGCCTTAATTCAACATACAGTGTTCTTCTTGCACCTTGGCTGCGCTTTACTCCTGAACTATGTAAAACCATTATGTCATGAACTATGATGTCACCTGCTTTAGCGGGTTGTTGTACTACATTAGGAATATCCCACCCATATTGATTGGAAAGTGCGTAAATATCTAAAACTTTATGCTGGGTATTTGGTACGTAGCGTAAACAGCCATCTTCTAAAAGAGCGTCATCAAGGTATATACCAATATTTAAATAAGGATATTGCCTAGAATGAGGAGCATCCTGATGCCAAGTAATATGAGGGTGTGGGTACGGGTATTTATAAGCTACATCTAATTGCAAGGGGACTGCGCCATCTCCTACCAATTCTTTATAAACTTCGATGAGTGGTGGGCTAGCTAATAGTTCAATTATTAATTCAGGTGACTCGAATAGTAAGTCGTTATAACGAAAAAGACGAGGCAAACCTGAGTCTGTTGAGATACAACATTGATTATTGACTTGCCCATTGTGAAAATTCTCTAGTGCTAATGCTTCTAATTTATCTGAAAAACGTTGTAATTTTTTAAGTAATGTTATCGAAAGTGCATTTTCAAAGTGAACAAAACCGTTTTTTAGGAAAAAGTCATGTTTATTTGAGGATATTTTCATAAATTAAATTGTCCTTTTTATTTTAAACAAAGTTTATCCGTTTTTTGCAAACTATATATTTGGAAGCGTTTCTATCCAGCGACAGTCTCTGATCCACTTGACCATTACAGGGTAACCTTTGTTTGGGCAAGTCATTTGCCATGCTTGTAATAATGGAAATCCAAAGCCTTTCCCATTTTCAAAAGCATGTTTTAATGAATTATTAGCGCCTTTGTATGAGTCATCGTGAAAAATAATACTTAGTGGTAATGACAAGTGAGTCGCTGCAGCAACAGCCCAAGCTGTCGCGGCCATTTCTTCTGCGTGCATAGTTTGTTTCTCTCTGCCCGCAAGCAAGCCATTCTTATAAAAGTCAGCATCTAATAGGGGCCTAAAAATTGGCTCGCAGACAGCAATATGCCCAGCCTCATGGAGGATATCACCAGGATAGAACCCATTGACAAAATCAAGCAATAAAACGCCTTTTTCTAGCTTAAGGCCAGGTAAAAAAGTCTTTTCGTTTAACGTTTCATACCGGTGGTTTATACCTATATCAGTAAGAAAGGCTAAAATATTTTCAACCTCAGTTAACTGCTTATCTGTATTGTGTTCAGTGCTAATAGTCATAATGATTTGAGATTACTGTTAGTGACTAGCCAATGTTCAAATTCTTCAATACGTTGACTTTGATAAAGTGCTGCCGTTGTTTCATGGTACGGCAGCGTTAATGAATCTAGTAGCTCTGTCCATAATGCCCATTCATCGTCGGCAATACTAAAAGGGTGACCGGATTTAGCTGCTTGCGCATGCTCAAACATACGCTTTACACCAGGCAATCCCAAGTTATTGAGAACTGTAAATCTTGCCAATTCATTCATCGTTTTAATCGTGTTTTTTATTGGGAATGTAAATATAAAGTCTGCATTGTTAGGTGTTATGTATTCATAATGAATAGCTTCACCGCCACGAAGCTGCGCATCATGAGGTAAAAAAATAAGCGGTATATTTAAACTACATTGATTTTCCGTTAGTTTATGGTGTTTGTATACTTGAATGTCGGTTGTTAGTTTGAGTCTGTAATTAATATCAACGTCATTTGGGATCAGCATATTGCCTTTGAAAGAAGATGCGTCTCCTGCATTTAAACGCCTTGCTTCGTCGATGTTTAAGCAATAAAACTCTTTTAGGAGTATGTCATCTGTAGTATTAGCTTCTGCAGACATTAAAGATTTAAAAGGTGTTAGCCATGCCTTTAAAGAAACATTTTGTGGGATTAAGGTGCCAGTATTATGCAAGTATTGGCATAAATGAGAGAAAATGAACACTTGAGGCTCTCGCTTTAATAGCGCTGTCATAGTTTCTGAAATAATGATGTCAAATTGCTGAGAGGGGGGCGCTTGCCAACAAGTTGCGTCATCACATGTAATTGCAACAATGTTTTGGGTGATTGAAAAGTGCTTTACTAGCTTTTTAATTGCACTGATGTTTTCTGGGTGAATGTCAATGAGTGTGACTTTTATACGTGAGTTTGTGGCAAGACTTAAGTAAGGAATAAGTAACGTGCCATAAGGCCCCGTACCAGCATAAAGAATATGAATATCATCAGTCTTTGCCTTTAAACGTTCTTCAATGGCGAGCTTAATACCTTGCATAAATATTTGTGTGCGAAGAGTCTCTTCAGTGCATTTAGCTGCTTGTACAGGAGAAATTGCAACGCCTTGGGACGTATTTTCATCATTCCAGTCATTCATATCTAAGTCAGTTGAAATAGACGTAATATTCCCTAAGTAATTTTTGAAATCGTTGATAAAAGGCTTCATCAACCCCGCATCGGCTGGCTCATTTAGCAAATGTGTAACCGCATTACGGTATCTGTTCAGTAACTCAGTATCCATATCGCTCCCTGTATTTAGCTAAAAAAATCGTTGCTCGCAATAATATAGCACTCTATTCTAATAAAGTTTAGATTGTGTTAATAAATCAATTTAAGGAGTTTTACTTGCCTAAAATCAGGTAAGGAAAAGGAGTTATTATGCAAAATGAGTTGATAGTAAAAGTGCCACCTTCGGACACAATAGCGCAGAGCACACTTCCTTGTTATAAAGAAACTGGAGGCTTAGGTCTATTTCAATTAAAGCGAATGTGGCACAAAGCACAGTTACAAAAACAAGGCTGTGCGGATAAAAAAATAATAGAAAACGAATGGTCGCTTGATGTCATGATAATGGACACTCTAGGCTTAGGGCTCACACCGACTATAGAGTCTATTTTTGCGAGTGATAGTTTTTTTGAATTTGAAAGTTGGGTAAAAAAAACGCATGGTAGAGCTATTTCAAACGCAAAAATAAATCAGCTTAATAAAAACATTGTTTCATTTTTTGAGAAAACAGACATAAAAAATGAAACAGTATTAGTAGAGACGCCTCGTCACTATATTTTAACGCCAGTGCATTGGCAAAGCTGGGATGATAATGGTTATGTTATCATTCCAGCGTTGGTGCCAAAAAAATTATGTGAAGACGTTTGTAATATGCTTTATGAACGTTTAAAAATGGATAAAAACAACCCCGCTTCATGGTATAGCTGTCATGCGCATAAACAGGGGGTTATGGTACAAATATTTAATGATATAACCATGCAAGTTATACGCTCTCTTCCTCAAGTTCGAGGTGTTTTTGAGCAACTTTGGGGGAGAAAAAACTTAATAGTAAGCACTGACAGACTTAGTTTTAATCCACCGCAGACAGAAAGTTGGCAGTTTCCTGGGCCAAATCTTCACTGGGATATAAACTTTAATAAACCACTCACCTTTGCAACGCAAGGATTACTGTACCTTACTGACGTTGCCGCTGAGCAAGGTGCGTTTAGTTGTGTACCTGGCTTTCATAAAAAAATAGATAACTGGCTAGCTAACTTACCTAAAAATACTAATCCACACTCTTTTAATTTCGATAAATGCCACAGCACTCCATTAGCGGCAAAAGCAGGTAGCTTAATTGTTTGGCGACATACATTACCGCACGGTAGTTGTCCAAATAAGGGAAGTAGACCTCGTATTGTACAATATATAAACATGGCTCCATTAAAGTAAGTAGCTAAAGACTCGCTATGAGTAACAAACAATGCCGTGTAATAAAGTGTAATATTTTTTACAGCAAGTTTGTGGCATATTGTTTTTTATAAATGCCATTTAATCAATGATTTAGTGATTTCTTCTTAGTTTATTATTTAAAGTAACTATTATTGATATTTATGCAAAAAAAATTGCGTTCTATGCCTTGTGGGTTAAAATGTTAGCTGAATGTAGTATTAACGAATGAAGATTTTACATGGTAATCAAAATCCAAGGAAATGCTTAATTATGAAAACATATAGCTCTCATCCTAAAGCGTGTTTGGAATATGCAGAGCCCCACATTGATGAGCTATTAAAACATTCAATACGTACCCAGCTTGAGTCTCTTCTAAAATCTAAATTAACAACTGAACAACGCCAACAAGTTTTGCAAAAAAGCTTTGTTGATACAATGACTTTGGTATTGAGCGACACGCAAGTCGAACACCTTCAATTAGTGAGCGCTTTTGAGTCTATGTATGATCATGCTGTGCAATCAATGGCATTAGCACAGCTCAGCCAAGAGCAGCTAACGCGGCAATATGTGTCAGGCTCTGGTTTAATTATGTCTCCTTAAAACTGCAAACACACCATAAAAGATGTGTATCGCATTCAAGGTTATGCACTTGGGATTGATCAAGCGATAGAAAGCAAGCTTAAGCACTCATCTTCCATCACCATTTTATACCCCGCCTGTGGCCCATTTGCACCGTTGCTGCTGCCTTTGTTGAGTTACTATAAAGAGAGTACTAAATTTACGTCAAAGCAGGTCAACGTAATTTTGGTAGATGTTCACCCTGGGGCAATATTATCGTTGCAGCAGTTAGTTAAAGACTTACAACTTGGCGATTATGTTTTGCGAATTGAAGAAGCTGATGCTACCCAGTATCACCCTACTGAGTCGATAGATATTCTTGTGCTAGAGGCAATGCAGCATGGTTTCACGAAAGAAGGGCAGCTAAGTATTGCCAAACATCTGGTGCAATTTTTAACCATTGATGGTTGGATGATCCCACAAAATGTCTCAGTGAAAGGCATGATGGTGATAGGAGAAACCGAGTTTAATCAACAATGGAAAGATGTAGATTACAGTCATTCGATCACTATTAATAAAAGCGCACAGCAAGATAGAGTTGAACTCGGTGAAATTTTAAGCATTAACAAATCAACGTTGTTAAATATGCAGGAACTTGAGCTTCAGGACGGCGTAAAAGTTATTCCTGCAAACCAAATTACTTTACCCAGCAATATTCAAAATATGAATAAGCGTGTTTTAGCTATTTATACGCATATCAATACATTTGCAGATGAGAGTATTGGTCAGTATGACTCAGGGATTACACACCCAAGGCCTGATATGACATTTTATATAGACGTTAAACCCAGAGATATTGAACACACTCATTTTGTTGCCAATAGCGGTGATACTGTGCAGTTTTATTATCAATTAACTGGTTTGCCAGGATTTGTCCCTGTCAAAGTACAGGGTGATTAAAGTGAAAAAAATAGCTTTCTTTACAGGTAGCTGCCAAAGTCTACCTGCAATTCAATACTTACTTCAAAGCAATTTATTAGGCTGTGTGGTGTTAGTTGAGGGTGAACCGAACCCCGATTTAATACAACTGCAACATTGGTTACAACAGCAAGGTATAACGACGTTATCTTACGTTAAAGCACAAGACGAAACACTGATTGCTCAATTAGATAGATTAGCTATCAACTGTGGGTTGATTTATTTATTTAGACACAAAATAAGAGCGCCATTGATCCAGTATTTCAATGGTGAGTTGATGAATATTCACCCAAGTCCTTTACCTGAATACAGAGGGCCACAACCACTTTATTGGCAATTAAGAAATGGTGAAACACTCACCAAATTAACATTGCACAGAGTAACCGAAGAATTAGACTGTGGCGATATTGCATTGGATGTTGATATAGAGATCCACCCGTTTGACACAATTCAGTGTTTATATCAAAAAACAAATCAAGCCTTACCTTATTTAGTTTCGCAATTTTTTCAGTTGAGTGAGCAAAGTAAACTACAGTGGCGTCAACAAGAACAAAAAAACGTTAAACCAGCACCTGCATTGCAGCAGTTTGATTTATTTATTAATTGGTACAAACACAGCGCTCGCGACATTGTTAATATGGCAAGAGCGGGTAATTTTGATAGCCTATGTGCGCTTTTTCAATTTCACGAAGGTACTTTTCAATTACTACAAGCAACTAAAGTCGATTCTACATTAAAGGGGGTCAGCCCTGGTACTGTTGTAGAGCTTGATAAAAAACAAGGTTTGATTATAAAAACATATGATGGAGCCGTTAAGTTAGATTTCATTGGCACATCACAGGGTGGCTTTGATGGCTATCGATTTGCACTGCTATTTGCATTAGAGCCTGGTCAAATATTGGAGAATATGAGTTGTATTAATGATGCATAATTTTGCAGTAGGTCAATACTTACTTACAATTTATAAGCTATAAATATGATGGTGTAGTTGAGATAAAGTGATGTGGCGTGGTTACGGTAAGGGCAATGTAGTTTGTTATTCCTGTGGTTTAACTATTATCTGATTACTACTTCAGAGGCGAGGTAGGTATGAATATAAAAATAGGTCTAACAAACCGCGGTGGGTATGAGCTGATTGCTTATTCTTTTAACGGTGGTATTTACCCCGATAGTAGTAAAACCGAAAAAATAATGCAGAGTGAAGACACGGGTGAGTAGACCATCGTCAATAGTGAGATCACGATTATAGAAATACTCGGTATGGAATTTTTACTGATACATTTTTAGGAGATCAAAAGCTAGAAAACTTTCATGATAGGGTTTGTGAAGTTCCAAGTTACTTTGATAAATATGGACAAATGACACTATTACGCTATAGAACTACAGAGATTTATTGGCGCTTTCCTACCAGTGACGATGCCGCTGAATTAACCGTATGTGTTATTGATACCAGTACCGTGTGTTTAGATAAGTGTTAATAGGCGTAGCACGCTGTGTTTGTGACTGAGTAGGTGATGGTGGTTCCTAGATTTATGTAAGCACTAATTGCGACTAACTCGTGACCGCGGTATTTCCCGAAGCGATAAAATACACTCTACAGTGCGTTTTATAAAAAAGCATTTAAACAAAATATGAAGGAATTATACATGGCAACTGAACCATTTATTGGCACACTGACTACTTTTGGCGGCACTTTTACGATTCAAAGTTGGGCAACCTGTTTTGGACAGGTGCAAGCGATCAGCGAGAATGCAGCATTATTTTCTTTGCTCGGTACTTTATACGGTGGTGATGGACGCACCACGTTTGCTATACCTGACTTGCGAGGTCGCAGTCCTGTTGGACAAGGTACTATGCCAGGGGGATTTAGCTATCAACAGGGCATTAAAATGGGAAGTGAGAGGGTTATACTTGATAAAAGCCAGTTGCCAGAGCACACCCATACAGCTGCTTTCACGGCTAACAGTGATTCAAGTATTAAGGGAAAACTCGAAGTAGCCACCGATAAAGGTGTTCTAAAAACGCCCGTTAGTAATTCATATTTAGCAGCAGGTAGTACCAGCGCTAACTATATATCACCCGGGTTGGGAGGAGTAACCCTGACTGAGATTCAAGGACTCACAGTTTCTGGTGGCAGTACTGGAGGAACCGTGGTTATTGGAAGTACAGGTAATAATTCGCCTGTAGTAATAGTGAACCCTGTATTGCCATTAAATTGGCTGATTGCCCTACAGGGGATTTATCCGTCACGCAGTTAATTATTTAATAGTAATTAATTTAATAGTTGGCTTTGTGTAGAGCCAACTGATGTTTTGTATGGTGCTCGATTATAAATATTTTGATAAGAACAGTTTGTTGTTGTGTTTTTATACATTTTGAATAGATAAAGGTAGTGGAAAATCAGTTTACAATTGAAGTTTTGTACTAACGATAATTATAAAAAATAGCCGTATATTGCTCCATATGAGTAAAGGCAATTAAATTAGTCGCACGCTTACATAATAGGCGGCGTATAAGTAGCTCTATAAAGCCATGGTTAAAGGCTTGTACCTAAAGAGTATTGATATTAAGGATTAAGGTAATGCATTTCAATTCAACATCTTCCACAATAACACAGGTCCCTAGAGGACAAGGTATGTGTCGTAATTTTACAAAGTTGGCATTGATAATGTCTACTTTATATAGCGTTAATGCCTCTGCAGGAACCTATACGTTTGACAATGTAAGTGGTAACAATACGCAGACACTAACGAGCACTGTGGATGGTATAACGTTAACTGCTACTCAGTCTGCTGGCAATACACTCAACGTTGAAAGTAGCTTTCTTAATCCAAACACTTCAAGCGTTGGAGAAACATGGACTTTTACTTTTAGCGCACCTGTTAGTATTACTCAGTTCGACATAGGTGAATTTGCTAATGTAGATTTGGGTCAAAACTATATTTTTACGCCAGATAACGGCACAGCAGTGACCATTGCAGATAATGATCCAGAGCTGAGTGACTTGATTGCCACATTAAGCCCCCCAGATTGGACATCAGTTAACTCAGTAATCATGAGTTATGAAAATAATTCTAGTGGGCATCAGATTGGTATAGATAATCTTATTTTTACAGCCGCGGCGCCAAGCAACCTCGCCCCAGTTGTTGATTTAAATGGTGGTATTCCAGGTACAGGCAGTTTTTCGGCGTTTACTGAAGGCAGCCCTGCTACCGAGATTGCACCCGATGCTGAAGCCGGTGATAGTGATGGCGACTCAATAACAACAATAACCGTTGCATTAACAAATGATCAAGACGGGGTGTTTGAAGGTCTTAATGTATCTGCCAGTGCGCAAAATGCACTTGGGGGTGTTAGTGGTGCATCAGATATTAGTTTACAAGATACAATTTCTATTACAGGTGCAACTGCAACAACGGCGGAAGTTACCACTTTCCTTAAAGCAATCACGTATAACAATACCAGTTCGTCGCCCAACACAACTTCGCGGACAGTGTCAGTTGTTATCAATGATGGCACTGAAAACAGTACTAGCCGTACCGCGACAATTTCAGTGGCTAATCTTACAGCAGCTAGCTCTACAGCAGCGGGTTTTAGTACACTAGATGGGACTAATTTAAACCCGGCAATTACGTTTAGTAGTGACAACGAAACATTAACGATAAGCAATCCATCACATATTACAGGTTCAGTGGCTGATGGTGGCACGGGTACAGATACCATTCACGTTCCGACTGGATCCGATTTAACGGCTTTCACTACATTAACAGGCTTTGAAACATTAACAATGCCTAGCAGCGCCACTTTAACGCTAAGTGAAGCGCAGCATGAGCAATTTACGACTATTTCGGGGAGCGGTGCTCCCGTATTTACAATTGCAGCAGGCAGTGGGGGCGATGCAAATTTAACGGCAAATAGCACTATTGCAACATACGTTTTGAATACACCAATTGCATTAACGCTTGTAGATAGAGATCAGTCTGTTACAGGCAGTAATTTAGCTGATTCAGTCGATATTTCCAACTTTTCGTACCGAGGAACTCTCGATGGTGGGGATGGCGCAGATACACTTACGCTAGCTGATGGCGCGAGTTTAGCGGCGGCAACGATTTCAAACTTTGAAACGCTTAATTTGAGCGGCGGCGTATCTGTCACGATGAAAGAAGCGCAGCATGATGCGTTTTCTACAATTTCAGGCGCAGGTACTGATCAAATTACCATTTCAGACGCAACTAATGGTTTAATTGCTGCGAATGATATTGAAACGTATGTACTCGGTAGTGCAAACACAATTGCCTTATCAAATGGCTCACAAAATATAACCGGCAGCGCGGGCAATGATACGCTAAATATTGCAGGTTTAACGGTTACAGGTACACTCAATGCAAATGGTGGTACCGATACATTAAGCATGGCAACAGGTGCCGACACCACAAGTGCTACAATGTCTAGTTTTGAAAACTTAACCCTCGCAGCAAACTCATCGGTGGCTTTATCTGCAGCGCAAGTGAGTACATTTACAGGTGCGATTACAGCGCCAGGCGCTGAAACGATTACGGTTTCGGGTGATGGTAACTTTACAACACTTAGCAATATTGAAGCGTTTAACGTTGGTGATGATTCAACAAATACACGAACAATTACGTTAGGTTCTTCGTCTGTTAATGTAACAAGCGCATCAACAACCGACGCAAATACGTTTGATGTCAGTGGATTAACGTTTACTGGCACAATAACAGGTGAAGCAAGCGTTAACGATACGCTATCTATCAGTAATACGGGAGATATTACCGCTGCAACAGTTTCCAATATTGAAAACCTAACACTTAGCAGTGGTGCAAGGGTTTCAATGACGCGTTCGCAACACGCCGGTTTTACAGGCACTATATCTGCAATAGGTTCTGAAACAATTGATGTTTATGGCGATGGTGATTTTTCTACTTTCAGTGATGTTGAAACTTACAACGTATTTGATGACTCTTCAAACAGTAGAACAATTACGATAGTCTCAGCGACTCAAAGTATAATAGATAGATCTAGTAATACAGCGATGACCTTTGCACTTGGTGGCGCAGGGTTTAGTGGTTCATTAACCTCAGAGCTAAATGCTGCAGATAAGGTGAGTGTCACTGACGGTGCTGACGTGACTTCTGGCTCATTCTTTAATATTGGTACATTAAGCTTAGCCTCTACAGCGACAGTAGCAATTGATGTTAATAATATTAATGATTTTAATACTGCCATTACAGGCTCTGCTGGCGCTGATACGCTAAAACTTATGGATGGTGGTATTTTTAATTTTTCCAGCACCACGGTATCGGGTATTGAAAATCTGGCAATCGGCACTAACAGCAACACGACTATCACCTTAACCGATAATTTTAATACTGATGCTGGCGTTGTGTCTTTTTCTAATGCTAGTGGCAGTGCTATTACAGCTGCAGTGACGCTAGATGCAAGTGCATTTAGCGCTGACATTTTAACAATGACCTCATCAGATTTTAATGGTGATGATGTACTTAAAGGTGGCTCTGGGGCCGATACTTTACGCCCAGGCGCTGGTACAGATACGTTAACAGGTAACGCAGGTAATGATAATTTTGTAGGTAGCTCATCTCAATTATCAGGGGATACCATCACCGATCTAGCCGCAGGCGATACCTTAACGATTACTGGCGTGACAGGGCTTTCAAGTGCAAATGTGCGATTTAATGGCACGAGCACATTAGAAGTTGATACAGATGCCACCGATTTTAATATTTCTGAGCTTACTCTTTCACTTACTAATGCGCCTGGCAATGATTTAGCCTTTACGGTTGCTGATAATGGCTCTGACACGCTCATTACATTTGTTTCACCAAACTCTGCACCCACATTTAGCTCGCTTAATGGCGGTGCTACATTTATAGAAAATAGCAGTGCAGTGGTTATAGACAGTGATATGACGATTGCAGATGCTGAGCTTGATGCACTTAACAGCAACGCAGGCGATTACAACAATGCTAGCCTAACTATTCGTCGACGTGACGGTGCGAGTGCCGAAGATATATTTGGTCATTCGGGGTTATTAGGTACGTTAACTGAGGGTAATACATTTAGCTATAATGGTAATAATGTAGGTACTGTTACTTCAAACTCAGCAGGTACTTTAACGCTAACATTTAATAGTAATGCTAACTCTGCGATTGTGGACTCTATTGCACAAGCAATTACTTATGCCAATAATTCAGATGACCCTTCAAATGCAACCGTGCTTGACTATACATTTAATGATGGCGTGGTAGAGAGTACAGGTACTAATCAGGCGTCAGTTACTATTACCTCGGTTAACGACGCACCTACGGTATTGGCAGTTGGGGCTAATCCAACTTTTACTGAGAATGGCTCACCAGTTGGGATTTTCTCTTCAGCTTCTATTAGTACTGTGGAGAGTGGACAAAATATTGAACAAATATCACTAACACTAACTAATGTAAAAGATACGGGTCATGAGTTCCTTCAATTTGGCACCGATCTTATTAATTTAGAACATAATGTCTCGGGCACGTATTCGGGAGCTGTTAATTTTAGCTACTTAGTTACTTTAAATGGTTCAACGGCAACGGTAACAGTTACCGCATTAGATTCAGCTGCGGTATGGCAAAACTATGTGCCATTTTTACAATATAAAAACACCAGTGACTTACCAACTACCGATAATAGAATTGTTACACTTACATCTATAAAAGACAGCGGCGGCACAGCTAATGGTGGCGCTGATAGAGCAAGTGGCAGTTTTGGATCCTCTACAGTTAGCGTCGTGGGTGAAAATAATGCACCTACTGATATCAACCTTTCAAGCTCTACGATTAGTGAATCAATTGTTGGCGCGGGGGCAGATGTTGGAATATTAAGCACAACTGATGTTGATTCGAGCAGTCATACTTATTCGTTAGTTTCATCAACGTCATTGGCTGCGGGCAGCTGTACTGCAAGTACAGGTAATAGTTCTTTCCAAATCAATGGCAGTACGTTAGAAACAAAAACAGCATTGCCACTGGGTATTTACACTGTTTGTATACAGACCAATGACAGTGCCGCCACCTTTAAAAAATCGTTTGCTATTACCGTAACTAAAGCTAGTAAACCCCAAATTAGCGGTACAGCGGCAACAAAAGTAAATCAGGGGGAGCTTTACAGCTTTACGCCAACAGCAACGGATCCACAAAATAAAACACTGACGTTTAGTATTACGAATAAGCCAAGCTGGGCGAGCTTTAATACTACAACAGGAAATTTATTGGGTACTCCTGCTAAAACTGACGTAGGGCTTTATCCTAATATCGCCATTACTGTTAGTAACGGTAGCGAACAAGCAAGCTTGCCACCTTTCAATTTAGAAGTGGTATCAACAAATAGTGCTCCGGTTGCTGCTAACTTAAGTTTAGAGCTTGATGAAGATTCTAATATCAGTTTTTCCCCTGATATTACGGATGCAGACTCAGACACGCTCATAATTAGTGCTGTGTCGCAGCCTCAATTTGGTACATTAACCAAACAAGCCAATACATTTACTTATACGCCTAATGCAAACTACTTTGGTTCTGATAGTTTTAACTATGTTGCCGATGATAAAAAGGATAAATCAGCAGTTGCCACGGTGAACTTTACGGTGACTTCTATTAATGATGCGCCAATCGCAAACCCAGATAGCTATTCATTAAATAGCAACGCTGATAATAGCTACCCACTTGATGTGTTAGTCAATGACACAGATGTTGATGAAGATGAATTAGTTATTGTTAGCGCTAATGCGAGTGTGGGCTCTGTGAAAATTGAAAATGGATTGCTGGTTTATCAGGCTCAGGCAAGCACCAAAGGGGCTATTCAAATTAATTATTTGATAGAAGATCCTGATAAAGAAACGAGTAGAACAACAGCAACATTAACGTTAAATAATCAAACCGATAATGCGCCAATAATCGAGGTGCCAGCTGATATTGAGGTTAATGCAAAAGGATTATTTACTAAGGTTAAGCTAGGTGTACCTTTGGCAACCGATAGCCAAGGTAACAAATTAGCGGTTTCATTAGTTAACCCAAGTTTGTTTTATGCGCCAGGTAAGCATTTAGTTTATTGGAAAGCGCAAGACAGCAGTGGACTTGAAGCAATTGCAACGCAAAATGTAAACGTGAACCCACTTATTTCGCTCAGTAAAAATAGTGAAATTGCTGAAAATAAAACACATAGCTTTAAGGTGTTTTTAAATGGTGAAGCGCCAAGTTATCCAGTGACAATTGCCTATGAAGTATCGGGTACTGCTGATAGCTCTGATCATGATTTAGTATCGTCAGAGTTGGTTATTAACAGTGGTCTGCAAGGACAAGTTAATTTTACAACCTATGCTGACTCTGAGACCGAAGGCAATGAAACCATTGTAATTACACTGGTAGATACGTTGAATTTAGGTGCGAAATCTTCGACGACGATCACGATTGTTGAAAACAATGTAGCACCGACTATTACCACTCGCATTACACAAGCTGCTCAAGAAAGATCGCTTGTTACTATAGGTGATGAGCTTGTTACAATTAAAGGTATTACAGAGGATGCAAATCCAAATGATAACGTTACGTTAGCGTGGTCATCGCAAAATGATGAACTTCTAAATATTAGTGCTAATGAAGATGAATTTGTTTTTTCAACACAATCTTTAACTCCTGGGATCTATAAAGTAACTGTAACGGCAAATGATTCTGGTGAGCCGAGCTTATCGACAACGAAAGATGTGTATATTGAAGTGGTCGCATCGCTTGAGGCGTTAGGACAGGAAGATTCTGATGGCGACTTAATTCCTGATGCGCAAGAAGGTTATAGTGATACTGACGGCGACGGTATTCCAGATTATTTAGATGCCATTAGTGAATGTAATGTCATGCAAGAACAAGTGAAAGACAGTGATAAGTTTTTAGTAGAAGGCGAACCGGGCGTTTGCCTTAGAAAAGGGGTCACGGTTTCACAAAATGCAACAGGTGGTGTTCAGTTGCTTGATAGTGAATTACCTGAAGATCAAGGTGCGGTAAATACAGGTGGGCTGTTTGATTTTATCGCAACGGGTTTACCTAATGCTGGAGATACATACAGCATAGTAATACCGCAAAGAAAGCCAACATCACAAAACTCTGTTTACAGAAAGTTGAAAGAAGGGCAGTGGATTGATTTTGATACATCAGGTGATAACCAATTACTCTCTACAGCAGGTGAACCTGGTTATTGTCCTCCACCAAGAAGTAGTGAGTGGACGCAAGGACTCATTGAAGGCGCGTGGTGTGTACAATTACAAATTGTTGATGGTGGCCCTAATGATGATGATGGCAAAGTAAATCGCTCAATAGTCGATCCAGGTGGTGTTGCAATTATTCGCACATCAAACCAGCTTCCTGAGGCTAATCAAGATGAGATAACAATTGGTGTAGGGGAGTCTGCGACTATTGATGTGTTAAAAAATGACACAGATATGGACGGCGATACACTTACTTTAAGTGGTGCAACGGCTGATTTTGGTGATGTAAGTATTGTTGATGAGCAGTTACTGTATATCCCACCAACTGGATTTGTTGGTGTTGCTATTATTGAATATAGTATTAGTGACGGCAAAGGGGGCACATCAAACAGCCAAGTTAAAGTTAACTTAGTTATAAACAATGCACCAACCGCTGTTTTTGATTCGGCAACAACCACGGATAATACATCGATAGAAATAGATGTACTTCGTAATGATTCAGATATTGATGGTGATGAATTATTTGTTGTTAATGCAGCTGCGGCTCAGGGCACAGTATCAATTAACATTAACGGCACTTTACAATACACACCTAAAAGTGGCTTTGACGGTGTTGATATTATTGATTACACAATAAAAGATAGCAAAGGCGCAAAATCTGTATCACAAGTAAAAGTAACAGTTAGCGCTGTTAAATCAGTTGCTATCAATAATAAGTCATCAGGAGGAAGTATGGGAGGGTTAGGTTTATTATTGATTTCAGTACTTGTTATCAGTCGCAGAAGATCAATGTTTCCAAGCTTTGCAATAGTAACAACCAGTTGCTTAATTAGCACCAGTGCAATGGCCAATACATGGTCGTTTGAGGCCACGCTTGGTGAGTCTAAAGCAAAGCATTCTTTAGTAACTAAAGATAACCAGGCTAATTTAGTGTCTATTGATGATACTGATACTAGTTGGTCAATTGGTGCTTATTATGATCTGTCACCCAATTGGGAAGTCGCTATTAGATATATTGATTTAGGTCAAGGTCGAGCCGATTTAACTGCACAAACAATAAAAGCTGATGCAGATAAATTACACCAAGATTATTCACGTTTTGTACCGGTATTACCAAAAGGGGTGGCGGCTGAAGTAGGTTATCGATATATGCTTACTGAATCTTTAAGCACAAAATTGTTTTTAGGTGCTTACCGTCATCAGTATAAAATACAAAGCAGCATCACGGACGGAGATAGCTTAGAGTATAAAGAACACGCTACCAAACCTTATATTGGTGCCGCTTTAGGTTATTCGGTTTATACACAGACTGAGTTGTTACTAAAGTATACTTATTATAAAGTATCAAAAAATGATGTAAGTGAGTTATCAGCGGGAATAAAAGTACGCTTTTAAGTTGATGCGTAGTGCGAACAGCGCCGCTATTAGCGGCGCTGAATCGCATATTTTAAAAAGTATCGCTAAGTTGTTTTGTTTCTATTGAAGTATCTTCAGTTCGTGGTATGTTTCTGGCAATCAAAAAAACAATAGGAATTCACCCATGCCAAAGGCGAGTGATGTTAAAAAAGGGACGGCTATTGACTTTAATGGCCGTGTATTAGTAGTAAAAGATATCGTACGTTCTGTACCACAAGGTCGTGCCGGTGGTAGTTTATACCGTATGCGTTTATACGATGTGGTCACGGGTAGCAAAGTTGACGAAACATTTAAAGACAGCGACATGCTTAACCTTGCAGATTTAACCCGTCGTGAAGCGATGCTGTCGTACATTGATGGTGATGAGTATGTCTTTATGGATAATGAAGACTACACGCCTTACAACTTGGCTAAAGACGCGATAGCTGAAGAGATTCAGTTTGTTAACGAAGAGACCCAAGGCGTGCACGTTATTGTGATTGATGGTGCGCCAGTTGGGCTTGATCTTCCTTCAAGTGTTGAGCTTGTAGTTGAGGAAACCGACCCTTCAATTAAGGGGGCTTCAGCCAGCGCGCGTTCAAAGCCTGCTCGTTTATCAACCGGCTTAACTATTCAAGTGCCAGAGCATATTTCTACGGGCGATCGCATCCGTATTAATACTGCAGAGCATAAGTTTATGGGCCGTGCTGACAAGTAAGCCGCTATAAATCTATGATGATTAGCCGAGTATTTAAGTTGCTCGGCTTTTTTGTGTCTGATTTGCCCCTCAAATTGATTCAGCATTATTGCTGATTAGCAGCATGCGTTGCTTCAAATTTAGCCAATTTAACGCTATTATACGCGCCTTATTTTTGAGCTGGTTGAGGTGGTGGTGTTATTTATTTTGCTTAGCGGTGTATTTATAGCGCTTATGTATTTAGAAACCATTAAAAAGGGCATGCCTGTTAAACGCTGGTTATTTTTAGGTGGCGTGTTTGGTCCTGTTGCTTGGTGCTTGTTTAATATACATTATCGACGTGCATTGATACGCAATATAGGTGTAAATGCGTGTCTATGGCGTGCTTAACTGGTCGCTCTAATTAAACTGAGTTTTGATTGGCTTTGTTGTTGTTTTAAAAACGCAGTAAATTCATCTTTTGAGAGTGGTTTAGAGTAGTAATAACCCTGCAGTGTTTCACAGTTTAGCTCTTCAAGTATGCTTATTTGTGACGCTTGCTCCACCCCTTCGGCAACTACATGCAAATCAAGGTTATGCGCAATAGTGACGATAGAGTCCACCATATTGCGGCCACGTTCAGTCTTCATATCATCGATAAAGGCTTTATCTACCTTAAGCGTATTGAGTGGAAACTGCTTTAAATACGCAAGTGATGAATAGCCGGTACCAAAGTCATCCATTGCTAAGTGAATTCCGCGGGCACTTAAAGAGCGCATAATCGCAATGGCTTCTTGTGGATCGTCCATTACGGTGCCTTCAGTTATCTCAAGCTCTAAAAAGTACGAAGGCAGTTCATTTTTTTGTAAAATCACATCTATGCGCGAGGTTAGATCGGGTAGGCTAAATTGTTTTGCTGATAAGTTAACAGCAACACGGGCATTAAATAAGCCTGCATCTAACCACTGTTTTACATCGCGACAAGCTTTGTTTAAAACTACTTCACCAATTTCAATAATTTGCCCTGTTTCTTCGGCAATTGGAATAAATACCCCTGGGCTAATAACCCCCTTTTTCGGGGTAATAAAACGTACCAACGCTTCCATTCCAGCAAGCTTACCAGTACGAATATTCATTTTAGGCTGGTAATACACCTCAAAATGATCTTCTTTTAAGCCAAAGCGCATTAGATTTTCTATTTGCAGTCGTTTTACTGCTTGGCGGTTCATGGTGTCATTAAAGAACAGGTAGCTATTGCCTTTCTTTTTAGCATGATACATCGCAGTATCGGCGTTCTTTAATAGTATTTCGGGGGTGTTACCATCTTCGGGGAACAACACTATACCAACGCTTGAGGTGATAGCAAGTTCATGGCCTGCCATTTTAAATGGTGTAGCTATGGCCGCCAAAAACTGTTTAGCCATGCGAGTGATAGTGAGAATATCGTTGGTGTTTGACATAACTAGCGCAAATTCATCGCCGCCAAGGCGATAAAATACGTCATTTTCACGGGTGAGCTTATTTAAACGCATAGCAAGCTTTGCCAGTAAACTATCACCTAATTGATGGCCTAATGAGTCGTTTATCTTTTTAAAGTTATCTAAATCAAATACGAGTAATGCATGATGAGAGTGCTGCTTTGCGAGTTTTTGTAAGTCAGAAAAAAACAAATTACGGTTAGGTAAGCTGGTGGTGCGATCTCGGTTTGATAAATTATTCAGTTCAGATTCGGTTTTTTTACGTTCGGTTAAATCTGAATACACCACCACATAATTGGTTATTTGATTTTGTGCGTTTTTAATTTCATCTATTGAAATTTCAAATGGCAGCAGAGCATGATCGCTATTGCGAAGCTTTACTTCTTCTTGAATATGTTCGTGCTTTCTAACGGTATTTTTTATGGATTCTATATAGCTTTTGTCGTAACCGGCTAAATGAAACTCTTTCTTTAGGTATTGCTCGCGTACGCCGCCAAACAAAGTTAAAAAGCTGGGATTAATATCCACAAGCCTAAAGTCTTTATCATAAATGGCCAGCGCATCAGTGAGTGACTCAACACATTTTGCAAATAAATTAAGTCGATCTTCCGTTGATTTTAACTGCGAGATATCTCTGACTGTGCCAGTCATTCGCAGTGGGCTTAGGTTAGCGTCTTTTTCAATGATTTTTCCGCGGTCGAGCACCCAGTGCCATTTACCAAAGCTGTCTTTAATACGATAAGTTGCTTCAAAAAAAGTACTTTCTTCGGCAAAGTGTTTTTTTAGTAGGTAATCAACATGGGTTAAATCGCGGGGGTGGATCAAGCTTTTATTCGGTGGAAATTCTACTAGGTTATTACTATTCATCACGTATTTGTCATTGATACGAATAACTTTACCGGTTTTGATATTCCAATCCCATAGAGTATCACCACTGCCTTCTACGGTACTTTTTAATCGTTTTTCAGAAAGCTGTAATTGAGAGTGTGAACGCTTGAGTGAGTGAACAATAGTTAACAAATAAACCACAACTAACGACATTATTGCGCACACGCTCACGACCAACGCATTTAAATTCAAGTTAAACGATGACTCGAATGCACTCGCTGAGTAGGCTGTGGCCAAAGAGGCCAACAATAGAATGTATTTTATTATTTTTATTTTTTTCATTGTCTTACTTCTTATTAACAAAAGACAATCTAAATCAAGCGCGAGCAAGAGTCAAAGAGAATGCGAATAAAGTGGTAGTTTCTCAGACAAATTCACAGATTTGGCACTTAAAAGCTCATATCTTGGGCGATCTGCATTAAAAATTTCAGCGGCGTAGGCTTTTAAATCTTCAAGCGTTAATGCGTTTAAAGAATCCAGCAGGCGTTGCTGCATATTAAACCGATGATCGCCATTACCTATAGCAAGCCATAAACGTTGTGAACGTAAACGCAAATTTTTGTCTTTTTCAGCAATATGGGTTGTTAATCCATGTTTTTGTTGCAGCCAGTCTTGTTCTGTTAGTTCATTAATTGTTGCTAAATACTGGCTAATAAATAAATTATGCCTGTGCAGTAACGTGGTGGGCTCAAATTTTGGTGATTGTATATAAAAGGCAATACCAGCACGGGTATTAAAAGGAGCGTATCCTGCGCCTACTAAATAACCGAGTTGTTGCGTGGTTCTGAGTTCATTAAAGTAATCTTGATTAATTAAATGATTTAGCGCCATCATTTTCACTTTTTCAATAACGTCATCGCTTTGTGCTTGGTAGTAAATCACCATGGCATTATCGCTGCAGGCAAGTTCAAGCTCGTAGCGGGTCACTTTAGTAATTTCATAAAGTGGGCGCTTTAAATCGTCGATAACGGCTGATTTTTTAAGGTGCTGGGCGACCTTCTTTTGAAACTCAAGCGCATCATTTTGCTGCCAATTACCATGTAAAAAAGACTCAACATGAAGGGCATTAAAAAACGCTTGTCTAAATTCATTAAACTGATGGAAACAGGTGTCTTTGAGTGCATTTGCTAACTCGTCAGGCTGAGGATTCCACGGCATTATTTTAGCGCCTAAAATACTAAATAGCTCACTAACGGGTTTGTTTTGATTGCTATTACGCCAATGCCTTACCAGTTGCTTTTTATATTCTGCAAAGCGTTTGGCACAAATTTTTACGTTAAATAGTGCATCAATCAGCTGATCGACTAATTCGAGTTGGCTTGAAGAAAGCCCCGCAGTATGAAGCGTTAAGCCACCTTGATGAGAGGTTAAGTGATAACTTAAGCCCGCAAGTTCCGCTGGGTAAAACTGTTCGCCAACACTGTCCATGAATAAATCTGAAAATAACCGCGTCAGTGCCATATGTTTCACATCTTTTACTGCAAAGTCAGAGTCCATGGCTAAATAAAAATGCCCTTTGGCGACTCTAAAGGTGGCGTCTTGTTTAAACCAAAAGTCAAAGCCTGCTTCTTTTACCAGTAATGTTGGATGTCGTTGCTGTGATTCAACCGGATATAAAATGACATCTTTAGCTAAATAAGGATTAGCCGTGGGCAATAGCATTTCACTTTGTGGCTGGCTAATCTGTGCAAGTGCTTCGAGCCAATGTAGCGACAATTTTTCAATTTTATAGGGGGTGTTATACCAAGCAGCTGTGTGTTCAGGCTCTACATCAGGATGAATAAGCACTAAACGCATGTTGTGCGGAGTTAACCACTGCATAGCCATTTCATGCGTGCTGGCTTTAAAGCCCTCCATTAAATAGTCACCCTGTAAGTAATTAACTTCATCGTAGTGTTGCATGTTAATACTTAAATTACTGACCCAATCAATTAGGCGAGACTTTTCTTGGTTATCAAATGCGATTTGTAATAGTTTTTGCTTATCTTGATATAGGCGAGGTAGTTTGCTGGTGTTGTTATTAATTAAACAAATGTATTCAAACACCATTTCAATAATATCTTCGTAGTATTCAATGCCTTCATCGGTCAGCGCCATACTAATATTAAAGTCTTTAAAATTACTGCCATTAATTCCGCCACCTGCAGAGAGGGCATTGATCCAACCTTGCTCTTTAAGCACAGAATACAACGAGCCTTGCCCCTCATAACCTAGTAAGTGCGCAATAAAGCTGACCGTTTTATGACGATAAAAATCGTCAATGTTTGGCATGGCAAAGCTAATAATCAGCTTTTGTACATGTTTGTGTGGCTCAATATGAAGCAACTTACCCAAGTCTTGGCTGCGATAAAGCGGCGCTTCTATAGGTGGCTTTAATTGGTGTTTATCTCCCTTTATCTGGGAAAAATACTGGGTTGCCCATGCCTCAAGTGTATCTAATGACTCATTGGCACAAATCACTAACGTCATCCATTGAGCTTGGTAATGCCTATTAAAAAAGTCACGTAATTCATCACTAATACAGCGCTTTCTATCTGCTAATGTTTGCAAGTTTCCCACTGAGAACTTGGCAAAAGGATGTTCTGGGTTAACCGTTTCTTTATGCACTTGATAAATTCGACGGCCATCGTCTTTAATTTTTAATTTAAACTCAGCCTCAATAGCATTACGTTCTTTTTCTGTTTCAGCGGGGTTTAGTGTAGGCGCTATAAAAAACCGGCTAAATTGCGCTAATGCTGTTTCAATATGATGGTTATTAATATCAAAGAAATAGCAGGTATGCTCTGTGCCAGTCCACGCGTTGGTATTGCCACCAGACTGCGAGACAAAATTATTAAAACTTCCTGATTCAGGATAAAGGTCAGTGCCTAAAAACAACATATGCTCTAAAAAGTGCGCTAGGCCTTGTCTATCAAGTGGATCATCAAAGTGACCAGCGTTAACAGCCATGGATGCGGCAGCTTTTGCTGAGTCTTGATCGTGCACTAAAAGTACTTTTAGACCATTGTCCAGTGTTAGTGTGCGGTAAGCTCTGTTATCATTGGTGCTGATTTTCAAATGATGCTCCTGAAACTAAACGTATAATTGTTAACAACAGATGATAACTTCAGGAATGCAATGCTATTTACCTGAACATCATGAAAGAACTATTTTAAGAAAATAAATAGGTTTGAGTTATTAATATAGCGGAAATTCGAGCAAACTGGCTACTGTTTTATATTCTTTAATTGGTTGATTTTTTATGAAAACAATCTTGATAATGCGTCATGGTGAAGCAATACCGATGCACTCTGATGATGTCAGTAGAAATTTGACTCCTTTGGGCCATCAGCAGGTAGAAAAAATGGGGCTGTGGTTACAAAAAAAGCATGCTCCAACAGGGTTATTAGTGAGTCCTTATGTAAGAGCGCAGCAAACAGCTGAGGGTGTTAAAAAAAATAATACCTTTTTATTTGAAGAGACCTGCCAAGATATTATTCCTGAAGGTAACCCGCAGGTTGCTGCAGATTACTTAGAAACGTTAATCGCGCTTCATCCAGAATGCGATACTTGGCTTGTGGTTGCCCATATGCCTATGGTGAGCTATTTGGTTGATCAGTTGTGTGCTGGGCACATGCCTATTTTTAATACCGGCGCTGTTGCACAAATTAGTTATGATGAAACTCGCCACAAAAGTGATTATATCACCATTAATGCACCAGCGAATGTAGATGCATAGCGTGTAAATTAGCATTTAGCTAAGCCACTTTCTATTAAATAAATGTCAATACTTTTAGGTATTTGTCTACAGTAGAATTGTTAACCACATACTAAAACTCACCACACTCAAAACTGTCGATAAAACAACCGCACTGGCTAACGTATCTTGATGTTGTTTTATTTGGCATGCAATTAAGTACGCATTAACCCCCAAGGGGGATGCGCTCAATAATACGAGTACTTTTAACAGCGACTCATTAATAGCAAATACATGTGAGCCTAACACTAATACCAAGGCGGGCAATATAACTAGCTTTAACAGGCTGGCAATAGCTGCCGCTTGCCAGTTATCGCTAATTTTATAAAAAGCTAAGTTTGCGCCTAAAACAAATAACGCACAGGCAATGGCAGGTTTAGCTAAAAGCGCTAAGCCATTAGTTAAATCAGCAAATAAAGTAATCCCTGCTAAATTTACCAACAAACCCGTGCTAATACTCAATACGACAGGGTTGAGTAGCATATTTTTGGCAAATGTTGACCAAGAAAACACATGACTGGCACTGTTTGCACTAATTAAAAAGGTAAGGGTGAACAATAGCGCGCTATGAAAGGTGATGATCATAAAAATAATGCCCATCATTTGCTCACCTAATGCTGCAATGATAATGGGCAAGCCCACCAATACGGTATTTGAATAACTACTGCCAAGGGCAAATACACTGTGACGTTCATATTGAGGATGTTTAGAGAGAGTGTAGCGGTCAATAATGAGCGCAAAAAAATAAATTAAAATAACGGGAATATAAAAGCTTAAAAAGCCATTTAAGCTCACGCTGGTTTTTAGGTCTGCCTGGGCCATATTTAAAAATAAAAAACTGGGTACACTAATGTAAAAAGTAAATTTACTGAGCCCTGTTATATGAATGCGTTCTAAAAACTGACTTCGGCTTGCTATGTAGCCGCATAACACAATAAAAATAAGCGGAAATATAATCGAAAATATATGCACTAAAAAAGACTCTTATTGATTGGCTCTAGTGCTCAGCGTCTAAACTCATCACTTTGCGGTAAGTTAATTAATATGAGTACCGCCCCTTTACCGCCATACTCAAGCGGAGCTTGGTGCATAGCAATTACATCGGGGTGTTGCACTAAATATTGCGGTACTTTATGCCTGAGGATATGGCCGCCAATTCCGTGTACAACACAGGCACAATAGTAATGCTTTTTTTTACACTCATGAATAAGCCCTGCGAGTTCATCTTTGGCTATCTCTTTATTTAAGCCATGCAGGTCGAGGGTTAAATCAGGAATAAAATCTCCTCGACGAAGTTGTTTGGCTAAAAAACGATCCTGACCCTGTTGCACATAATTAACGGTACCATGTGTGTCTATATCGGGCACATATTCATCAGAAAAGAAAAATTCTGACTGTTGTTGCTTTTTTTGCTGGGCAAATTGCTTCGCTTGTGACACTTTAGGTTTATTGCTAAAACGGTGAGTGTCTTGTTTAAATACACGCGCACCAATGATACTTTGACGGAACAAGTCAATGTCGTCAGGACTAATTAGGCTGTTTGAGTGGGGATCTTTTTTCATAGCGGCAGTCTAAACAAAAAAGCGGTAAAAATCGAGTAAAAAGGTGTGATACCCAAGCAGCTTTGAGGTGCATAGTACAGCGCCATTAAGGTTAGTTTAAAAGCGATTTATACTGCGTTATTGATTTGAACAATAGAGTGACTATTATTTGCAATCAAAGCCTTACCTAAATCGCTTTTAACACTAACTGCGCTCGCACCTAAAGGTGGCTTGGGTATACAATAGGGCAATCATGGGGCCAATGATGCGCCCCGATTGAGTTTATTTTTTTTGAAAGTAGCAGGCAGATAATACTGATGAGTGAATTACTAATAGAAGAAGCAACCCTAGATGAAGCTGTTGCAGAACTTTCAACCTTACACGATTGGCTTCGTTGGACAACTAGTCAATTTGCAAGTAGCGGTATTTTCTTTGGTCATGGCACCGATAACGCATGGGATGAAGCGGTAAGTTTGTTATTACCAGCGCTTAGTTTGCCTATCGATGCACCCAAAGAGCTGATGCATGCGCGTTTAACCAGTACTGAAAAAAATCGTTTAGCGGGCTTAATTGCCGAGCGCATTAACGATTTTACCCCAGTACCTTACCTTACCAACATTGCATGGTTTGCTAACATGCCATTTTATGTGGATGAACGCGTATTAATTCCTCGCTCGCCTTTTGCTGAGCTTATTAATAATCGCTTCACCCCTTGGTTAGAAAAACCAGAGTCAGTAGGGCGTATTTTAGATTTATGTACAGGCTCAGGTTGTATTGCTATTGCCTTGGCACAAGCGTTCGAGAATGCGCAAGTTGATGCGGTTGATATATCCTATGAAGCGCTTGAAGTGGCTGATATTAATATCACTGACTATCAACTAAGTGACCGCGTATTACCGATTCAGTCTGACGTATTCAGTGGTGTACCTGGGCAAAAATACGACTTAATCGTAGCAAACCCACCGTACGTTGATGCTGAAGATATGGCTGATTTACCACGTGAATTTCACCATGAACCAGAACTAGGATTAGCATCGGGACACGATGGCCTTGATGTAACACGTACTATTTTAGATCAAGCTAGTGAGCATCTAACAGATAACGGTTTGTTATTTGTCGAAGTAGGTAACTCTATGGTACATATGGATGCACTGTATCCAGGCGCACCATTTGAATGGATTGAGTTTGAAAAAGGCGGATTAGGGGTGTTTGTTATTAGCAAACAACAACTAGATGCCTACTTTGCACAGTAATAATTAGTACTAGCCATTCATCCGAAATGGCTGGGCAAAACAATAGCCGAGTTAATCCTCGGCTATAAGTCATTAGGAATGAGGAAAGTTAATGGCAGGTAATAGCATAGGGCAGTTATTTAAAGTGTCCACCTTTGGCGAAAGCCACGGCGTTGCATTAGGCGGCGTAGTGGATGGCACGCCCGCAGGCCTTGAAATCACTGAGGCCGACATACAACACGATTTAGACAGACGCAAACCTGGGCAAAGTCGCTATACCACGCAGCGCCGTGAGAGCGACCAAATCAAAATTTTAGCGGGCGTTTTTGAAGGTAAAACCACTGGTACCAGCATTGGTTTATTAATTGAAAATACCGATCAACGTTCACAAGATTATGGCAAAATTAAAGACGTATTTCGCCCAGGCCACGGTGACTATACCTACTGGCACAAATATGGCCTTCGCGATTACCGTGGTGGTGGCCGTTCATCTGCGCGCGAAACCGCTATTCGGGTTGCCGCAGGCGCTATTGCTAAAAAGTATTTAAAGCAATTTCATGGTATTGAAGTACGTGCGTGTTTGAGCCAATTAGGGCCAATTAAAGCCGAAAATTACGATTGGGATGAGGTGGAAAATAACTTATTCTTTTTCCCAGACGTTAGCAAGCTTGAAGCACTCGATGAATATATGCGCGAGCTTAAAAAGCAAGGCGACTCAGTGGGCGCGAAAGTCAAAGTGGTCGCTAAAAATGTGCCTGTTGGTTTAGGTGAGCCGGTATTTGATAGGCTAGATGCCGAACTTGCACATTCATTAATGAGTATTAACGCTGTAAAAGGCGTTGAAATTGGCGATGGCTTTGATGTGGTTGAGCAAAAAGGCTCAGAGCACCGTGATGAGTTAACCCCTGATGGTTTTACCTCAAATCATGCCGGCGGCGTATTGGCAGGTATTTCTACAGGGCAAGATATAATCGCATCCATTGCGCTTAAGCCAACATCAAGCATTACCATTCCCGGTAATAGTATTAACACGAGTAATGAAGCGGTTGAGATGATCACTAAAGGTCGTCACGATCCTTGTGTAGGCATTCGTGCTATTCCGATTGCTGAGGCAATGATGGCCATTACTTTAATGGATCATTTACTACGTCAACGCGGTCAAAACCCACATGTTAACCACGAACACGGGCCAATTAAAGGCGCTATTTAAGCGCGCTTTACTATAAATTAATAATAAACGCGCATTAGCGCGTTTATTATGTACAGGCTATACATCTTTATTGCCGCTCAATAATTTCCATGTGCTTAGCGCACCTAAAAATAAAGAGCAGTCATTATGCAAAAAAATAATCAATCTCACGTTACACAAGCTGAATATAAAGCCACCATAAAACGGCTTGAAGAGTTTAGCCGCTTTACCGACAGCAGCATTGGTATTCCGTTTACTAAATTTAGTTTCGGTGTCGAATCATTGATAGGGCTATTGCCAGTGGTAGGCGATTTAGCCGGGCTTATTTTATCTGGGTATGTACTAATTGAAGCGCAGCGATTGGGTGTTGGTAAGCGAGTAAAAAGCCGGATTATTTTAAACATGTTAGTTGATTTTGTAGGTGGGCTTATTCCATTTTTTGGAGATATTTTTGATGCCATGTTCAAAGCAAATACGCGCAATACCCGCATACTTAAAAAGCATTTAAGCGATAAGCTAACCACAAATCCATAAACCATTTAAGTTAATAAATGTGTAATTAGCCCCCATTATTAATTATTTATTTGGTATCAAAGAAGTACTTAGCGATGACCTGTTTTTGTTGCCCAAACTGATCAGAAATTCCAATTCCAATCCCAATTATTTCACCTTGTGCTTGCGGTGGCTCAGCTTGCATGACTTTATTAAACGCAGCCAATGCAGGGTTTTGCTCATTTGCAAGTAGGGTTAAATGTGGCTGAAAGTTTTGAAACACATTTGGGCTACCATAACGCTCAAAGGCCACGAGTTTATTAGGGTAATGCTTTACCCAACTTGGTACTGGCGCTTGATGATCGCGAAGTGGCTCAAGTTTAAGTGTCACTTCATCGGCTAAGCGTTGTAACTGATAAGATTTTTCTAAGTCTATAAAGGCCCAATTACTGGCAGATACACTAAACCCATTGGCTTTAATTTCAAAAGGTTGATGTTTCTTTACAATACGCTCCACCACCTGCTTAATTTCATTTTGTACCTCTTGCGGATAATCAGTCAAATATAATGTGGCATGCACGGGTAAGCCTTGCTGATAAAACGTGGTTATTTGCTGTTTGGCTAGTTCATTGCTGGTTGTAGCCATGAGCTCAACAATTGGCGAAGAGGGAATAGCAAACACGTTAATACTCACGCTTTTTGCATAACTATTGGCAGAGGCACTCAGTAGCGCTAAAAAAGTAAGAATGCTAACTGGCCATGCTTTAGTGGTGTGTTGTTTAACCATAAGAGTGTATTCATTTAGGTTTTTAGTTTGCATATGGTAAGCGCAATTAGGTGTTCAGTAAATAAAGGCATAAAGTTTTTAAATTTCTGATTTTGTGACTAATATTATTTTAGCTTAAACAATTAATGATTAACTTACTTCATAGGCTTTGAATATTGCTAAATTGCAATTTTCAACGACGTATATTTACTGCTTTTAAAAGTGTCGCAAGGAACGTTCAATGATATTTAAAGCGCTTAAAAAGTTAACAAAAACAGTACGCTTTTCTATTCGTTTGACGGTTGTGGCAGTATTTGTGTTGGCAACGTCTATTACCGCTATTATAGCTACAAGCTTACAGTATTATTTCAGTGAAAAAATGGCGCTCGAGTCGAATGTGCAACACTTTAATATGACCACTCAATCGGTTGCTGATTACCTAACACGCATTAATGAAAAATCTGAAAATACTTTATATATGATGGTAAAAAACACCTCGTTAGTCGGTGAAAACCTTTCAGATAAAACAGAGCTACGAAATGTATTAAGTGAAATGATGGATTTGAACCCTTTGTTTTATGCTTTTTATATAGGCTATAACAATGGTGACTTTTTTGAGGTTATTAATCTTGAAAGTAGTGCGATGGTTCGTCAGCGCCTTGGTGCAACGGATAATGACCGCTGGGTCGTTATTCAAATAAAATCTGAAGAAGGGCAAAGAATACAGCAAACGCTTTATTTTGATGCGTCATTTAGCTTAAGAGAAAAAACCAAAAAACCGACGTATTTTGATCCCCGCGAGCAAGCATGGTTTAAGCAAGCAAACTCACAGCAAGTAAACAAAACCAAGCCTTATCTATTTACCCATTTACAAACCTCTGGGCAAACGTATTCGATTAAAATAGCGGGTAAAAACCATGTGCTTGGCTTAGGGATTATCGTTGATAACATGTCTAATTATTTAATCGAACAGCAACAGCGTTTGGAGATGCACAGCTCAACACAGTTACTTATTTATAACCGAGAAGGAGAAATTATTTCATCAAATCAGCCCTTTAGCTCAACGGTTGAGGCAAGGCTAAATCGGTTGATACTGGATGAGCAACAGCAAAAAATAGTTGCCAAATACCCTACTATCACAGTTTCAAATGAAACCAATTGGGCACCTATGGATTTTAGTGTCAGTGGTAAGCCTAAAGGCTACAGTGTTGAATATATAAATGCGATTGCTGAACTGTTGGGTATTAAGGTTAATTATATTAATGGACTCAGTTGGCAAGAATTACTTAATTTATTTGAAAATAAGCAGATAGATGTGATTCATCCGGTACTTAATACAGCATCGAATAATGCATTGGGTATGCTCAGCACACCCATGGTAAGTTTGCCTTTGAGTATTGTTAATCAACAAAACAATTCACCAATTACCCATATGCAGCAACTTGCTGGTAAGTCAGTTGCGGTGGGAGAGGGCTGGTCAATTGTAAAAATATTACGAGCGCAATTTCCAGAAATTAACCTCGTGGAAGTTCCCAACACAAAGGCGTTGTTAATGCATGTTGCCAATGGTGATACTTATGCGGGAATAGACAGCAAAGCCGTATTGCAATATATACAGCAGCAATTTTTTATTGAGGGGATCCAGTACAATCCGCTTGATGAAGACAGTGCCGCGCTTTTTTTAAATGACTACCATTTATTGTTTCAAAACCAAGACGCACAATTAAAAGCTTTGTTTGATTACGCCGCCACGCAACTTCCTCTGCAATTTAAACAACAGCTGAGTGATAAATGGCTCAATACTAACTCAGGGAAAAAATCAAAAATTGTAGGCACTGTTCCTGATGAGCAATTAATCACTTTATTGGATGATGATAGTAACTTCTCTAAGCTACAGTTAGTGAACATTAATGGTAAAGAACAGTATGTTTTTATTAAGCCACTATCTGATTATTTAGCGCTAGCTAGTACGGGCTAGTACGGGCTATTTAGCCATTATGGTTTCTAAAGAAGATGTATTGAGCTCCACAAGAGAAAAAATAAAGCTTTCAATAATAATTACGGTTGCCTGCTTAATTATGATGTTACCAGTGTCGTGGTTTTTTGCATCCCCCATTGTCGGTCCTATTAAAACGCTGGTGGGTGAAAACAATAAAATTAAAAATCGGCAGTTTAAACAAGTCTCGACTTTAAAAAGTCATATTAAAGAAATTAATACGTTAGCTTACTCTATGGTTGATATGAGTAAGTCGATACAGCAACATGAAGACAGTCAAAAAGCACTCATGGCGTCGTTTGTTGAGCTTATAGCTCAAGCAATTGATGATAAGTCTCCCTACACTGCGGGACACTGCGAGCGCGTACCTGAACTCGGTATTGAGCTTGCTAAGGCCGCTTCAGAGTCAGAGTTACCCGCTTTTAAAGGGTTTAAGTTTAAAAATGATGACGAGGTTGAAGAATTTAGTTTAGCCGCTTGGCTACATGATTGCGGTAAAATAACCACTCCAGAGCACATAGTCGATAAAGGCACTAAGCTGGAGACTATTTATAATCGTATTCATGAAATTAGAACGCGTTTTGAGGTACTTTGGCGAGATGCCGAACTTGATTACTATAAATCATTGCAACACAGTCCTCAAAATCAGCTCGACTTAACCAAGCAGTTGGCAGCTAAACAGCAACAGTTGCTGGACGATTTTGCCTTTATTGCACAGTGTAATATTGGCGGCGAAAAAATCACAGAAGCTGCCCTTGAGCGTTTAACTGCGTTGAGTAATATTACTTGGCAGCGTCATTTTGACGATAAGTTGGGGCTTTCACCAGTAGAAATGTATCGCTATGAAGGGACTGATGACACGCTTCCCATCACAGAAAAATTACTCAGTGATAAACCTTGGCACTTAATTCCTCATGATAAGCCGATTGAATATGATGAGCGTTTAGGGATTAAAATTGCCCCATGTAAATATAAATATAACCTAGGGGAGCTTTATAATTTAACAGTTTCAAGAGGCACCCTTACTAAAGAGGATAGGTTTAAAATTAATGAGCACATGATAAGTACGATACGTATGCTCGATACACTGCCGTTCCCTAAAGAGTTGGAGCGTGTCCCGCGTTATGCCTCTACTCACCATGAAACATTAAAAGGAACTGGCTATCCGCGTAAACTCAATGCGGATGACTTATCGATACCAGAACGAGTATTGGTGCTAGCTGATATTTTTGAAGCCCTAACGGCGGCCGACAGGCCCTATAAAAAGGCAAAAAAACTCAGCGAGTCGATGAGTATATTAGCCAAAATGGTGGCCGATCATCATGTTGATAAAGCCGTGTTTGAACTGTTTTTAAGTTCAGGTATTTACCTTGATTACGCTAAACGCTACCTCAGTGCTGAACAAATAGATGAGGTAGATATCTCTCAATACTTGTCATAACAACAATGAGCATGACTCAGCGTGTGTAAACTTAAAGAGATTTATGTGAACATCGCTTTAAATCGCTAGCTTTTTACTTTGTGCAGAAAAGTACGTACAATTCGCCTCGTTTTTAGTGCGCTTTATATTAGTTTTATATGGCTATAAAGCATCGGGTTCAAACGAGTATACGAAATATTTATGCATCAAATAGCGGATTTAATTTCTATTTTCGAACACACTTTTTTCCAAAGCTATAATACGCGTTTGGTAAAAGGTGAGCACGAGCCTATCTACATTCCCGCAAATGATACAACGCCTTATCATCAAATTGTATTTGCCCATGGTTTTTACGCCAGTGCGCTGCACGAAATAGCCCATTGGTTAGTGGCAGGTTCTCAGCGCCGCTTAGTTGAAGATTATGGTTATTGGTATTGCCCCGACGGGCGCGATGCTTCACAGCAAGCAGAGTTTGAATCTGTAGAGGTAAAACCCCAAGCAATAGAGTGGGCGCTCAGTGTGGCCGCGGGATTTGATTTTAACGTATCGGTAGATAATTTAAATGGTGAACAAACTTGTCGATTTGCGTTTCAATCGCGTGTACATGCAAAGTTATTACAGCTGCTGCAAGACGGATTTAACCCACGTACTACAAGGTTACTAAAAGCACTGTGTAAATTTTATAACACAACGTGGCCTTTAAATGCTGCGCAGTTTTCATGGCATTCTCCCGAGGAGCTAAAAGATGCAGTTTAAGTTAGGGCTGATTGTAAACCCGGTTGCAGGATTGGGCGGTAGCGTAGCGTTAAAAGGCAGTGACGGCGAAGACACCGCCGCTAAAGCCATTGCATTAGGCGCTGAGCCTAAATCAAATAGCCGCACTAAAGCTGCACTTGAAGTGCTTGTACCTCATCAGTCAAATATTACTATTTATACTGTTAATGATGAAATGGGGGAGCAAACAGCAAAATCACTCGGCTTTAATACGCAAGTAGTTTATCAAAGTAGCTCACCCACAACCAGTGACGATACTGAAGCGGCAGCACGTTTATTACAGCAGCAAGGTGTAGATTTAATTTTATTTGCAGGTGGCGATGGCACAGCACGTAATATTTGCCATGCGGTAGAAGATTCTGTACCTGTGTTGGGCATTCCTGCAGGGTGTAAAATTCACTCTGGAGTATATGCCATAACGCCAAAAGCTGCAGGCCGCGTAGTTGAAATGTTAGTTAAAGGTGAGTTGGTAACGCTAAGCGATGCCGATGTCATGGACATTGATGAAGTCGCCTTTCGCCAAGGAACAGTAAAAGCAAAACGTTATGGCGAAATGCAAGTACCCAGTGAAGTGCGCTATGTACAAGCGGTTAAAAATGGCGGTAAAGAAACCGATGAATTGGTACTTGCTGATATTGCCGCTTATGTGGTCAGTGAAATGGATGCCGATACCCTCTATGTAATGGGCAGTGGCTCTACCGTTGGCGCGGTGATGGAAGAAATGGGGCTTGAGAATACGCTGCTCGGTGTTGATTTAGTTGAAGATCAAGCTTTAGTAGGCCAAGACTTAACAGCGCAACAATTACTTGAACTTACGACAGGGCGTGAGACAAAATTAGTGATCACCTTGATTGGCGGTCAAGGGCATATTTTTGGTCGAGGTAATCAACAACTCAGTCCTGCGTTAATTAAAGCGATAGGCCGCGACAATATTATTGTCGTGGCAACAAAAACCAAATTACAGGCTTTAAATGGCCGACCGCTAATTTGTGACACCGGCGATAGCGAGTTAGATGATGAATTAAGCGGTTATATCCGTGTAACCAGTGGGTTTAACGACCATATTATGTATGCAGTAGGTCATCAAGATGGGCTGCACCTTGAGGAGAAGTAACACATGAGTTTAGTAAATTACATAGATGCTGCGCAGCAATATTTTGATGATTTAGTGATAAAAGCCACTGATGATGAGCTATTTGCCGGCGGTTATTTACGTGGTCACTTTGATTTAGCGGTAGGGTATGCCCAAGTTGAGGAGCTAAATTTAGAAATTACTGAGCTAAACGACACCGTTGAAAAAAGCCTAGTAAAAGCCTATCGCAATGGCGAACTTAATGAAGACGATAAAGCACTCGTAGTAAGAATATGGGATGAAGTAAAAGCACTCGCATAAGCTTTTTTATTCATTTATAACTGCGCGGCCACTGAGCCGCGTTTTTTTGTGCCTAAAAAAGAACTTGTTTATTCAGTTAAAATTTACCTCATTCCTTAGATACGCTAAAGTAGCACAGTCTAAATTCTAGGGAACAAGTGAAATGAATAACAATAATGATGCGACAATGCCAACGGGCATAGTTGCGCGATTTTTAAATTTTGTTGAGCGGGTAGGTAATAAGCTGCCTGATCCAGCAATTATCTTTTTGTTTGCCATGTTATTAATTTGGTTTTTGTCTTGGTGGTTTTCAAGCGTCACATTTGATGCAATAGACCCTCGTACTGGCGAAGCCATTATCATTAATAACATGCTTGCCAGCGATTCGTTGGCCACTTTTTTATCTTCTATGGTAAAAACATTCACCGGTTTTGCACCACTGGGTGTAGTGCTGGTTGCAATGCTAGGTGTGGGCGTTGCAGAGCATTCGGGCTTTATTAATACCGGCCTTAAATTAATGCTCAAAGTAACGCCTAGAAAATTACTAACACCCTCAATTATTTTGGTGGCTATTGTGAGCCATACGGCTACCGATGCAGGGTATGTGTTAGTTATTCCTCTTGCTGGGGTAATATTTTTTGCCGCCGGTCGTCATCCGCTTGCCGGTATTGCAGCGGCATTTGCTGGGGTAAGTGGTGGCTTTGGTGCTAACTTTATTCCATCTGGAATTGACCCATTACTGCAAAGCTTTACCCAAAGTGCAGCACAAATTATTAATCCGACAATGAGCATTAACCCGCTTAATAACTGGGGCTTTGCTTCAGCATCAAGTTTATTTATTGTGATGTTAGGTTGGTATATCACCGATAAAATTATTGAACCACGTTTAAAAAATTCACCCGTTGATGGCGAAACTCAAGACCTACCAGCATTTGAAGATGCGCGTAGTGACGAAAAGCGCGCCTTTCTTATTGCAAGTAGCGTAATGATTGCAGGTATTGCGTTATTAGCGTATGTATCCGCACCCGCTGATTCAGCGATGCGCAGCAGCGATGGCTCTTTAACAAACTTTAGCTCACCACTAATGCAATCAATAGTACCGCTGATATTTTTGTTATTTTGGATCCCAGGCGCAGTATATGGTTTTACCGTAGGCACCTTTAAAACCTCTAAAGACATGATAGATGCAATGAGCAAAGCCATGAATGGTATGGCGTATTACATTGTTATGGCATTCTTTTGTTCATTATTCATTGCTGCATTTAGTAAATCAAACCTAGGTGCATTGCTGGCAATTGAAGGGGCTCAAGTATTAAAAGCAATGGAGTTACCGAGCTCTGTAACGGTCGTAGGGATTATTTTCTTAACTGGTTTTGTAAACTTATTTGTTGGTTCAAGTTCGGCTAAGTGGGCACTATTAGGTCCGGTATTTGTGCCTATGCTAATGCAACTCGGTATTTCGCCAGACTTAACGCAAGCGGCGTACCGTGTGGGAGATTCTAGCTCTAATATTATCACCCCGCTCATGCCATACTTCCCACTAGTTGTGGTGTACTGTCAAAAATACGTTAAAGGCACAGGCATAGGTACGCTTATCGCGATGATGCTACCGTATTCAATCGCCTTTATGATTGGCTGGAGTATCTTCTTGCTAGGCTACTGGGCACTCGGTATCCCATTAGGACTTGATGCCAGCTACGTGTACCCAGCAGTAGCGCCTTAACTTAAATCTTGATTCATAAACCTCACTCACTCGAGTGAGGTTTATATAAAAGTGCTGTAATATTCAAAGTAAGTCTAAGTTACCTTTCTAAATCTCTCACTATATAGCCAAACAAACTAGCCTCACCAAAAATATAAACATAATCGTTTTTGTTATTCATTATTGTAGACTTATCTTCGTACCATCTAAAATCATGAGTTTCGTTTGTTTTAGGATCTTTAAAATATAAACGAGTACAACTATCTTCATAATCAGAACCACACTTTTGTACATCAGTTAGGATATATTCCTTATACCAATAGTCGCCTTGCGTGTAGTAAGCCCATAATTTAATGGGGGCAGAGAATAAAAAATAGAGACTTGCATAGATTAACAAAGGGATTAATGGGTACGCGAATATTAATGATAATTTCGTTTTTGTATCTGAAAAACTATATTTAAGATGCTCCCTGTATTTACTGCAGCGTCTATATTTATTGAATACAAGTATATTTAAATAGATGAATGATGCGCCACAAATAATAGGGAATGCTATAAAGAAAATAACGTCGTATATTTCATTTGTGATAAATGGTGGATCTGTAAAGTCCATTAAAATAGGAATAATGATGCATAATAAAATAGGGAACATTATTACTACAAAGAGTAAGTTGTCGTAATTTCTTTTCAATTTTTAATTCATCCGTGAATTATAGCCTTTGCTTAGTTTACATAAATTTTATTGTTTTAAAAATCAAAGAAAACATGTTTATACACATTAAGTAATCTGAGTTTTGGATAATAAAGCTATCTCAAGCAGCTTTTTCAACGCTCATTGCGTTGAATTTACTTACAATAGGCTAGTAATTGACGCGTAATTTCGCCATGTTTTCACTGCAATCTCTGGTTAGAGAAAACAAACAAAATATTTTTAATTCAATATTTTAGTTAAGTACCTAATACTGGCTTGCGGCTTCAAGTTACGGAATTTAAGCTGACCTGATACCTGAATTTCAGACACAAAAAAACCTTGGCACTTTCGTGGCAAGGTTTTTTACTAAAGAGTCGTTGCTTACTTAGCGGTGAAGCTAACTGGGCGACGTTCTTTACGAGGACCGCTACGCTTATCAGGGCGTTGGCCTTCTTTATTAAAGCTACGCTTCTTGTCACCAGCAGGGCGTTCAGAACGCTCGCCGCGTGGCTCAGAAGGGCCTTGATCTTGTGTTAATGTCATACCCATTGGGCGTTTACAAATAAACACTTTTTGAAAGTGATCAAGTACATCTTTAGGCATGTTTTGCGGTAATTGTACCGTACTGTGACTGTCGTGAAGACGAATGTCACCGATAAACTTGCTTGAAATGTCTGCTTCGTTAGCAATTGCGCCAACAATGTTCTTAACCTGAACACCATGCTCACGACCTACTTCGATTCGGTATGTATCCATAGGGCCTGCATCACGGCTGTTGCGCTCGCGTGGTTTACGCTCAGCGCGCTCACCACCGCGTTCAGGGCGTTCGTTACGACGACCACGGTCATTGCTACGAGGATTACGATCATTACGTTCGTTACGCTCACGCGGTTGAATCTTAACTTCTTCAACTTTAATTGGTGATTGTTGCTGTGCTAAACACAGTAACGCACCCGCTAAGTCTTCAGGAGCAAGCTCAAGTTTTTGTGCCATGTTAGCAGCCACTTCATTGAAGAAAGTAATATCTTTGTTTTCAAGAGCAAGCGTAAGCTTTTCTTGTAAGGCATTGATACGTTTTTCTTCAACAACTTTAGCTGTAGGTAATTCAACTTGTGCGATTTCAGATTTAGTATGACGAATGATATTTTTAAGTAAATAACGCTCGTTATGCTTAACGAAAAGAATCGCTTTACCAGTACGACCAGCACGACCTGTACGGCCGATACGGTGAACGTAGGCTTCAGAGTCTTGTGGAATGTCGTAGTTGATAACTAAGCTTAAACGGTCTACATCAAGACCACGTGCCGCTACGTCTGTTGCAATAACAACGTTTAGCATGCCGCTTTTTAAACGATCAACCGTGCGCTCACGCGCTTGCTGGTTCATGTCACCGTTAAGTGGCGCTGCAGAGAAACCTTCGCGCTCTAATAACTCAGCAAGTTGCACTGTGTCGTTACGCGTGCGTACGAAAACAATAGCACCTTCATATTGTTCAGCTTCTAAGAAACGAACAATCGCTTTGTTTTTATGTACGTGTGCATTCCAAAACACTTGCTCTACTGATGATACAGTTGAGTTGCGCGCAGAAATATGAACCTGTTCAGGGTTATTCATATATTTGCTGCTGATGTTTTGAATTTGCTTAGGCATAGTCGCAGAGAAAAGACATGTTTGCTTTTCACGCGGTGTTTTTTCCATGATGCTTTCTACATCATCGATAAAGCCCATACGTAGCATTTCATCGGCTTCATCAAGTACAAGTGCTTGTAAAGCATCAAACTTGATAGTGCCACGGTTTATGTGATCGATTAAGCGACCTGGTGTAGCAACGATAATCTGTGCGCCACGACGAAGTGCGCTTAACTGGATGCTGTAGCTCTGGCCACCATAAAGTGCCAATACTTCAACACCACGAGTGTGTTTTGCATATTGTTCAAATGCCTCAGCTACTTGGATCGCAAGCTCACGGGTAGGTGTGAGTACAAGGATCTGTGGCTGTTTCACAGACGGGTCAATATTATTTAGTAATGGCAGTGCAAATGCTGCTGTTTTACCTGTACCCGTTTGTGCTAGTCCCAGTACGTCCTTTCTTTCTAGCAATAACGGTATACATTGAGCTTGGATTTCAGATGGTGTCTTGTAACCCAACTCTTCAACTGCCTTTAAAATTGCAGGAGAAAGATTTAGAGATTCAAACGTGACTGGTTCTGACATTAATACGCCTCAACGAATTTAAAGAGGCGCGCATTGTATAGGAAATACGAGGCAAATGCTTGTATAAATTACAACTAATTTATATGTGGTTGATGTTGGTCGAAATTTAACCAGCTCAAGTTGTGCGTTAATTAAGCTGGTTAACAATATACCTACAAATTTACTGGTAAAGGCCTAGGTTTTCTTTAGCATAAGCTTCAAATTCAGTGAATCCACCAATGTGTGTTTGGTCTACAAAAATTTGTGGCACAGTCGGGCATGGTTTGCCTGCAGATTTCTCTAAATCTTCTTTACTGATACCTTCTTTGATGATGTCGATGTAGCGGTATTTAAAATCATCGCGATCATTAGCAAGTTGCTCTGCAACATCTTTAGCGCGAACACAAAAAGGGCAGCCTTCACGGCCAAAAATTACTGTTAACATAACGCTCTCCTCAAATTAATTGATCCTAGTGTAACTAATTTCATTATTTATTACAGTGCAAAAAAACGATTATTGTGTTCGCTTTTTTTAGGGCCTGTAAAAAAAAATAAAAAATATTTTATAAAAAAATCTTGAAATAAAATTGTCCGCCCATAAATAGTTATTTGAGGACGCCTGATGGGTCTTCATTTAAACAGAACTATTTGAAAGTTATATTATTAATTAAATTTTGCTGTTACTTGTTCAAACGAAAAGTTGCAGCAATATATCGCTTAAATATGAGGATATTATTATGCGTACAGTAGATTTATCACCCCTATACCGTTCATTCATTGGTTTCGATCACTTAGCATCATTAATGGATGCCGCTGCACGAACTGACAAGCAGCCAAGTTTTCCTCCATACAACATCGAAGCACTTGATAAAGACAAATACCGTATCACTATGGCAGTTGCTGGATTTAGTGAAGACGAGTTAACCTTACAATCTGAAAACAACACTTTGGTTGTATCAGGCACTAAAGCAGGTAAAGAGCAAAATGATGAGCGTAAATTTATTCATCAAGGGATTGCCGAGCGTAACTTTGAGCGTAAGTTCCAGTTAGGCGACCACGTTAAAGTACTTGGTGCAGACTTAGCCAATGGCTTACTAAGCATCGACCTTGAACGTGAGATCCCAGAAGCGCTTAAGCCACGTAAAATCGAGATTGGCTCAGGCAATATGCTAGAAAGCAAATAGTTAAGCTAGCACACGTATTTTCCCTGTGAAAAGCCGCCATTTGGCGGCTTTTTGCGTTGTTAGTCTTTTAAGTTTATTTGCATTTGTTTTAAAGCGTTAATTTTATCTATCGCAACTTGCAGTTGTTCTTGTGAAAGCTTTTTTTGTCGGCCTTTAGCCAGTAATTCTTCAAGTTTTAATATTTTGGCTTGTGCAGCAATAACAAAACGTTGCTCTAGCTGTCTTTGCTGTTCAAGGTGGAAATCTTGATATGCCTGGTGATTATTTAAATCACCGCTGTACTGAGCAACTGGCTGAGTATTTTTTACTATGTTGGGTAAATAGGCAGGAGAGGTTATTGGTGGCAAAGGCTGAGGGCTCGTATCGTTAGTTGTAACCGTGTTTAATTGCGTGCTTTTCAGCTCTTGGGTCATGTCAGCAGTAGTCAGCTCAAGTGACGTTATTTGCTTAACACTTTTAGCTTGGTTAAGGGAATCAATATTCTTTATCGTTGGTTTACTAGTATATTGAGTAAAAAGTGCGTACATACCAACACAAGCTACAACAACAGAAACGAAAACTTTTTTGCTCATAAAATTACTCCTGTCTTATTTTGCCACTTGAGCCAAGTATCCTCATACTGTTGTACCGCTTTTTGTTTTGCGATGGCCTTTGTTGCTTGGTATCGAACGGTTTCATCTTCTGGCGAAAAGTACTCAAACTGATGCTCATAACTGTGTATCACCACCCATTCACCACTGGGTGTACGTATAACAGGAGAAATAGTGTTTTCTTTAGTTGTGAACGCAAGTTGTACAACCCAGCTACTTTTGTTTTTACGGTTTAATTCACTGTTGTATTGAGCATATATATCTTGTTTTCCTGATATTACTAATGCTTGTTTTAGCGTTTTGTTACCGGCCAAGGTGCGAAAACCTACAGCATTGGCTCGATGAGAAAATTGAGCTCCATGTGCTTTTACGTGGCTTAAAAATTTAAACTGCGATTTATTGGCTTGATAAAACGCTTTAATTTCGTTTTTGTTTACTTGTTTCTCTAGTTTTTCAAGAACGGGGCTTTGCATATGCATCATTGTATTTATGCCTAGCCAGCTTTGAATGGAGGGGCGCAGAATATCTCCTTTAGCTATTTCATACAGATGTTCAATATCAATATTCTGTTTTGCCAAAATTGGTTTGGCTTTTGAAAACGCTATATTGAATTGCCGTTTTTTTATTAATTCACTTTTGAATAGTTCACTATCTCCTTTGTGGAGTTTAAAGCGTACCTGCATTGATAGTGAATCGACAAATTCATATAAATTAATAGCGTTATACAAAAGAGGGGTTAAATCAAACTGCTGCATTTTTTTGATGGCGCTTTGCACATACTGGCCATTTTTAGGGTAGGGCCCTAATGTGTGTTTAAGCCATTGGTTATCATAAGTTTCAAGCTTTATCGGGCTTGACTGTGCGATTATAGCTAATTGTGAATCGAACAGATTTTTTAAGTAACGTTCAACATGGTATTGAGTACTAAAACCAACGGCAGATTGTCGTTTTATTATCGCAGGTGTTTTTAGCGCAGCTTGTTGTAATAAAAACTGATTCTCATACAGACGAGTTCTAACTTCATTGACTGTAATATCAGGGTTGTGCTTTAAATAAGCACGATGCATAAAGTTAATTTCATCACTGCTGTATTGTGTAAATGATGCCATTACTAGGGAGTGGTAAAACACACCTAGTAATGTAATCACTAAAATAGCCATTTTTTTCATTAGCGAGCAACCATGGCGTGGTTTAATAAGTGCACCACCATTGCTATTGCATGGGGCACGACCTGCTTAGCTACATTAAGGCGATCAAAATGATCTTCTGAGTTGAGTACAATCCCACCTTGTGCATAAGAAAATGAACCGCCTTGAGTTAATAATGGGCGAACATCTTGGCTATTTTTATCTAAAGGCGAGAACGTTTGCATTGCTTGAGTAACGAGTGATAAATCGTTGAGCTGCTCTTGATCATAGTAATCGTTTACCCAACTTTCCCAGCTAGAATGATTTAGATCTGATGTGGTCCATGTGTGGTGAGGTTGTAATAAATCAGTAGTATGGAACACAAACCCTAATACTTGCGGATTGCCGCTTTGTAAGTAACTTTGATACCAATATTGCCCTAAATTATCGATAGGTTGAAATGGCATTTCTTCAAAGTCATCGTACATAGAATAGGTTGAGTTGCTATCGATTCTATAGTGAGATTCTGTCACACCATAACTGTTATATTTTGAAGAATCGGCATTAAACCAACCTGTTTCACCCCCTTTACCATCATCAAGGTAGTCACCTTTAAGCCAAGCAGATGCAAGATTATCAATAGTTCCCCAAACGGTGAGCTTTTCATAATTATAACCACCAAAATCGTTTCCATGTTGGTCTGCACCTTGGGTATGATTTTGAAAATGCCAATAGCTTGTATATTTAACTATACTTTGCGCTGCTCCCCATACTGGCGCTTGAACACACGAACCTGTGATTGCACCACAGAAAAAAGTGTCTTCAAAGTCATCTACATCATAAGCAGCTTGTCCAAGCAGCTCGGCTAATTCAGAGATAGTCAGATTGTTTTGTTCGGCGTACTGTCGTAGGGCTGCATATTCAGTACTCGTTGGGTGCTGCTGCATATAGTTAACAGCATCAAGAACAATACGTTTGTGAGTTTCTTGACTAAAAGCTTGAGCTTGGCTTGTACTCAGTAGTAAAAGTGTCGCTGCAATTAATTGTTTTTTCATTTTATTCTCATCATAGTCTGGAGTAAGAGATGCAATTAAAAAATAAGCTCATTACACTGACATGACAAACAGACTAAACATTTAATTAACAATATTACCTGTATTTGGTACTTTAATATTAACTATTAAGGATGTTGCCGCCAATTGACGGCATTTGTATTTATAGCTCTTCAATACTATTTAAATAGTGGCTAGCTTGATCTAAAGTTTCTTGGCGTAATGATTCATCTTGTTTATCCCAATTGCGATAAACCATGCCTATTCGTGGATTTTTTTCAAGCCGCTCTCGGTGTGTTTGCATAAATTGCCAATAGAGGCTATTTAACGGGCAAGCGTCTTTTCCTACTTTTTCTTTCACCTTATATTGGCAGCTTTTACAGTAGTCGCTCATTTTATTTATATAGTTGCCGCTAGCCGCATAAGGCTTGGTAGCAATGATGCCATCGTCAGCAAATTGACTCATGCCACGGGCGTTAGGCATTTCTACCCATTCAATAGCATCGATATAAACACCCAAATACCATTCATCCACTTCATCAGGGTTAATAGCGGTTAGTAAACAAAAATTACCTATTACCATTAAACGTTGAATATGATGGGCATACGCGCTGTCTAAGCTTTGTGTTAATGAGTGGCTTAAGCAGTTCATTTTTGTTTTACCATTCCAAAAATAACGTGGCAGTGCACGGGTTGCATTAAGCTGGTTTTTGTTAGCGTAATCGGGCATGTTTTTCCAATACACGCCACGCACATATTCGCGCCAACCTAGTACTTGGCGAATAAAGCCTTCAACCTGAGAAATAGATATTTCATCTTGGCGTTGTTGGTATTCTTTGACCACACGGTCGATAACATAGCGAGGGTGTAAAATTTTGGCATTTAACGCAAATGATAACCGGCTGTGATAAAAGGTATCTTTATCAGGGCATTGATCTGTCATCGCATCTTGAAATTGACCAAAGCGGGGGAGTAAATGTGCACAAAAGTGATCAAGTGCGCTTATTGCTTGTTTACGGGTTGTTGGCCAGCTTAATTGGGTTTCTATTTGCCCAAAGTATTTTATTTTATGTTTATCTAAACGCTCAATGATGGTGCTAACATCATTTTTAAATAACTTGGGTTTGGGGATATCGGCTAAATCGCTTTTTGAAAACTTATTACGGTTATTCGCATCAAAGTTCCATTGACCACCTTGAGGTTTGTCATCGTCCATTAAAATATCAAACTGCTTTCGCATTGCCCGATAAAAATGCTCCATAGTGACGTGTTTATCTTTTTTAAAGCGTTTGTCTATATCGTTAAATGCTAATAAAAAATGCTCGCTGTCACAGGCAGTCACAGCTAATTCGCTGTTAGTGACAAAGTCGTGCAGTTGTGTTTTTAAACGGTACTCATCTGGGTATTGATATTCAATTGAGGTGCATTCATGCTGCTTAGCTAATCGAGTTAAAAGAGCGGGTAAGTTATCATCGTCTTTGGTGTCATCTAACGTTAAATGCAACACGTTAAAGCCGGCATCTTTTAAGGCGTTAGCGAAGTTTTCCATGGCTTTAAAAAAGGCTGATATTTTTTGCACGTGATGCTTTACGTACTGCGCTTCTTGCATGAGCTCGGCAATAACAAACACGGTGTCATCGGATTTATCTTTAAACCAAGAATGAGCGGGGTTTAGCTGGTCACCTAAAATTAGTTTTAAGGTTTTGAATTTTTTCATAATGAGCCAAAATCATTTTTATACGCTGTATTTTAAAAAGCGATCGATTTCTACATGTCGTTTTAATCATAGAGCAAAGCAATAAACAGCATTGCTTTTTTTATCAACTTATTACTTATTGTGGTTGCTAATTTAGGTGTACATCTTTATAATAGCGGCCATTGTTTAGTAGGTTATAAAATTTACTAACAGCGATATTAAGTTATTAACTTTTTATCTATTGGCGCGGGATGGAGCAGTCTGGTAGCTCGTCGGGCTCATAACCCGAAGGTCGTTGGTTCAAATCCGGCTCCCGCAACCAATCTTAATAGTAGGTTTATACTTACTACTTTATATCGCGCATTCTAAGTAATGCGCGTTTTGCGTTTAAGCTAATGAAGTTTAATTTGGTCAGGGTACTGACTCGCAACCAAGCTTGGCCCTAGGCCACACAGTTTTGCGTTTTTTGGTGTGACGCCCCGCTTGGTTCGGGGCGTTGTTGTATCTGCACCGTTTGATTTAATGTTTATCGATTAAATCAAAATTTAAACTCAGTATTTTAGGGCTATAAGCCCTTTTTTTGTTTGTATGGAGGATTTTCGTGACAAAACTTGAACAAGATTTAGTAACCATGTTAACGCCTGCGGTAGAAATGTTAGGCTTTGAATTACATGGGCTTGAGTTTGTACAAGCGGGTCGCCATTCTACCTTAAGAGTATACATTGCTCATGAGGATGGGATTTCAGTTGACAACTGCGCCGATGCAAGTCGTCAAATTAGTGCGATTTTAGACGTCGAAGACCCAATTACAAACGAATACGATTTGGAAGTGTCGTCTCCTGGTGTTGATCGTCCATTATTCAAACAAGATCACTACGAGCAGGCGCAAGGAGAGGAAGTACGCGTGCGTACTAAGCTTCCACAAGACGGTCGCCGTAATTTTAAAGGCGATTTAATAGCAGTTAGCAGCGATATGATCACACTATCTAGCGATGGTGCAGAGCATTTAATCATGCTTAGTAACATTGAACGTGCGAACATAATCGCAAAGTTTTAATTCGAGTGCGAAGGAATAGGGCAAGCGAGGCATTACCCATGGCAAAAGAAATATTATTGGTTGCTGAAGCCGTTTCCAATGAGAAAGCGGTTCCAAAAGAAAAGATTTTTGAAGCTCTAGAGTTCGCATTAGCGACAGCGACAAAGAAAAAGCATGATGGTGAAATTGATGTACGTGTTGCAATTGACCGTAAAACCGGCGATTACGATACCTTCCGTCGCTGGCAAATAGCTGAAGTTTTAGAAGATGGTTCTTTAGAGAATCCATACAGCGAAATCACGTTAGAAGCTGCTCAAGTTGAAGAACCTGACTTGAAAATGGGCGACTACGTAGAAGAGCAGATTGAATCAATTAAATTTGACCGCATAACAACACAGATGGCTAAGCAAGTGATCGTACAAAAAGTACGTGAAGCAGAGCGCGCCTTAGTCGTTGAAGCATATAAAGATCAAGAAGGCGAGCTGGTAACGGGTGTTGTTAAAAAAGCAACTCGTGATGCAATCGTACTTGATTTAGGTAACAACGCAGAAGCGGTTATTTATCGTGACGACATGCTGCCACGTGAAAACTTCCGCCCGGGTGATCGTATCCGCGGTCTTTTATATGAAGTGAAGCCTGAAGCACGCGGTGCACAATTATTTGTAACCCGTTCTAAACCAGAAATGCTGATGGAATTATTCCGCATTGAGGTGCCAGAAATTGGCGAAGAAATGATTGAATTACGCGCTGCAGCACGTGATCCAGGTTCACGCGCTAAAATCGCGGTTAAATCTAACGATAAGCGTATTGACCCTGTTGGTGCGTGTGTTGGTATGCGTGGCGCACGTGTTCAAGCGGTATCGTCAGAACTTGGCGGTGAGCGTGTTGATATCGTACTTTACGATGACAACCCTGCACAGTTTGTTATTAACGCAATGGCACCAGCAGAAGTGGCTTCAATCGTAATGGATGAAGATACACACTCAATGGATATTGCTGTTGAAGCTGATAACTTAGCACAAGCTATTGGTCGTAATGGTCAAAACGTACGTTTAGCAAGCCAATTAACTGGCTGGGAATTAAACGTAATGACCGTTGATGAAATGCGCGCTAAGAACGAAGCTGAGTCAGATAAGTTAATTAACTTATTTACTGAAAACTTAGATATTGATGACGAATTTGCATCATTACTTATCAACGAAGGTTTCTCAACACTTGAAGAAGTTGCTTATGTTCCGGCTTCAGAGTTTTTAGAAATCGACGGCTTAGATGAAGAAACAGTGGACGTATTACGTTCACGTGCAAAAGATGCATTAACAACGAAAGCGCTTAAAACGGAAGAAAGCTTAGAAGGCGCTGAGCCTGCAGAAGACTTACTTGCGCTTGAAGGCTTAGAGCGTCATTTAGCATTTGTTATGGCAAGTAAGGGTGTAGTAACACTTGAAGACTTAGCTGAGCAAGGCATTGATGAGCTTGTAGATATTACAGAGCTATCTTCAGAGAAAGCGGGCGAGCTAATTATGGCTGCACGTAATATTTGTTGGTTTGCAGACGAGTAATTTATTAACGGAGGTATTAGAGACTATGGCAGAAGTAAATGTTGAAAAACTAGCCGGTGATATAGGTACAACTGTTGATAAATTACTACAGCAGTTTTCACAAGCCGGTATTACTAAACAAGCAGGCGATAATGTAACTGAAGCTGAAAAAGCGACGTTACTTGATCACCTAAGCAAGCAACATGGTGGCACGGGCTCTGAAGGCCCTGCTCGCATGACATTGCAACGTAAGAGCAAAAGCACATTAAGTGTGACGGGCTCTACGGGTAAAGCAAAAGCTGTGCAAGTTGAAGTTCGTAAAACACGCACTTATGTGAAAAAAAGTGCTGTTGAGCAAGAACAAGAACAGCAACGTCTAGCCGCTGAAGAAAAAACACGTCTTGAAGAGCAGCAAAAAGCTGAACAAGCCGCTGCTGAATTAAAGGCAAAACAAGAGGCAGAACGTAAAGCAAAAGAAGATGCTGATCGTAAAGCCAAAGAAGAAGCTAAACGCAAAGCAGATGCTGAGCGTAAAGCGAAACAACAGCAGATGACCCCTGAGCAAAGTGCTAAGTCTGAGAAAGATCGCATCGAAGCTGAGCGTCTGCAAAAAGAAGCAGAAGAGGCCGCATTGAAGAAAGCTGAAGAAGAAGCGAAACGTCAAGCAGAAGAGGCAAGAAAGCTAGCTGAAGAGAACTCAGCACGCTGGAAGAAAGAAGAAGAAGAACGTAAGAAACGCGAAGAAACCGCGGATCACCACCTTACGACTTCAACGTACGCACGTGAAGCAGAAGATGTAGCTGATGCTCGCGAAGAGCAAGGCTCTCGCCGTGCGAAGAAAAAGAAAAAAGCGCCAGCAAAAGATAAATTTGCAGCGTCTAAAGGTAAAAAAGGTAAGCTAAAAGCGCCAGCGTCATTACAGCACGGTTTCCAAAAACCAACGGCTGATGTTAAAAACGAAGTGCGTATTAGTGAAACAATTACAGTTGCTGAGCTTGCATCACGCATGGCGGTTAAAGGTGCTGAAGTTGTAAAAACTATGATGAAAATGGGTGACATGGTTACTATTAACCAAGTTATTGACCAAGAAACTGCGCAACTTGTAGCAGAAGAAATGGGCCATAAAGTTATCATCGTTAAAGAAAACGAATTAGAGCAAACAGTACTTAATGACCGCCATGAAGATGGTAAGTCAGAGCCACGTGCGCCAGTAGTAACTGTTATGGGTCACGTTGACCACGGTAAAACATCAACGCTTGATTACATTCGTTCAGCTAAAGTTGCATCAGGCGAAGCCGGTGGTATTACACAGCACATTGGTGCATACCACGTTGAAACTAACGGCAACATGATCACTTTCTTAGATACTCCGGGTCACGCCGCATTTACATCAATGCGTGCTCGTGGTGCAAAAGCAACTGATATCGTAATCCTAGTAGTTGCAGCTGATGATGGCGTAATGCCACAAACTAAAGAAGCGGTACAGCATGCTCGCGCAGCTGGCGTTCCTTTAATTATTGCTGTTAACAAAATGGATAAAGAAGGCGCAGATCCAGATCGCGTTAAAAACGAACTAGCTCAGCTAGACGTTATCCCAGAAGAGTGGGGCGGCGATACACAGTACGTGCACATTTCAGCAAAAACTGGTTTAGGTATTGATGACCTGCTAGAAGCTGTATTAATGCAATCTGAGCTTTTAGAGTTAAATGCGCCGACCGAAGGTATGGCTGCAGGTGTTGTTATTGAATCACGTCTTGATAAAGGCCGTGGTCCTGTTGCGTCTATCCTTGTTCAGTCAGGTACGCTTAATCAAGGTGACATTGTATTATGTGGTCTTGAATACGGCCGTGTTCGTGCAATGCGCGATGAAAACGGTAAAGACATTAAGTCTGCCGGTCCTTCTATTCCAGTTGAGATTTTAGGTCTGTCTGGTATTCCAGCTGCCGGTGATGAAGCAACTGTAGTTAAAGATGAGCGTAAAGCACGTGAAGTTGCACTTTACCGTCAAGGTAAATTCCGCGATGTTAAACTAGCGCGTCAACAAAAAGCGAAGCTTGAAAACATGTTTACTAACATGACTGAAGGCGACGTATCTGAAGTTAACGTGGTACTTAAAGCAGACGTTCAAGGTTCAATCGAAGCAATTTCAGACTCATTAACTAAGCTTTCTACTGATGAAGTAAAAGTGAAGATTGTTGGTTCTGGTGTTGGTGGTATCACTGAAACTGATGCAACTCTTGCGGCAGCGTCTAACGCGATTGTGGTTGGCTTTAACGTTCGTGCTGATGCATCAGCGCGTAAAGTGATTGATTCTGAAAACCTAGATCTTCGTTACTACAGCGTAATCTACGCGCTAATCGAAGAAGTTAAGCAAGCCATGTCTGGTATGCTTGCGCCTGAGTTTAAACAAGAGATCATTGGTCTTGCTGAAGTACGTGACGTATTTAAGTCTCCAAAAATTGGTGCAATTGCCGGTTGTATGGTTACTGAAGGTACAATTAAGCGTAGCGCTCCAATTCGTGTACTTCGTGATAACGTGGTTATTTACGAAGGTGAACTTGAGTCATTACGTCGCTTTAAAGATGACGTAGCTGATGTTCGTAACGGCATGGAATGTGGTATCGGCGTTAAGAACTACAATGACGTTCGCGTTGGTGACCAAATCGAAGTATTTGAAACAGTTGAAGTACAACGTACTCTTTAATTGTTATTAGGTGGTGTTGGACATTCAAGGTTGTACCTCGATAGCCCAACATAACCTATGCTAAGATTTTAAATGGGGGCTCAGCCCCCATTTGTGTATCCATTATTTAGTTAGCTTATTATTATTTTTCAATAAGTTATAATTTTAGGAAAGTGAAATGAGAGAATTTTCTCGCACTGATCGTGTTGCTCAGCAAATTCAAAAAGAAATTGCGGTGATTTTACAACGCGAAATTAAAGATCCACGCTTGGGCATGGTGACAGTGTCTGCGGTAGAAGTATCGCGCGATTTATCTTATGCCAAAGTTTTTATCACCGTGTTTAACACTGAAGATGAAAATGCAGCCAAACAAAGTGCCAAAGTACTTAACGAAGCAACCGGTTATATCCGCTCGTTGCTGGGTAAACGTATTCGTGCGCGTATCATGCCTGAGCTTAAATTTGTGGTTGATAATTCATTAATGGAAGGGATGCGAATCTCTAACTTAGTGGACTCTATCATTCGTGAAGATAATGCTAAGCATGTTGATGATGAAACAGATAGCGAAGAAGGCACTAAAGACTAATGGCAAGACGCAGTAAAGGCCGTCCAGTTGATGGTATTTTGTTGTTAAACAAACCAGAAGGTATTTCATCAAACAAAGCACTGCAGCAAGCGAAAGGTATTTATTTTGCTCAAAAAGCAGGGCACACTGGTGCGCTCGATCCGCTTGCGACCGGTATGCTGCCTATTTGTTTTGGTGAAGCCACTAAGTTTACCCAGTTTTTACTCGATACAGATAAAACCTATGTTGTGCGAGCAAAACTGGGTGAGCGTACTACCACGTCAGACTCTGATGGTGAAGTGGTCGAAACGCGTGATGTTAATGTTACTGCTGAACTGCTTACACAGGAAATTGCTAAATTTTTAGGTGAGTCAGATCAATACCCATCAATGTACTCAGCGCTTAAATATGAAGGCAAGCCTTTATATAAATACGCGCGCGAAGGCATAGAAGTTCCTCGCAAATGTCGAAAAATTAACGTATTTAGCTTAACGCTTGATGAGTTTGATGAGCAAGCTAACGAAATACAAATGACTGCCCATGTATCTAAAGGCACGTATATTCGTACTATTGTTGATGACTTAGGTGAAAACCTTGGCTGCGGCGCGCATGTGATTATGCTGCATCGTAGTGCTGTAGGGCATTACCCAGCAGATAAAATGGTCACACTTGAGCAGTTAGAAACGTTATTAAATCAAGCGAAAGAACAAGACGTTGCGCCTTCTACTTACCTTGACGAACTATTATTGCCAATGGATACCGCGTTAGTTGATTTACCTGTTGTGGAAATTACTAAAGAGCAGGGAATAGCATTTAGCCATGGTCAAGCTGTGGTGCTAGGTAAAGAATTACCTGAAGGTGCAATAAAAGTTCTGGCTGACGGAATTTTTATTGGTACTGGTGAACGTAATCCTGATGGCCATCTAAAATCAAAACGTGGCTTGTCTAATCAGCAACCAGAGTAAAGTTTAACTTGTAGTTATGCTGATAATTGGTAGAATACGCCCGCTTAATCGTTTTGGCTGAATTAGTGATCGGCTAAAGCACCTATTAAATTTAACTTTTGGAGTTATTATGTCACTAAGCAATCAAGAAAAAATCGATATCATTGCTAAATTCGCACGCGCTGAAGGCGACACTGGTTCACCTGAAGTACAAGTAGCATTACTTACTTTTGATATCAACAAGCTTCAAGGTCACTTTGCTGATCACAAGCATGACTTCCACTCACGTCGTGGTCTGCTTCGTAAAGTAAGCACTCGCCGTAAACTGCTTGATTACCTTAAAGGTAAAGATATCTCGCGTTACACTGCGTTAATCAAAGAGCTTGGCCTACGTCGCTAAGAACTTGATTATCAAAAGGGGAGCTTTTTAGCTCCTTTTTTTGTGCTTAAATTTTCTCGTCTTCCCCAGTACTTCTCAGTAAACCCCTTGAAATATCGAATAAAAGCCATACTATTATCTTTCACAAAGCGAATGTATTTGGCATTGTTGCAAGCACTATTTTATCTCGGTGCTAAGCTCGCAATTTTACCTGACTTTGTTATATACTATGGCGCGTAGATAAAAAGGTTTATCTACGGTTATTTACATCATTGCCAATTGTAGTACTTAATTGATTTCCAACTGAATACAATTATGTACTGTAATTGGTACTTTGATGAAAACTTAATTAATACTAAAAATACATTTAAGGAATATTTTAAGTGCAAGCAATTATAAAAGAATTTCAACTAGGTCAACACACAGTGACGCTAGAAACAGGTGCTATCGCTCGTCAAGCAGATGGCGCAGTACTAGCAAGCATTGGCGACACGTCAGTGCTAGTAACGGTTGTTGGTAAGCGTGAAGCTCAACCAGGCCAAGACTTTTTCCCACTAACAGTTAACTACCAAGAGCGTATGTACGCTGCAGGTCGTATCCCAGGTGGTTTCCTTAAGCGTGAAGGTCGTCCTAACGATGGCGAAACGCTAATTGCACGTCTTATTGACCGTCCAATTCGTCCACTTTTTCCAAATGGTTTCGTAAACGAAGTACAAGTTATCGCGACTGTTGTTTCTGTAAACCCTGAAATCCAACCTGATATGGTTGCGATGATTGGTACATCAGCAGCACTTGCTATCTCTGGTATCCCGTTCAGCGGTCCAATTGGTGCATCACGTGTTGGTTACATCAACGGTGAATACGTACTTAACCCAACACTAAAAGAGCTTGAAGAAAGCCAACTTGATTTAGTTGTTGCTGGTACTGATAACGCCGTACTTATGGTTGAATCAGAAGCAGACGTACTTGCTGAAGACGTAATGCTAGGCGCAGTTGTATACGGCCATGAGCAATCACAGTCTATCATCAAGGCAATCAACGAATTTAAAGCAGAAGCAGGCAAGCCTACTTGGGATTGGACTGCACCTGAGAAAAACGTTGCATTAGAAGAGAAAGTAGCAACACTTGCTGCTGATAAAGTAGGCGAAGCTTACCGTATTACTGATAAAGTAGCGCGTAAAGAAGCATTAACTGCAGCAAAAGATGCCGTAGTTGAAGCGCTTACTAGCGAACTTGCTGAAGGCGAAACGCTTGATAAGCAAGAAGTAGGTAAAGTATTCGGTTCACTTGAGAAAAAAATCGTTCGTGGCCGTATCGCTGCTGGCGAAAAACGTATCGATGGTCGTGAACCAGATATGATCCGTGCACTAGATGTAATGACTGGCGTACTTCCACGTACTCACGGTTCTGCAATCTTTACACGTGGTGAAACGCAAGCATTAGTAACAGCAACACTTGGTACAGAACGTGACTCACAGTTAATCGATGATTTAACTGGCACGCACAAAAACCACTTTATGCTTAACTACAACTTCCCTCCATTCTGTGTAGGTGAAACGGGTTTTGTAGGTTCTCCTAAGCGTCGTGAAATCGGCCACGGTAACCTAGCTAAGCGTGGTATCCAAGCTGTAATGCCAACATTAACTGAGTTCCCTTACTCAATTCGTGTTGTATCTGAAATCACTGAATCAAATGGTTCATCTTCAATGGCATCGGTTTGTGGTACGTCTCTAGCGCTTATGAATGCGGGTGTACCAATTAAAGCCTCTGTTGCGGGTATCGCGATGGGCCTAGTTAAAGAAGAAGAAAACTTTGTAGTACTTTCAGATATCTTAGGTGATGAAGATCACTTAGGTGACATGGACTTTAAAGTAGCGGGTACAACTAACGGTATCACTGCACTACAAATGGATATCAAGATTGAAGGTATCACGCAAGAAATCATGCAAATCGCGCTTAAGCAAGCTAAAGCAGCTCGTTTACACATTCTAGGTGTGATGGACGAAGCGATTTCTGCACCTTCTGAAGAGTTATCTATGTTTGCTCCGCGTATTTACACGATGCAAATCCCACAGAAGAAAATTGCTGAAGTAATCGGTAAAGGTGGCGCAACTATTCGTCAACTTACTGAAGAAACAGGTACTACGATTGAAATCGGTGATGATGGCACAATTAAGATTGCTGCTACAGACGGTGAAAGTGCAGCAAATGCAATTAGCCGTATTGAGCAATTAACTGCTGAGCTTGAAGTTGGTACTATCTACGAAGGTAAAGTTGTACGTATCGTTGACTTCGGTGCGTTTGTAAATATTCTTCCTGGTAAAGATGGCCTAGTGCATATCTCACAAATCAGCACAGAGCGTGTTAACAACGTTGCTGATCACCTTAGTGAAGGTCAAGAAGTTAAAGTTAAAGTACTAGAAGTAGACCGCCAAGGCCGTGTACGTCTAAGTATTAAAGAAGCAATGGAATCAGCAGCACCTGCAGCTGACGAGTCTAAAGACGCGTAATTGCTAATCTTTCATCCAGATAATTACTGGATAGTATAAAAAGGGGCTGTTTAGCCCCTTTTTTTATGCTTTAATGTTAGCAATCTATTGTGTTCAAGACGTTAAGTAACATATAACAAGAATGAACCTTACAAGACAGCTTATGTCTTATCTATTTGCTACTTACCTCGGTATTAAGGATTTTAATGAGACTTAAACATTTAGCCTTGGCATCTTTTGCTATTTTGTCTTTAAGCGCTTGTCAGGCTACTACTAAACCCGCTGCTATTATTAATGTGCCATTTACTGCGCCACTTGCATCAGACTTTAGAAATGAAATTGCCATTGCTCGTTTTTCAGAACTATTAAATAGAGCAGACTTAAGTACAGAGCAACAAGCAAAGCTGTATTATGACCGTGGTGTGCTGTTTGATAGCTTAGGCATGACCACTTTATCGCGAATTGATTTTAACCGAGCAGTTAAACTGAAACCTGATTTGGCTGAAGTGTATAACTTTTTGGGGATTCAACATACCTTGATGCAGCAATACGAAAAAGCATACGAGTATTTTGATTCAGCCATAGAGTTAGACCAAGAACATGAATATGCGTATTTAAATCGTGGTATTGCTTTGTACTATGGTGATAGAGCCACGCTTGCAAAGGATGACTTTAAAACGTTTTTGGAGCGCTCTCCTAACGATCCTTATCGTGTGCTGTGGCTTTATTTAGCGCAGGCCGCACAAGATAAAACTCAGGCACTCGCTTCGTTAAAAGCTAATGCGGCGGCCCTTGATGAAAATGAATGGGCATACCAGCTTATTGCCTTGTATGTAGGTGATATGAGTGAAAAAGCATTTTTTTCAGGCATAGCCGATGGTGTAAGTTCACAACAAGAATATGCTCAACGTTTATGTGAAGCTTATTTTTACTTAGCTAAACAGCACCAAGCCGCAGGTGAGCTTTCAATTGCAACAGATTACTTTAAGTTGGCGCTGGCCACGAACGTTCATGAATTTATAGAATATAAATATGCACGTTTAGAGCTTGAGTTGATGGCAAGTGAAAGCGCGGGCTAATTTTTTTAAATTAAGTATTTTATTACTGTGCACTAGCTTAATTAGTGGCTCCAGTAATAAACAAAATAGCATTGGCTTTTGGCAAGTATTGCACGCCAAAGCCAATGTGATTGATAGTTATTGGCAATTCCCTAGTTACTTTGCATCGCATATTTTACAACTCCCCCCGACCTCATTAGCCACCTTAGCACGCAATAAAATAGCCCATGCACAATACGGATATGGGTTATCATTAATAGCCAATAATCAAACTGAAACCGCCAAGCTCTTTTGGCAAGCAAGCCTCGATGAGATAACAATTAAACAACAAAAACATCTCGCAGCTTCATTGCTTGCTCAACAGCGTTGGCAAGATTTAGCGTTATTAAAAGCTCACAATAAGTTACCTAAAGGGGATGCCTTTTATCATTTACAGTTACAACAGCATGCTCCCTTCGATGCATTAAACAACTCCTTTATGAATAAATTAGGGTTTTTGGTAGCGAGCGATCAAATTGAGATACAAAAGCAATGCACATTTAATGTGCTAATGCTGAGCGATCACCGTGATGGTTTATATAGGCTCAACCACTTTGTGAAAAAATACGCACAACACCCAGAGCCTAGTAGTAATGCATTTTGTTTTTCAAAGCCTATATATGTTGGTAATGCAATTGCTTGTAACAGCACTAAAGCAACGCTTGCGCAGTGCGATTGGCAACAGTCATCACTTAAGCAGCGGCTTCCTAAAGGATTCGATTTTGCGATTATGATGCCCAAGCAAGGTACTGCCAATGTGCATCAGGGCTTAATGCATATTAACTCGCAGGCTAATTATGCAGTCTTTTTACATGAATTAATGCACTTTAATGGTTTTGAAGATGAATATGCTTTACCAGCAAAAAAACAAGCTTGGCTTTGTCAGCTTGAGGGGTTGGTTGCCCCTAACTTGTTTATTGCTCATAACACTGATGCGCCAAAAGGATGGCACAAAAGCAAAAGCTGTCAGCAAGGAGGTGTTGCTTATAAGCCAAGCGCACAGTGGTCTATTATGCAATATCAACAGGTTGGACTTTCAGAGCAATATCGGGCTTTGTGGCAAACTCATATAGAGCAACATGCAGATTTATTCCCGCGCTTTTAATCATTAAATAGAGTGCTTTTAGGTTGTTTAACCAATGATTATATGAGCCTATTAAAACTGCTTAAAAGCTGAGCCAGTTTTATCCCAGTTCATTAATTTATAGACTTTTTTGTTTGATTATTGCCCCGCTAGAAGCGCTTTCTATAGACAAAAACCGTGTTTATCAGTATAACTGTACGTATTAATGTTGTTAAAAAACAGATATAAAACGTATACCCAAGTCACTTTGGTATTTAATAATAACAAGTAGCGAATTGATAAACTTTATGATTCAAAAAGGCCCTTCATTATGACTTTGCTCTGGATACCCCTGTTATCCTTATTAGGCAGTGTTATTTCTGCATGCACCGGCAAACTTTCTCGAAATCAGGCAACGAGCCTAACGGCTATTGCGCCTTTAGCCGCGCTTGCAATTACACTTTATCATGCGCCTGCGGTTCTCGCGGGAGAAACCATTCGTTTTAGCGCGCAGTGGATACCTGCTTTAGGGCTGGATATTTCCTTACGCTTAGATGGATTGAGTTTACTGTTTTTATTTATGATTTTAGGAATAGGGCTGCTGGTTATTTTGTATGCCCGTTATTACCTAAGTCAAAACGATTCACTGCCAAAGCTATTTAGTTACTTAATGTTATTTATGACCGCCATGCTGGGCATTGTTATGTCAAACAATGTGATTCAGTTATGGGTATTTTGGGAGCTAACCAGTATTAGCTCGTTCTTGTTGATTAGTTACTGGTGGCATAAATCAGAGGCGCGCAAGGGGGCGCGTATGGCACTGGCGGTAACCGGTGCGGGTGGTTTAGCATTACTGGGCGGCTTAATGCTGCTAGGTGATATTGTTGGAAGCTACAACCTAGACACTATTTTAGCTAGCAAAGCGATTATTCAATCACATGATTTATACGAATTAGCGCTGGTGCTAGTATTACTAGGCGCCTTTACCAAGTCTGCACAATTTCCGTTTCATTTTTGGTTACCCCACGCCATGGCAGCACCTACGCCTGTTAGTGCCTATTTACACTCTGCCACTATGGTAAAAGCGGGTATCTTTTTACTTGCGCGTTTTTATCCAGCACTGGCGGGTACCGACACTTGGTTTTTATTAGTCGGTTTGACGGGTTTAACTACACTTTTATTTGGCGCTTACATCGCGCTATTCAAACATGATTTAAAAGGCTTATTAGCCTATTCAACAATTAGTCATTTAGGCCTAATTACTCTATTACTCGGCCTAGACACACAACTTGCAACCGTAGCCGCTATTTTTCATATTATTAACCATGCTACGTTTAAAGCGTCGTTATTTATGGCCACGGGTATTATTGACCATGAAACTGGCACGCGTGATATGCGCAAACTCAATGGCATGTGGCGCTACTTACCTTATACAGCCACATTGGCGATGGTGGCCGCTGCCGCTATGGCGGGTGTACCGCTATTAAATGGTTTCTTATCTAAAGAAATGTTTTTTGCTGAAACACTGCATCAGCAAGTACTTGGCTCTATGTCGTGGTTAATTCCTGTGCTGGCAACCGTTGCAGGTGCGCTGTCGGTAGCGTACTCATCTCGCTTTATTCATGACGTGTTCTTTAATGGTGAACCGATAGACTTACCACGCACCCCTCATGAGGCGCCACGTTATATGCGTGTGCCTATCGAAATTTTAGTGGTGCTATGTATTTTAGTGGGTATTTTTCCGCACTTTGCAGTAGATGGTATTTTATCGGCTGCCTCATTGGCCGTACTTGGCCAAGCTATGCCTGAGTACAAGCTAACTATTTGGCACGGTTTCAATTTACCTCTACTTATGAGTGGTATGGCGGTGATTGGTGGTTTATTTATTTACGTTAATCGTAAGTACTTGTTCCAGTTTCAGGCGTCGTTACCTCCTTTTAACGCTAAAAAAATCTTCGAGCGTTTTTTAGCGGTTGTGGTTAATTGGTGTCAAAACAAAATCCAATCAACAGAAAATGGCTCATTACAACGCTATGTATTTATTATGTTAGGTGTTGTATTACTTGCCTCAGGTTGGCCATTATTTGAAATGAAACAGCTAGCTGGCAGTGTACCTAACACCCCAGTTGATATTCAAAATGCTATAGGTGCAGGGCTACTGATTATTGGTGCTATTGCTACCGTTATTTGGCATCGAATTCGGATGGTGTCGTTATTAATGCTGTCGATTGTGGGATTAATGGTGTCGGTAGCGTTTACACGTTTTTCAGCGCCTGACTTGGCCTTAACGCAACTTACAGTAGAAGTTGCGACCATCATATTATTAATGTTGGCACTGTTTTTCTTACCGCAAAGTACGCCAAGAGAGTCAAGCTCGTTGCGTATTTTACGTGATGTGGTTATTTCCTCTACGGTGGGGGTAATTATTGCTAGTATTTGTTATGCATTACTGACCCGTCCTCTTAATTCAATTTCTGAATTCTTTGTTGCTAATGCTAAAACAGGCGGTGGGGGTACTAACGTTGTTAACGTTATTTTAGTTGATTTTAGGGGCTTTGATACCTTAGGTGAAATCACCGTGTTAGGGATTGCAGCACTGGGTATATTTAAACTGTTATCAAGAATTCCGCTTTATATGCCAGCAAGCGACAGTGAAGGGCGCCCATGGTCTAAAGACCGTCACCCTATTTTATTGGCTTGTATTTCACAAAGCTTATTACCATTGGCGCTATTAGTATCCGCTTATATTTTCTTACGTGGTCATAACTTACCGGGCGGTGGATTTATTGCCGGCCTCGTGACCTCTATTGCCTTTATTTTACAATATATGGCTCATGGTACTGCGTGGATTAATGAACGTTTTGATGTTAACTATCGAAAAATTATTGCATCAGGTATCGCTATCGCCATGTTTACGGGTGTCGGAAGTTGGTTCTTCGATAAACCATTCTTAACTACCTGGTTTGATTACTTTGATATTCCGTTTGTTGGTAAAACAGAGCTAGCTAGCGCCATTGTATTTGACTTGGGCGTGTACTTAACCGTTGTTGGCGCGACGCTAATGATCCTTGCGAGCCTAGGTAATATGACAGCGAACGCAGAGAAAGAAGAGGTAAATATTTAATGGAACTGTTATACGCATCTTGCGTTGGCGTGCTAGTCACCTGTGGTGTGTTCTTATTATTAAGAGCGCGCACATTCCCAGTGGTATTGGGGCTGACAATGATTTCTTACGCGGTTAATTTGTTTTTATTCTCATCAGGGCGCTTAACTATCAATAAAGCGGTGGTACTTGGAACTGGCGCTGATTACGCCGATCCGCTGCCACAAGCCTTAGTATTAACAGCTATTGTGATAGGATTTGCCATGACTGCGTTTGTGGTTATTTTATCGATACGAGGGCGAGCAGATTTAGGGAATGATCATGTTGATGGCACCCTAACCAGAAGTAAACGCAAGGAGAGAAAATGATTCAGCATTTAGCATCTTTGCCTGTTTTAATGCCTATGCTAGCGGCAATCATTCTGCTACTGCCACCGTGTGGCAAAAGTTTATTTGCACGGCGATTAACTTCAAGCCTAATGGCTATTTTAACCTTTGTAATTACAGTATTACTGCTGGTTCAGGTTAAAGATAACGGGATTATTGTTTATGCAATCGGTAACTGGTCAGCGCCGTTTGGTATTGTATTGGTAGCAGATATGCTCTCAACTTTACTGGTTACTTTAACCGCCTTTTTAGGCCTTGGTGTGGTTTTATATGGGTGTGCCGGCGATGACGAGCAAGGCAGCTTTTTCCATCCCTTGGTTCATTTTTTAATATTAGGGGTAAATGGTGCGTTTTTAACGGGCGATTTATTTAACGTCTTTGTCTTTTTTGAAGTGTTACTAATTGCTTCTTATGCGCTATTAATGCACGGCGGCGGTAAACCAAAAACACGTGCAGCACTGCATTACGTTATTTTAAACTTAGTTGGCTCAAGTGTATTTTTAATCGGCTTAGGTATTTTATATGGGGTATTGGGTACCCTAAACATTGCTGATATGGCTAATAAAGTACCGCAGTTAACCGGTGATGATGTTTATTTAGCTAAAGCGGGCGGGTTACTATTGCTTGTAGTATTTGCCCTTAAAAGTGCACTATTACCACTGCATTTATGGCTCCCAAATGCCTATTCAAGTGCGACACCTGTGGTTGCTGCATTATTCGCGATTATGACCAAAGTAGGTGTTTACGCCACTTTACGCGTATATACAGTGGTATTTGGTGAGCAAGCCGGTGAACTTGAGCATATGGCGCAGTCTTGGCTATGGGCGTTGGCCATTGCTACTATAGTGATTGGGGCAATCGGGGTGTTGGCAGCACAAGATTTACGTAAGCTTACCGCAAACTTAGTACTGGTTTCTGTGGGTACTTTAGTGGCACTGGTTGCACTTCAAAATATAAACGCCACAGCTGCACTATTGTATTATTTGGTGCACTCAACGTTAGTGACTGCAGCACTATTTTTACTGGCTGATTTAATTGCAACTCAGCGAGGTAAAGCCGGCGACAGATTAGTTGGCGGACGCGCAGTTAAACAACCATTCTTGTTGGGAGCGTGTTTTATTATCGCTGGACTAACCGTCATAGGTATGCCGCCACTTTCAGGTTTTGTAGGTAAAATTTGGATTTTAAAAACCACCTTAAACAGTGAGCAAGCACTGGTATTTTGGCCTGTTTACTTAATTATGAGCTTAGCGTTAATTGTTGCTATATCACGTGCAGGCACGAGTTTGTTTTGGGAGCATAAAGACAAAGGCGGTGAGGCTGCTGATGTTGCTAATGCACATCCGTTGCAAGTTATCGTACTTGTTGGCCTGCTCACAAGCTCAATACTGTTGGTTGTTTTTGGTGATTTGGCAACGCAATATGCACTTGAAACAGCAACACAACTTCATGATATTAGTGGTGGTATTAATGCGGTACTCAAGGGAGGTCTGTAATGCGCTTAGAAGCTCGTTTTCGTTGGTTACCCACACCGTTTCGTAGTCTATTTTTATTTATAGTATGGCTATTATTAAATAACAGTGTGTCTGTAGGGCATATTATATTGGGTGCATTGTTAGCACTGCTTATTCCTTTATTCAGTATGTCATTTAGAGATCCACAACCACTCATATTAAAGCCTGGCTTGGCGTTTAAGCAGTTACTTATTGTGCTTTACGATATTATTGTGGCTAATTTACAAGTGGCCTTATTAATACTGGGCCCTTCAAAAAATTTACGTCCAGGTTTTGTTAAAGTGCCTATCGATTTAATGCATGAAATGCCAATTACTATTTTAGCTAGTTGTGTGTCTTTAACGCCGGGTACAGTAAGTGCTGAGGTTTATCCTCTCATTAAGTCACTTAATGAAGATGATGAACCAGCGCAGCGATATTTATTAATTCACGTGTTGGATTTAGATGATGAGCAAGCACTTATCAAACAAATTAAAGCACGCTACGAAGCTCCCCTAAAGGAGATATTTCAATGTTAGATACAGTATTACTGATTGTTTTTTCAATGGTTGGATTGTCATTACTACTAAATTTATGGCGACTTATTATTGGTCCATCAGTACCAGATCGTATTTTGGCGCTCGATACAATGTACATTAACGTTATTGCATTGATTATTTTATATAGCATCAGTATGGGAACAGGTTTATATTTTGAAGCCGCTTTGCTTATCGCAATGTTAGGCTTTATAAGTACCGTGGCAGTATGTAAGTATTTACTTCGTGGCGATATAATTGAGTAAGGTATTAAAATGATAAGTGAATGGATCGTATCAATATTGCTGTTGTTAGGTGGGCTCTTTATTTTAATTGGCTCTATTGGCTTAATTAAACTGCCGGACTTTTTTATGCGTTTACATGGGCCAACTAAAGCAACCACTTTAGGGATGGCAAGTATACTCACGGCTGCGATGGTATTTTTTGCCAATTCAGCTAGTGGCTTAAGCGTAAAAGAAATATTAATCACTATATTTTTATTAATCACGGCGCCCATTAGTGGTTATATGCTAATTAAAACCGCTATTCATCATAAGTTAAAAGCCAAAGATGGAACGAAAGGACTCGATAATATCGAAAAAGATTAACCCTAACAAACGACAAAAAGCCGAATAATGGTAGTTATTCGGCTTTTTGTTTTTTTGGTTGTTCCCATTTACAACACTTATTGAACATGTGAGTATGGCGTAAATTCAAATACAAAAAGGATATTAATATGGGTAAGGTATTACTTTTATCACTACTTATTTTTTCAACTAGCCTATATGCAGCGCAAACTACTAAGCAACAAAAAATTGATGAGCTGGTAGAGGTGATGGATATGGACGCTATGGTTGACTCTATGTATTCTCAAGTTGAGGGCATGATGCAAAATATGTCGGTGCAAATGGGTGTAAAGCCAGATGAAAAGCCAATATTTGACAAATATTATGCCGATATGACTAAGGTGCTAAAAACCAAAATGAGCTGGCAAAAAATGCAGCCTATGATGGTTGACCTTTATGATAAGCAATTTAGTGAGCAAGAGATTAGCGATATGCTCGATTTTTATAAAACAGAGTCAGGGCAAGCTATTTTGAAAAAAATGCCACAGGTGATGCAAGCATCTATGCAAATGTCACAATCTTTAGTGCAAGAAGCCATGCCTGAGATCCAAGCAATTGCTGGGCAGCTAGGTGAAGCACTTAAGCAATCGCGTAGCGAAGCAAATTAAACTATAGTTAACCTAACTCGTAGCAAAATAACGTCTACATTTTCTAGCAGTCACTATTTTGTGACTGCTGTATTCTTCCTCTTCTTTAAGCAAACGTAATCACTTATTTAATGTGCCGATAACGCATTCCCTGAGTTTTAAAATAGCGGTTGACCTGTGTGTTAGACATAGGTTTATTATGTCACTATTAAAACCCGATGGAGTGAGTTATGTATGTTAAACAGCTAGCTGAAATCATGGGAGTGACCCAAGATACAGTGCGGCACTACACGCGTATAAAGCTACTTAACCCCATTCGTAGCCAAAGCAATGGCTATCAAGTGTATACCGCTGCCGATCAACAGCGTTTAAAGTTTATTATTAGTGCACGGCAACTTGGTTTTTCTATTAAAGATATTCAGCAAATAGTTGCTCAGTCGGAGCAAGGGAATTGCCCATGCCCACTGACACGACAATTAATAGCAAAGCGACTTGAAGAAACAGAGCGGTTATTTCAAGAAACACTCAAACTAAGAACGCGTATGCAAGCAGCGGTAAAACAGTGGGAAAACTCAAGCGATGGTGCTGTAAGTGCCGATATATGTAGTTTAATTGAGACCTTTGTAGATCCCCTTAACGAACAAGTGAGTTCCGAGGAAGCAAAATGAGCAACAATAAAGACACAGTGCAAAATTTTATAATTGAAGGTGCCAATTGCGGCAGCTGCGTCGCAAAAATAGAAAAAGCGCTAAAAAGCGTATCAGGTGCGCAGCGTGTTGAAATGAACTTTGCTGATCGCAGTGTGCAAGTTGAAGGCAATGCGCCATCAGCTGAGCTGATTGAAGCAGTCGAAAATATTGGTTACAAGGCTAAGCCAATGAATAGCGAGTCGGAGCAAGACGCGCTAGATGAAAAAGCCAAAGCCGATAGCGCACACTATAAAAAGCTAATGCGTAATATGGTATTGGCGCTAGGCGTTGGCGCTCCGCTTATGTTGTATGGGCTTATTTTTGATATGAGTGTCACCACCAACGCGCAGCGCATTGGCTGGTTTATTGTTGGTATAGTCACTTTAGTGGTTATGGCCATTGCGGGTAAACAGTTTTACAACGGCGCATGGCAGTCATTTAAAAACCACACCGCCAATATGGATACACTGATTGCGTTGGGCACAGGTACCGCGTGGTTGTATTCTATGGTGGTAGTCATTGCGCCAAGCGTGCTACCCGAGGTGGCCAGGCATGTTTATTTTGAAGCCTCAGCGATGATCATCGGTTTAATTAGCCTAGGCCTTGCCTTTGAAGTAAAAGCCCGCGGTCGCACATCTGAGGCGATAAAACGCTTAATCGGTTTGCAGCCAAAAACCGCTCGGGTAGTGCGTGATAACAAAGAGCAAGATATAGCTATTAGTGAGGTACTAAAAAACGAGACTGTGCGTGTACGCCCCGGTGAAAAAATCCCTGTAGATGGTGAAGTCATTGAAGGTAGCAGCTCAGTGGATGAGTCAATGCTCACGGGTGAGCCTATGCCAGTGAACAAAATTGAGGGTGATACCATTGTTGCAGGCAGCATTAATAAAAGTGGCACGTTACTATTTAAAGCCACCCATATTGGCAGTGAAACCACACTTGCCACTATTATTAATATGGTTAAACGTGCACAAAATTCTAAACCCTCCATAGGGCGTTTAGCCGATGTAATATCCGGCGTATTTGTTCCTACCGTAATGATTATTGCGGTGCTCGCGGGCCTTGCTTGGCTTAATTTTGGCCCCGAGCCGAGTATTGCCTATGCGGTAGTGGCCGTGACTACGGTGCTTATCATTGCCTGTCCGTGTGCGCTGGGTTTAGCAACCCCTATGTCAATTATGGTTGGGATAGGTAAAGCCGCTGAATCGGGAATACTTATTCGTAATGGAGAAGCGCTGCAAACTACCTCTAAAATAACCACCATGATTTTAGATAAAACCGGCACGATCACAGAAGGAAAACCCACCGTTACCGATATCATTAATTTTAATGATAGCGATAAAGTACACGTCCTTAAGCTTGCTGCTAGTCTTGAAAGCGGCTCTGAGCATCCTTTAGCACAAGCTATTGTAAGTTATGCTGAAAATGAAGATATCACGATTGAAAAAGTCAGTGATTTTAACGCCGTCACGGGGCAAGGTGTTACAGGCACATTTGATGGACAAACTTTATTGTTTGGCAATGAAGCGCTTATGAGCCAATACAATATCAGTATTGCAGAGGCAAAAGAGCAAGCTGAGCAATTAGCCAGCGCCGCTAAAACGCCAATGTATTTTGCCATTGATACCCAACTACAAGCCATTATAGCGGTAGCCGATCCGATAAAGGACGATTCAGCAGAGGCCATTAAACGTCTACAAAATAAAGGTATCCATGTTGTTATGCTGACCGGCGATAACCAAGCTACCGCCAAAGCCGTCGCTAACAAAGTCGGTATTAAGGACTTTATTGCCCAAGTAATGCCTGATGACAAAGCCAGTGAAGTAACTAAACGCCAAGCTGAAGGTGAAATAGTCGGTATGACGGGTGATGGTATAAACGATGCGCCGGCACTGGCACAGGCCGATGTTGGGTTTGCTATTGGCACTGGCACCGATGTGGCGATTGAGAGCGCTGATATCACCTTAATGCGTGGTTCATTACAGAGTCTTGGTGATGCCATTGCGGTTAGTAGCGCCACTATAGTCAATATTAAGCAAAATTTATTTGGTGCATTTATTTACAATGTGGCAGGTATTCCAATTGCTGCCGGGCTGTTATATCCATTTTTTGGCATATTACTCAACCCGGTTGTTGCAGGTGCTGCTATGGCGCTGTCATCACTAACTGTGGTCACAAACGCCAATCGCCTGCGCTTTTTTAAACCCAGTAAATCGTAATTTTATAAATAGGAGTAGCATTATGTTGATGATCAATATACTCGGCGCATTGTTAATTGCGGTTATTATTTACTGGTTTTGGCTATACAAACCTAAGCAAGTGCAGAGTAATAATAACAAAATAACGATAGTGGTTAATAACGGCGTTTATTATCCTGCCTATATTAAAGTGGCTGCTGATAAAAAAGTAACGCTGACGTTTAATCGACAAGACAGCGCCCCATGCGCCGAAACGGTGGTATTTCCTTCACTCGATATCAGTAAAACGCTCGCTATGGGTGAGAATAACACTGTTGAGCTGCCGGCACTTAAAGTGGGTGAATATGCTTTTCATTGCCAAATGCAAATGTATAAAGGCACATTAGTAGTGTCTTGAATATTAGATTAATAAAACTAAAAGTGGCTCTGATGCGTATGTTCAAGCAGAAAACTTATAAGGCGTAGTATGAATAAATTAAATCCTAAAAAACTGCTTAATAGTAAATGGACAGCGATCCCAGCAATTAATAAGGAAAAACATTTTATTATTGTTGAGGTTGAGTTTGATGAAGACGGCAACGTCGTTGAATGTATCACTGAGGCGGTAATGTCAAAAAACCAATACCCAATTCAGTGGCGCGATTTAAAAGATCAACAAAAATGGCTGCAAGGTTGGAAATAAAGCAGACTTTGTAAAACACATTGCTCATGCTCATAGCCCTTATGAGTATGAGCGACTAGTTTATTGTTTTTTAGAACAACACATTGCTAGCGACTCTCCTCTATTACAGCTTGTTTTCATCCCAATTCGCCATTTGGCAACAAAACGATAGTTTTTAAATCGTTCTTCAAAAGTTTTTATAAAAAATAATAGAAAAATTATTTTAGTTATTATATTTCAATGCGTTATGCGTATTATTTTATACCGTTAAAGTAAGTATGTCGGATGTGTTCAGAGTCGGTTTATTCTCATAACTGCTCTAAACATGATTTTTCCGGTTTTTTCATTCCCATGTCTCTTTTTATTATAATTTAACTTATTGATTTTAAATGTTTATTTATTTCAGCCTCAGTGGTTGTTGCTAAAAAGCAACAAAATCATGGTTTATTTTTATTAAAATGCTTCAAAATCATTCTAACTTCATGTTTTTAAATAACTTTAAAAACATGGCATCGAAGTTGTAATACCTAAGCTGTATTTAGCAAAAAACGTGATAAAGCATATCGCTTTTATCGCACAACCTAATGAAGGAATTACATTATGAAAACACTTAAATCAACACTGGTATTAATGGCTTTAGCTTCTTCATCAGCGGCTTTTGCAGCAACCGATTTTGACACACTCGATGTGGATGGCAACGGCGCTATTAGCCAAGCTGAAGCATCAGTTGACGCCTCACTTATGAGCCAGTTTACTGAGCTTGATACTGACCAAAACGGTGAGTTATCTAAAGCAGAGTTTTCTAAGGCGTAACCAGCTTTAGTGCTCAATACTACTACTGATTCTGAGTTGCCCAAGACAACCTAAATAGGCAAGGGAGCCTATGACAAAGAATCGCAAGGATATGAGGTTGATAGTTTTGAGCCAATTATTTTTTATTTGACGAACATTGCACACCTTGAAGGATTATTTTATGAAAAAGTTACAATCAACACTGGTATTAATGGCGCTTGCTTCTTCATCTGCGGTATTTGCAAGCACAGACTTTGAAACGCTTGATGTAGATGGCAGTGGCACCATCAGCCAAGCAGAGGCATCGGTTGCTGCTGAGCTTATGGAGCAGTTTGCAGAGCTAGATGTAGATGGTAATGGTGAACTTTCTAAAGACGAATTTTCAGCGTACTAGTTTCCCTTAAGGATCTTTGAAAAGGACTTCTTACCATTTTAATTAAGGCATTTAGCCTAAGGATTAATTATGAAAACATTTACTAAAACACTCGCTTTAATTGCACTTGCTTCATCTTCAGCGGCTTTTGCTGCGGTTGACTTTGATTCTTTCGATACTGATGGCGACGGCGTTATTAGCCAGTCTGAAGCACAAGCTAACTCACAACTAGCTCAATTATTTGATGATTTAGATGTTGATAGCAACGGTGAGCTTTCAAAAGAAGAGTTCGCAAAAATTCAGTAATTACATTACGGATGAAAGCGTTTATGTAATTTATAAACGAGACATAAAAAGCAGCTAAGTAGTAAATACTCAGCTGCTTTTTTGTGCGTGGCGAGAAATAGTGTGTGCAGTTGTCACTAAAATAGTGCAATGGCATCAATGGATTTAAATTAAGTTATTGATTTTTAAGTTCTTTAATTTTTGGTTTTAAACTTGCTTAGCTGTTGATTAGGGTATTTAAGGAGCCTAACTATGGCGAGAATGAGTTATATAAGTAGTGTTGAGCGCTATAACGAATATGAGCAGATAATACATAGCTTATTAGAATCAATTTTAATGAGTATAGATGACGGCATCGCTAATAATCGTGATATGCGTTATTTAACAAAGCATTATCCTTTTTTAGAATTACAATACTGTTTGGACGAGAAGGGCTCACAACAGGGCAATAACGTTTGTTTTAAACGTGCCTACAATAAAAAATTAGCACAGAGAGGCAATAATCAGGATTTAAGTGAGCGGCCTTATTTTTTAAATGTAAAAGCCTGTAATGCTATTTGTTTTACTGCGCCTTATATTTCTATTGCGACCAACCATTTATGTATATCTGCGATTAAAGAATTAAACAAACCTATCAATAATCAACATTATTTAGTTGTTGATGTAAGTTTAACGCAGCTTATTGAGTTTGTGATGGGTGATACCGCTCGTGCGACTATGTCACCTTATTTTAAAGCAGGTTATGGCATTATTGTGGCGTGCTTATTTAGTTTGGTGCTTTTTTTACTCAACATCGTATTTACCGACATCTATGAATTAATAACTCACGTAAATAGTTCGTCCGATCCCCTAGAACCCTTTAGCATCATTATTTATATCACGTTAGCATTGGCTGTTTTTGATCTTGGCAAAACAATTCTTGAGGAAGAAATCCTCATGCATAAAGATATTTTTAGACACTCATCAACACGACGAACCATTACCCGGTTTATCTCTACCGTGTTAATTGCTATATCAATTGAAGCACTACTCACTATGTTTAAAGCTGCATTAGGGCAATCAGAGTATTTAATGCCAGCTATAGCGATGATGCTTGCAGTGGTGGGACTTTTAATTGCTTTAGCGATATATGTGTATTTAGGGGCAAAAGCTGAAACATTGCTTACACAGGCACGGGTAAAACTAAAATCCTCCGAGTAGGAGGATTTTAAGTAGTAATGTTTAATCGTATTTATTGTTTGTCAGCGGTGCGTTTGGCTTTAAAGTCAGACTCGCTTGTCCATTTTGGCCAATCACCGTTATTCGCCAGTTGTGAGGCTATATCAACAATCAGTTCTACATCTTGTTTTACCCCACCTAATGACCAATCTGCTGAGTAATCGTCAGCTTCTTTATGGTATTTATAAGTGATGTAGTCAGGATCGGTATCACCTAGGCTCATAAACAGTAAGCTTGGCACACCTTGTTTGGCGAGTGAAAAATGATCCGATCTAAAAAATAAGCCATTTTGCGCACGAGGATCCAGTTTAACTTGACGTCCTTGCGCGTTTGCGGCTTTAGCTAAATAGTGTTCCATAGTCGAGAGGTCTTTACCGTACTGTAAAATATAGTCGGTGCTATCGAGTACGTTCATCCCATCAATATTTAGTAGGGCAACCATATTCTTTGTTGGGATCACGTCACCAGAGGCAAACTGCGCTGAACCAATTAAACCGGTTTCTTCGGCGGTGAAGTTGGCAAAAATAATCGAGCGTTTAAACGGTGTTTGCTGATGCATTTTTTGCATTATACGAGCAATCTCAAGGGTGGCCGCGGTGCCTGATGCGTTATCAACGGCGCCATTATAAATTTTAGGACCGCTGTCAGTTTGTTTAGTGCCAAAGTGATCCCAATGGGCACTAATAACGATGTATTCATCTGGGCTTTCACTGCCTGTGATTTTTGCGACCACATTATGTGATTTTGCATGTGACACTTCGTTTTTAAATGCAAGGGTCGCTTTTAAATTCAACGCTTTAGCTTGAAATTGCTCACTAAGTGCTTGTTGTTTTAATTGTTGGTAATTTAAGTGTGCTGATGCAAATATTTGCTCGGTGGCATCGAGTGTTAGCCAGCCCATAACGGGCAATTCAGATGCATTGAGGTTGTTATCCATTAGACTGTATTTAGTGCCGGTATTTGAGCTTTCAACTACCCCCCAAGGGTATGCGGCAGGAGCTGTTTCGTGAACAATAAAGACCGCTTTAGCGCCTTGGCGCGCGGCTTCTTCATATTTATAAGTCCAACGACCATAATAAGTCATGGCATTACCAGTAAATAACGTATCGTCTTGAGTGGCAAAGCCCGGATCGTTTACCAGCACAATAACGGTTTTACCGGTTACATCAATATTGGCGTAGTCGTTCCAGTTATATTCAGGGGCATTTATACCATAACCGACAAAGACCACATCAGAATTGCGAACATCAATAACAGGCTGTAATTGTTTAGTACGAGCAGTAAAGTCTTTACCCGCTTTAAAGCTTAAATCACCCATGGTCAATTGCATGTTTTGATCTGCGGTGATCATGGCCATTTTAACCGGATGTAAAAAATCACCGTTATAGGCACCAGTTAACCCTATGGCTTTGTATTGTTCACTCAAATAGCCAACGGTTTTTACTTCACCCAATGTTAATGGACCGCGGCCTTCAAAGTCATCAGAGGCAAGGGTTTTAATATGCTGTTTTATATTATTTAAACTAACGCCCGGACTGTTTTCGAGCGAGGAAGTGGGGGTTGCAGACTCTGAGCAACCCGTTAGTACAATAACTAAAAAAAATGTGATGGTTTTTATATAAGACATAATAAGTTAGGAAATAATATTTTTTTCGACTATAACCCCAAACAATAACACAATGCGAATTTTTATCCCTTTTAAACCTATTTTTATGCAGCTTACCTCTTTGGCCCTTTACCCATTAACAGCCATTAGGTAAGTTAAAAATAATAACAAAAGGGATAAGTAATGAAGCAATTTAATCGTCGGGATTTTTTAAAGGCAGCCAGTGTAGCTGCCGCTGCTGGTGTGGTTAGTGGCTGTGCATCTAGTGGCAGTGTTCATACTAGCGCGCCTATGCAACAAGGGCGCTCCGTTATCGGTTTGGTCGCACCTAAAATGGATCTGGTGAGAGTAGGGTTTATTGGTGTGGGTCAGCGCGGGTATGGCCATGTAAAGCGTATGAGCCACATTGAAGGCACTCAAATAGTGGCTATTTGCGATACTCATACAGAGGTTTTAGAACGTGCCGCTAATTATTTAGTTGATACGGGAGTGGCAAAGCCTGCATTGTATAGTGGCAGTGATCGCGCTTATCAACAAATGCTCGAACGACAAGATATTGATATTGTTATTATTTCAACACCATGGGCATGGCATGCGCCAATGGCTATCGATACCATGAACAGCGCAAAACATGCTTTTGTTGAAGTGCCTCTGGCACTGACTGTTGATGAAATGTGACAAATTGTCGATACCGCAGAGCGTACGCAAAAAAACTGCATGATGATGGAAAATGTTAACTACGGCCGCGACGAGTTAATGGTATTAAACATGGTACGCCAAGGTGTATTTGGGGAGCTGTTACATGGCGAAGCGGCGTATATTCATGAACTGCGCTGGCAAATGAAAGAGCTTGAGCACAAAACAGGCTCATGGCGAACGCAGTGGCATGCAAGACGTGACGGTAATTTATATCCTACGCATGGATTAGGGCCGGTATCGCAATACATGAATATAAATCGTGGCGATCGGTTCGATTTTTTAACCTCAATGAGCTCACCTTCACTTGGCCGAAGCGCCTATGCGCAACGTGAGTTTGATGCCGATCATCCCCGTAACCAGCTCAATTATATTGCTGGTGACATGAACACGACGCTGATTAAAACTCTCAAAGGGCGCAGTATTATGGTGCAGCACGATACGACAACCCCTCGGCCGTACTCACGACATAACTTAATACAAGGCACGAATGGCGTGTTTGCCGGTTTCCCTAATCGTATTGCCCTTGAAACTGGTGGCTCAAAAAGTTTTCATGAGTGGGATTATGATATGAGCGCATGGTATGAGCAGTACGACCATCCCTTATGGACAAAAATGGGTGAAGAGGCGCAGCGCAATGGTGGTCACGGTGGCATGGACTTTTTAATGTTTTGGCGGATGATTTACTGCTTAAGAAATGGTGAACCGCTAGATCAAGACGTTTATGACGGGGCGGCATGGTCGGTTATTTCGCCGTTATCAGCCCAGTCTGTGAGTGAGCGTAGCCGCTCAATAGATATTCCCGATTTTACTCGCGGGGCATGGCAAACCGCACAGCCTTTGGGCATTGTAAGCTAAGCCAAATAAAAAAAAAGCGCATGCGCTCTTTTTTTATTTATTGGTTATGTTTATTAGCTACTTCTCACATCAACCTTGAGTTTAAGCTTTTGGCCTGGCTGTAAGTATTTTTGCCCAGCCAAGTCATTCCATTTAATTATATCGCTCACGGTTAAATTAAACTTAGAGGCTATACGCGCTAATGAATCACCCCGACGCACTTTATAAGTAATAGTGCGATTGGTGTTATTCGCTGACTCTTTAGGCTGATTTGCTGATTTATAAACAACCAATTTTTGATTTAAACGCAGTACTGCATTTTTCTTCAGCTTATTCCACTTAGCTAATTCACCCATAGTGACATCGTATTCGCGGCTTATGTCCCACAATGTGTCGCCACTTTTTACCGTGTGTGAGAGCTTAGTACGCAAACTTTTATTAGCGGCCGCACGTACTTGCTGAGGTAAATGTTCACTGTTAATTTTACCATCTGTTAGCGGCACTAAAATTTGTTGGCCAACACGAATGACGTTTGAATTAAGCTTATTTAATGACTTTATTGCATTGGTGCTAGTGGTAAATTTACTGGCAATTACCGACAGGCTATCACCTTTTTTAACTTTGTATTGTTGCCAGCGAAGACGATTTTTAATGTCAGTTGCAGCCAATTTTTCTGTAAATTGCTCTACTTTATCGGTGGGTATTAATAAAAAGTGTGGGCCATCAGGGTCTGTTGCCCAGCGGTTAAATCCAGGGTTTAGTCTGTATAGCTCGGTAAGGGTCATGTCAGCCATATCGGCTGCCAGCGCTAAATCAATCTGTGACTCAATATTGACCACTTCAACCACTTGCGCGTTAATGATAGGCTTCCATGACACATTAAAATCATCAGCGCGCTTTAATAAATCGGCTAATGCTAATAATTTAGGCACGTAGGCAGTGGTTTCACGAGGTAAATCAAGTGACCAAAAATCGGTAGGTAAATGCTTTTTACGATTCTTTTTAATCGCACGCAGTAAGCGGCCTTCACCTGAGTTATAAGCTGCAATTGCGTTCAGCCAGTCACCCTCAAGGGTTTTGTGTAAGTATGAGAGATAATCAAGCGCTGCGCGAGTTGATTGCACAATGTCGCGACGGCCGTCATACCACCAGTTTTGTTTTAAATCAAAACGCTCGCCGGTTGCTGGCATAAATTGCCAAATACCCGATGCGGTGCGATGCGAGTAGCCATAAGGGTCAAAAGCACTTTCTACTATAGGTAAAAGTGCAATTTCGATTGGCATTTCACGCTTTTCAATTTCTTCAACAATAAAGTGCAAATACGGCTCAGCACGTTTAGAGATACGATCTAAGTATGCTTGATGGCGCGCATAATAGTTACGCTCAGCGACTACTGGGCGATTTTGTGGAATATCGATAGATAATTGGTAACGAATACGCTCCCAAACATCGTCAAACACAGGGGCTTCCTCTTCGATATCGTTCACTTGTTGATATTGCGCGTTCATCATCAGCGCCGTGCTAATATCGTTTGGGCTTGCGCCTTCAAGCTGGTCTAGTGCCTGATTTTGTGAATCTGTGTTTAACGTTGTCAGTGTTTGACAACCGCTTAGCGTCATCGCTAAGACCAATAAAAGAGGAGATTTATTCATAAATACCAATACATAGGGTAAAAAACTCGGCGAATACTACCCATAATGAGTCAACATTGCCACTTATGACCGTTAAAAGTTCCAAACAAATATGATTAGAAAATGTTAACTTATTGTTTATTAACTAATCGTTTTATTATTGTTGTTAGCGCATGTTTAACCTTGAAAGGTCAATAGGCCCAAATTAAAAATGATCTTTGAACTTTCTCAGACTAGCAAAGTTTTCCCAAGGTTCATTGTTTTTTGTAACTAAACAATATTCTTTTGGTATTAATTCTGTAATGTTTGGCAAATTACTACGCATAAAAGGGTTAATTTTCAGCTCATGGCCTATGGTACTTGGCAACGTTATTTCATCTTTATTACGCAATTCATCCACTTGCTGGCTGTAAGCGAGTAACTCGGGGTTTCGTGGCTCAACCGCTTTTGCAAACGCCAAATTCGCCTGGGTGTATTCATGAGTGCAATACACTTTGCAATCACTCGGTAGCGCACTAAGTTTATTAAATGAATGCCACATTTGTTCTGGAGTGCCTTCAAATAAGCGCCCACAACCACCGCTAAATAATGTGTCGCCAGTAAAGGCAAGTGCATCATTAACATAACAAATATGATCGAGTGTGTGGCCAGGGGTGGCTATAATTTCAAATGGAATGTTTAAAACGCTAATTGTGTCACCTTCATTTAAAGGCATTGTTATTCCCTCAAATGGGCTATTACTAGGGCCATAAACTGCAATGTTTGGGTACTGCTTTACTAATTGAGCTACGCCATCGGTATGATCATAATGATGATGGGTAATTAAAATACCGCCAAGGGTTAAGTTATGCTGTGCTAAATGCTCTAAAACTGGCGCTGATTGCCCAGGATCAACCACCCACGCTTGGTTATTATTCTGCTCGGTGGTTAAGCACCAAATGTAGTTATCAGAAAAGGCTTTAATTGCTTTGACTTGCACCATGTATCGTTGCTCTATAAAGTGGTATTTAATTAATATTATAACGAGCTTATATAATGAAACCAGCCCTTAGTTTTCAAGAAGGACCCAAACCGTTGTCATGGCAGCAGTTTCCGCATGGTGATTATTTACGTTGTGATATAGAACGCAAATTGTCGCCGTGGCTACCGCGTATGTTTGGCTATCATATGCTGAAACTGGGCAATTTAAGTGGCGAGTTAGATACCAGCAAAAGTTCCATTAAGCATCAAGTATGCGTTGCAGAGCCGGGGCCTTGCACGGGTGTGGTGGCTGACATAGACGAGCTTCCTTTCTATGAGCACTCTATAGATGCGTGCATTATGAGCCATTGTTTAGAGTATCACTCAGATCCGCATCATATATTACGTGAGGCTCATCGTACGCTTATTCCCGGCGGTTATATTGCCATTACGGGGTTTAATCCGTTTAGCTTTTGTGGCTTGGCGCAGTTACTGCCATTTAGTGGTCAAAAACTACCGTGGACAGGGCGCTTTTTTACTCCTGCACGCGTTAAAGACTGGCTTAATTTGCTTGGGTTTGAAATTGTTGCTGATGAACGCTTTATTTATTCATCGTTGGCACGCGGTAACCGGTTGTCGCGGTTTGCGTTTTGGCGCAGCTTTACCAAGCAATATTTAAAACCTATGGGCAGTGTATATTTGCTGGTGGCACGAAAGCGCGTTGCGCCACTTACGCCAATAAAACCTAAGTGGCATGCACGGCCACAATTTGCGCCAATAAAAGGGGTAGGGCTTAGGCAAACCTCAAAACAACATTATCAGCAAAATAAAAAATAGTGCGATGTTGAGGGTTACGGTTGGTAACCTTCATCATCAATTAAGTTGTTGCCGCTGGCCGCATCACGGGCAAGGTCGTCAACAATTTCATTATATTTATGGCCACTGTGACCTTTTACCCATTTCCAGGTAACGTCGTGCTCGGCGCAGGCTTTATCGAGACGTTTCCATAAGTCGACATTTTTAACCGGCTTTTTAGCAGAGGTTTGCCAACCGCGTTTTTTCCAATTGGTGATCCACGACTCAATGCCTTGTTTTACGTATTGGCTATCGGTAGTCAGGGTAACAGGACATGAACGATTAAGTGATTCTAGCGCAACAATGGCAGCTAGCATTTCCATGCGGTTGTTTGTTGTGAGTTTGTAACCTTGGCTTAATTTTTTTTCATGGGCTTCATAAATCATAAAAATACCATAACCACCGGGGCCTGGATTACCTAAACACGAACCATCGGTGTAAATCTCTACGGTTTTTTGCACTGTTTTACCTTGATATTATGTACAATAAAGTGATTATAGAAAGATACCAGAGTCAGGCTTAATTCGATATGGCACGCAGACAAATAGTTTTAGATACAGAAACCACCGGCATCGACCCTAAACAAGGGCATCGTATTATTGAGATTGGCTGTGTGGAGCTAATGAATCGTCGGTTAACCGGCAATAATTTTCACGTTTACATAAATCCACAACGCAGCATTGAAGAAGAAGCAATCGACGTTCACGGTATTACCAACGAATTTTTACGTGACAAACCGCTTTTTAGAGACATTGCCCAAGAGTTTTTTGACTATATTAAAGACGCAGAACTCGTTATTCATAACGCGCCGTTCGATATTGGCCATATGGATAATGAATTTGCGTTATTAAATCAAGGTTATCAAAACACCCATGATTTTTGTGGCGTGCTTGATACCCTTAAAATGGCGCGTGACTTGCATCCAGGACAAAAGAACAACCTAGATGCGCTTTGCCGTCGCTACGATGTTGATAACACTAAGCGTACGTTACACGGCGCCTTACTGGATTCTGAGATTTTAGCCGATGTTTACCTGGCAATGACCGGGGGACAAGTAAAGCTAAATCTTAATCAAAATAAAGATGACTCAAGTGAAGATCAAAAGGGCGGTATTAGGCGCTTAAACAGCGATAGAGCCCCATTGGTTGTTGTAGCAGCAAGCGAAGCAGAGCAAAGCGCACATCAATCACGTTTAGACATTGTACAAAAGGAGGGCGGCCATTGTTTATGGCGCGCTGAATAAGGCACTATTATGAAAACGCTATTAGTAGTTTCACTGTTTTTAATCGCTGCGTGCTTCATTCCCGATGCACACAGCGTTAAACAAGTTGAAGAGTTAAAAGGCAGCGGAAAACAAAATGAAATACCGTTACTGGATAACCGTTTTCGTATAGATGACAAAATTGATGAAATAAAATTAATATTTTTTAGACGTCCTGGCTCGCCTGCCGTTATTTTAGTTAGACCCGATGGCACTAAGTACTTTGCAACCAATGCGGTAAGAAACACCAGCCTAGATTGGTACGACGAATTAAATTACGATCTAGTGGTTATTCGCAACCCTATGCCTGGGCCATGGCAAGTTATTGGCCAAATAATGCCACAGAGCCGTATTGTTGTAATTGGTGAGCTATCGCTTAAGGTTGATCCACTCCCTAAGATTCTTTTTCAGGGTGAAACTGTAAAGGTAACCGGTGAGATTTTAAATGATGGCGAGCCCATTCGCGCTAATCTTTTCAAAGATGCGGTATCGCTCAATGTGAGTTTTGTGAGTACTAATAATGAAAATTTTGAAAATTTTGGAGCGGGCATACAGCAAGTTACTGAATTTAAAGACGATGGCTACGGATTTGATGAAAGTGCAAAAGACGGTGTGTTTACGGGTGAGTTTACTTTAAATTTTACTCCAGGCGAGTGGCGGCCAGAACTTTATATTACCACCGATGTCCTTGAGCGACGAGTTGTTCAAGACACGATAGTTGTGCATGAGCCGCCTTTTAGTTTTACCTCAGTTGAAGCAACCGATGAGGGGGACGATCACCGTATTACTATAAATATTGATGAAAAGTTATTAAAGCCTGAAACCGTGATCATGCAAGGGAAAATTTATTATCCCAATAATGAAGAGCAAGTATTTTACTTAGACACTAATAACACCGCAGTAAGAGAACTGGCTTTACAAGATTACGGATGGGGACGTTACAACATTGAAATTTCTGTGTTTGGCTCAACAGTAAATGACAGAGAGTTTATGGCTACGTTGCCAACCTATTTATTTGAAATAGAAAGACCGATAGAAGTTATTCCTGAAATTCCAAAAGCGAGCCTCATTAAGGAAGAAAATATTCCAGAGCCTGTTATAAAACCAAAAGTAATGGCAACCGGTGTAATGGTAAGTTTAATTATTGGTGGGAATTTGGCCATATTATTTATTGGTTGGTTATGTATTCGTGTTTTTGTGCAGAATAAACCAATAAAACTTAAATTGAATTTTGCTTTTTTAAAGAAAAAGAAAGCAACCGAGGCAAAAAAATCAGAACAGCAAAAAACAACTGATGCAGAAAATGGCTCAAAAAATGACAAAACAGGTGAAATTTTAAACCTTTCGATGTCAGATGACTAAAAAACCTGTAAAAAAACAAAAAAGCCCTTGACGAAGTAGGGGCTGGTTCGTATTATTCACGCCGCTGTCAGGGGAGACTCAGACAGCAACGAAAATGCGGAGTGGTAGTTCAGTTGGTTAGAATACCGGCCTGTCACGCCGGGGGTCGCGGGTTCGAGTCCCGTCCACTCCGCCAATTTTCGACAATTTGTAAGTAAAAGCTGGAGTGGTAGTTCAGTTGGTTAGAATACCGGCCTGTCACGCCGGGGGTCGCGGGTTCGAGTCCCGTCCACTCCGCCAACACTTACACAACATATGGTTGTAAAACATATTCTTATTATGGAGTGGTAGTTCAGTTGGTTAGAATACCGGCCTGTCACGCCGGGGGTCGCGGGTTCGAGTCCCGTCCACTCCGCCAATAAGAAAAAATAACAGTTTAAATACGCGCTGGAGTGGTAGTTCAGTTGGTTAGAATACCGGCCTGTCACGCCGGGGGTCGCGGGTTCGAGTCCCGTCCACTCCGCCAACTATTTAAACACTGTTATATTACAAAATTTGTATGCTGGAGTGGTAGTTCAGTTGGTTAGAATACCGGCCTGTCACGCCGGGGGTCGCGGGTTCGAGTCCCGTCCACTCCGCCAACAAATTAAGTAATGACAAGTAAAAAGATATCTCTGCGGAGTGGTAGTTCAGTTGGTTAGAATACCGGCCTGTCACGCCGGGGGTCGCGGGTTCGAGTCCCGTCCACTCCGCCATTTGATATCGTAACAAAATTAGTAAGTGCATTACCCCATGCACATACCACTGCGGAGTGGTAGTTCAGTTGGTTAGAATACCGGCCTGTCACGCCGGGGGTCGCGGGTTCGAGTCCCGTCCACTCCGCCACTTGTTATTTCCTCAATAACAAGCAATAAATAATTTACTTATTAATAAATACAAACATCATTTTTATCAGCTATCAGCTATCAGCTATCAGCTATCAGCTATCAGCTATCAGCTATCAGCTATCAGCTATCAGCTCGACTCTTATATACTAACCTGCTAATATTCTTGTCTATTCTTCAATATTCAGCTTCTTATCTCTGCATGAATTACCAAGAATCTAATCTCACTTTAAAAAGGAAGCATTAAGATGAGTACATTAGGTCAGCAATTAAAGCAGCTAAGAAATAATAAAAAATTGAGCCAACCTGAATTTGCCCAGCAAGTAGGTATAGAGCAAAGTTATTTATCAAAACTTGAAAACGATAAATCAATTCCCTCGAATGAAATATTTAGAGCTTTATTGATAGCATTAGACCTTTCAATTGATGAGTTTATGAAGCCCCTTACCTACAGCCATGACAAAACAAGACTCATGCAAATACCCGATTTAGAGCTGTGGTTTAAAAGTAAAGCAGTAAAGAGCTCAGTCGCACAGCGTAAAATTATATACCTCGCTATGTTTCTGATTTCTTTTGGCTGTGCATTATTTTATGCAGGACATAAAAATTATCTGTTCAATGAACGCTTTTACGAATATAAATCACTGGGTGTGATCAAAAATGATGAACCTCTAAATATATATACTCATTGGAGCAATTATATTATTGATTCAAACCGCGAGAAAAGAGAGGAAAAAACTCGTGAAATGCTGGCCAGAAGGGTACCCAGTTTTAAGTTAATGGATGAATACATCGGTGAATCATTTGTTGAAGAAGTCGAGGGAGGTAAACGACTTTATAACGTAGATGAACTCTCGCGAACAATACCACATGCAGGCAATAGTTGGTTTGAGTTTTTAGGTATTTTGGCTGCTGTATTTGGTTTGGCGTTCGCTTTACTGGAACCCAGATTAACCAAGCAATAAAAAAGTAATAAAAAGCCTGCGTACATGAAAACGCAGCAGGCTTTAATATAAATTGGCTTGCAATTATCCTTGTGGGCCAAATAACTCTTTTAAGTAAGTATCTAAAAAGTTGAGGTAGGCGTTTGAGGCGCTGATACGGTTTTCTTTTTTGCTAAAACCGTGTCCTTCATCATCAAATAATACATATTCTACTGGCACACCATTAGCTTTAACCGCAGCAACCAACTCATCGCTTTCAACTTGTAATACGCGTGGATCATTAGCACCTTGTATTACCATTAAAGGCTTAGTGATGTTATCGGCATGAAACAGCGGTGAAATAGCACGGTGACGTTCACCATCGGTGGCAGGATCGCCCATTTCATCGTAAAGCGCCTTTTTAAAGCTTTCCCACCATGGTGGAATTGAGTTCAGTGTGCGTACCCAGTTAGTCACACCAAAAATATTGATACCTACTTTGAACTCTTCCGGTTTAAAGGCAAGCGCGGCTGCGGTCATAAAACCGCCGTAGCTACCACCCATGATGCCGATTTTATCTGCATCGACCCAATCTAGGCTTTGTAAGTGTTTTTTACCGTAGATAATATCTTGTAGATCATCGGTGCCATGTTTTTTATCGTCTAAATGGAAAAATGTTTTACCATAGCCTGAGCTACCGCGGTTATTGACGGCAAAAATAGCATAGCCATGATTAACTAAATGTTGCTGCATTGCGCTATAACCAGTTCGGCTTTGCCCACCTGGGCCGCCATGTACCCAAATAAGTGCAGGTACTTTATTGGTGCTGCTGGCTTGTTTTGGTTTGTATAATACGCCCGGTATTTCTAAACCATCAAAACTTTTAAAGCGCACAATGGTGCTCTCTACTAAGTCGTTTTGATCTATATCTTCACTTAATGTGTTGGTAAGTTGCTTGGCTTCATTACTGCCAACTTGCCAAACAAATAAGTTGCTTGGTGAGGTATCTGAATTTAAATAAAACGCCATGGTTTTCTCATCGCTTGAGAAATTCACACCACGTAGATTTCCCGCAGGTAATTTAGGCATGGCAATTTCATCCCCTGTTTGCGTGTCTTTTACTGTGACCTTTGTGCTGGCATCAGCATTTACACCGCTTACTTGGTATCGCCCAGATTTAGAAAAATCAATAAAGCTAACGTCCCAATCATCTTTTAATGCTGGACTGTGCTTGCCTGTGGCGAGCTCATATTGCCACACCTCTGAAAACTCTCCTTTAGCGTCTGTTGAGTAGTATAAATATTTGCTGTCTACAGAGAAGGTCTCAGGCGTATATTGTGCTGGTGTATCGTGTTTTGAAATTAATTGCGGCTTGAGGGTTTTCTTATAGGTATCAAGAATAAACGTATCGCTGTCTTTATTGGTATTATTTTTAGACAGCGCAATGTAGCGTCCATCAGGGCTAATTGCGCCCACATCTAGTCCTTGTGTGTTTTGATAAACGGGCGTGACTTTATAGGTTTTGCTATCTACGCGATACAAGTCCATAAACTTGGCATCGCGTTGATTACTGGTAATAAAAAACTGACTGCCATCTTTAGTAAAGCCTGCAAAACTCGCGCGGGTTTCTTCCCCTGGGGTTAAATCTTTGATTGAACCATCAACTTCACGCACATAAACATGGTAGCGCTCATTACCGCCTGAGTCCTTGGTAAATAGTACACGCTCATCATTTGGGAAATAGCGAATAGGGTAGGTGCTGTCTTCAAAATTGGTTAGGCGCGTTTTGCTACCTGTTTTTACGTCGACTTCATACAAGCTGTAAATACCGCTTTCATCGCTACTAACTAGAACTTTATCGCCAGTCGGGGAAAAGCTACTGCCCATGATAGATGTTGTATCAAAAAAGGTTTTAGCGTTATAGGTTTTTACTTGTCGTGTTTGCTCAGTTGCCACAGGGGTAGAGGCTGAATTATTAGATTGACTGCAACCTGTTAATGCAATTGATACTGCACAGGTAATACAGGCAAATTTGAGGGCTTTTTTCATAGATACATTCCTTGGATTATAATTATGGACTTTTAGTGTTAACCGAAGGTTTTTTAAACGCAAGTAATTAGCCTATTCGAACTGCAATAAAGTGTTACAAACCATGTAGCCCACGAAAATAGAAAACCAGTTATAATTCACTTTCAAAATCAGGGAGTATTTATGATAGAAGTCATTGGGTTACATAAACAGTTTGCTGAAAACGTATTGTACAGTGGTTATAGTGTGCAGTTTTGTGCACCTAAAATATGCATTGAAGCGCCTAATGGCCAAGGTAAAACAACGTTGTTGATGATGTTGGCAGAGCTCGAAACGCGCCAAAGTGGGCAGATTTTATTTTCTAAAAAAGCATTAACCGAACCGCATAAACAAGTTGCTATAGCCTCAGACTGTATTGCTTTACCTGACTTTCTTACGGCAAAGCAAATTATTAACTTGTCCGTGAATACGCTGGGTTGTGATTGACCAACGACAATAATAGATGGGTTTAATTTCAATGAATTTTTAAATACTCGTTTTGATGCGCTGTCGTCAGGTAATCAAAAGAAATGCCAGTTAATTTTAGCGCTTATGCGTGATGCACCTTATTTACTTCTAGACGAACCCAGCGCAGCACTTGATCAAGCCAGTATTCAGTATTTATTAGTACTGCTTGATGAATATCTAATAGATAAGCCAAATGGGCAAATAGTCATCACCTGCCATGAACCAGCGCCATTTATTGAGCGTGGCTTTGAGTGTATACCGTTATGATTGCAAATTTAAAACAATCAATCGGGCAATATCGCTCTTTTATGGATTATCGTTATCAGGCTTACAAAACTGAACTCACGCAATTATTGTTACAACTAAAAAGCTTTGGGTTGTTATTTTTAGTGGTGTTAGGCTCGTCAGTGTTGGGTTTGATATTGCTACTTTTTTTAGGCCTTGGAAAAATTATAGACAGCAGCGCAGCACCCCAATACGGTGCACAAATGGCTTTATTTTATTTGTTACTACAAAGTGTGATGCTCAGCGCAATGAAGTCAGCAATTAAAAATAGTAAGCAGCGGTTATTTCAGCAAACTATTGCACGATCAGTTTGGTTATATTTAGTCGATATTAAACTATTAACGCTCAGTAATGCATGGCTTATAGCCAGTGTATTAATTGCGCTAGATTTAACGCTATCACAATGGGTTAAAGTACCGCATTTTATTGTATTTATGTTGCTGCAGTTTAGCTTGGGCGTTTTGTGTTTATACAAAACCAGCGCACTGGTATATGGCTTTTTGTTTAGCACGATATTAGTGCTGGTTCCTATTCATATGCAGCCGCTCACTTATCATATGGGCTTTGCTTTATTGTTTGCGCTGAGCCTTTTTGTCCCCGTGGTTAATGTTAACGGGCGTATTGCAGTAAGTTCATTATTGGGCTTTTGGTTTTGTTATTTATTAAACCATTGTTGGACACTTGTTTGGCGCGTGTCGTTACTTTTATGTGTATTCATGGCATCAGCTGCGCTAATAAACGAACGTGCTGATTTAGTACCTATACTTGTGATATTAGCCATGGCTTTTATTGTACTCTTTAGTAGTTCATTGCAATTTGATTGCGGTAGGGTGTATGAGCAGTATCGATTATTTTTTAAAACATGCGAGCAAGAACGCGCCTTTTATATTAGCCAGTTTTTACCTAGCATATTGCTGTTTTTATTAGCCACAATAAGTTATAGCGTTATTTTTGGTTACACTCATATTGTATTATTTGTCATTGGAAATATGTGGTGTGTATTACAGGTTTACCTTGCACAAAAAAAACCAGCGCATTATGCGCTGGTTTGGCTAATTTTAGCAGGGTTGCTGCTAGCTTTACTAAACTAGTTAAGCGGCATCTGCCTTTTTAGATTTAGCTTTGCTATTACGCGCTGCTTTGCCGGCAAGTAAATCTGCAGGGTCAAAGTCGTCAACGTTAATAACGTCTAAGCGAGCTTGTTCAACAGCTGCTAACTTATCAGCTTCAGCTTGGCTTAAAATGCCGGCTTCTAAGCCCATTTGCGCCACTTTATCAAGTTGGAAGAATGGCAATTTAACGCCTTTCTCTTTACATACGCGTTCAAATAAAGGCTCTACCTCTAGCACATCTTTAAGCGTTTGCTCTTGACGACCTACAAGGTTAAGCGGCTCGTTTGTAAGGTATACATAACTTGCTAAACGATTACGCGTTTCGCTAGGGACTTGCAGTAATTGCGCTAGTTTATGCTCAAGTTTGTCAGTAGGTTTACGAACCGGGCGACCAAACGGGAATAACAATACTTTTAATACGCCACGAAGTGGTGCAGATGGCATATTGTTGATTAAATCAGCAAGCGCACGTTGACAGTGGTAAAGGTGATCCTGACAGCTCCACTGAACCAGTGCAAAATCTTCTTTTTTACGGCCTTCGTCGTTATAACGTTTAAGCGTTGCAGACACTAAATAAAGGTAGCTTAATAAGTCACCTAAGCGTGCTGAAATACGTTCTTTACGTTTAAGTGAACCACCAAATACTGCCATACTAATATCAGACATAAGTGCAAGTGATGCACTAAAGCGTGAAGCTATACGATAAAACTCTGCCGTTTCGTCTTTGTACGGTACGCTAGTAAAGCGAGCGCCAGTAAGTGCAAGCCACTTAGTGCGCACTAGGTTAGACATGGTAAAGCCAATGTGGCCCATTAGCGCTTTATCAAATACGTTAAGCGCTTCTTCGCGGTCTTCAATTTCACACGCACCTAGCTCGGTAAGTACAAATGGATGACAACGAATAGCACCTTGACCATAAATAATCATATTACGGGTCAAGATGTTTGCACCTTCAACGGTAATGGCAATAGGTGCACCTTGATAGCCACGACCTAAATAGTTATTTGGCCCAAGCATGATCCCTTTACCGCCTAGCACGTCCATTGCATGAATGGTGGCATCGCGCATTTGCTCGGTAAGGTGGTATTTAATAATAGCCGAAATCACAGATGGTTTTTCGCCTAAATCAACAGCACCGGTAGACATACTTACTGCAGCGTCTGAGCTGTAAGCATAACCGGCAAGTTTCGCCATTGACTCTTCAACCCCTTCCATTTTACCAATTGGCAAGCGGAATTGACGACGAATACGGCTATAAGCACCGGTTGCTACAGCAATCATTTTAATGCCACCGGCTGAATTTGACGGCAATGTAATTGCACGACCAACCGATAAACACTCAACCAGCATACGCCAGCCTTGACCAGCCATTTCTGGGCCACCAATAATGTAATCAAGTGGTACAAAAATATCTTTACCGCGAGTAGGGCCATTTTGGAACGGCACATTAAGCGGGAAGTGACGACGACCAATTTCTACCCCTGGGGTATCTGTTGGGATAAGTGCACAGGTAATACCAGGCTCTTTAACGTCACTTAATAATCCATCTGGATCTTGTAATTTAAATGCTAGACCAAGAACCGTAGCTACAGGTGCAAGTGTAATATAACGCTTGTTCCATGTAAGGCTTACACCGACTACTTCTTCGCCATTCCATTGCCCTTTACATACTACACCATAGTCTGGAATTGAGCTTGCATCAGAACCTGCCTCTGGCGAAGTAAGAGCAAAACATGGAATTTCTTGACCGCTTGCTAAACGCGGTAAGTAATAATTTTTTTGATCTTCAGTACCGTAGTGCTGTAATAACTCACCCGGGCCTAACGAGTTAGGTACACCAACAATTGACGAAAGCAATGTTGATTTACTGGTTAGTTTTTGCAGTACACACGATTGTGCAAATGCAGAGAATTCTAAGCCGCCGTATTCCTTTTTAATGATCATGGCAAAGAATTTGTTATCTTTCAGATATTGCCATACATCCTGAGGTAAATCAGTTAGCTCATGCGTAGCTTCCCAATCGTCCAGCATACTACATACAACTTCAACAGGGCCGTCGATAAATGCCTGCTCTTCAATAGTAAGTTTTGGAACTGGATACTGGTGAAGCTTTTTCCAATCTGGGTTACCACAAAATAAATCAGCTTCCCACCAAGTTGTACCGGCATCAATAGCTGACTTTTCGGTGTCAGACATGCTCGGTGTAACTTTTTTGAAGACCTTGAAAATAGGCTTGATAATATATTGCTGACGAATGCCAGTAACAGAAAGAGGCACTGCGATGATTAAAAAGATCACCCAGCTAATTAAACCAAAAGCACCAGCAAAGGTACCAATTAATAATGTTGCGGCAGAAACACCAAGTGCTGTGTTCCAACTCGCTCTGTGGTAAAGCGCAATGCTGAGCAGTGCGATTAAACCGAGTGTAAATATGAGTGTCATTGCTAATTCCTTAATAGAGGTCAGACCACCTCGTTTAGAGTAGCGCTAGTAACGCTAAGTTTCAAGTACATTACTTAGATTAAAGTGTAGTTATCGGTACGATTATTACAATGCGTTGTATGTTATACGAACAGTTTGGCTGTAATGGTTTATTTTGGCTTATCATAAAAAATATAAGCATTAAAAAAATCAATTAATCTAGTAGTAATATAAGTTTAATTAAGTAAATATACTTATGGTGATCAGTGTACGCTTATTAAAAATAGAACGATATTAATTGATATCGTTCACGAAACCATTTACCGCCGTTTTGATGTGTTATAAACAACCAAAGTGGAGTTCAATAAGCTGTTAAGCAACTAGGAATCGAGAAATGATACATAGCATACTAGATAATATTGAATAGTTAATTAGAGGTATTGGGTAGGAGGCAAATTGATAATACCTAATAAGTTAAAAATGAATGATGAGGTTAGAATAATTGCGCCTTCAAGAAGTTTATCAATTATTGATAAAGAGACGCGAGAAATAGCAAATAAAAGGTTTGAAGAGCTTGGCCTCAAATTATCATTTTCAAAAAACTGTGAATTAATAGATGATTTTTCGTCTTCATCCATAGAAGAAAGAATTGAAGATTTACATGAAGCATTCTTAGATAAAAAAGTAAAAGCTATCTTTACTGTTATCGGGGGCGATAATGTAAACCAATTACTAAAGTATATTGATTATACGATTGTTAAAAAAAATCCAAAAATTATTTGTGGTTACTCTGATACTACAGCTTTATCAAATGCATTATTTCATAAAACCGGACTAGTAACTTACTCAGGGCCTGCATACTCAACTTTGGGAATGCTTAAGGGGATTGACTTTTCGATAAATTATATTAAAAAGTGTTTATTCTCAAGTGCTCCTTATGAAGTTATAAACCCAGCACAGTGGAGTGATGACTTATGGTTTATAGATCAGGAAAAAAGAAACTTTTATAAAGACAATGGTATAAAAGTTTTAAACCATGGCAAAGCAGAAGGAAAAATAGTTGGGGGGAACCTTTGTACTTTAAATTTGCTTCAAGGAACTGAATTTATGCCTGATTTAACAGATTCTGTATTATTTATTGAAGATGATGAGTTAACATCCCCTTCAAACTTTGACAGAGATCTTCAATCGTTAATTCATCAAAAACATTTCGATAGAGTCAAAGGAATAGTCATTGGAAAATTTCAATTAAAGTCAGAAGTATCTGAGGTCTTACTCAGAAAAATTATACAATCTAAGCAAGAGTTAGCGTCAATCCCCGTGCTTTATAATCTAAACTTTGGACATACAACACCCCATATATGCTTCCCTATTGGTGGATTTGTGAAAATAGATACGGAAAGCCAGAAACAAATAATAATAGAAAAACATTAGCTAAGAAATATTCGAGTCAATAGTCTTAGATATAATTAGTAATATAAATTTGTATCCACTTGCTAACGCTCTTCAGGTGTTTGACAATAACCCATTAAAGAAATAAAAATAAATGATATGCACACACAAAATCCAAAGTGAAACCAAAACTGTGACCGAGTGCCAAATTTAATTGTTTATTTTGGTTTAATTTATTGAATTTAAAGGTTTATTTATTTTATGTGTGAATTACTTGGCATGTCAGCCAATGTGCCAACGGATATTTGTTTTAGTTTTTCAGGGTTGTTGGAGCGCGGTGGCAATACAGGGCCGCATAAAGATGGCTGGGGCATTACTTTTTATGAAGGCAAAGGTTGTAGAACCTTTAAAGATCCCGAGCCAAGTTACCAGTCAGAAATAGCTAAATTAGTTAAAGCTTATCCGATTAAAAGCGTATCGGTGATAAGTCATATTCGTCAAGGCAACCGCGGGCGAGTGTGTCTTGAAAACACCCATCCGTTTACTCGTGAGTTGTGGGGGCGTGAAATAACTTATGCTCATAACGGGCAGCTTTCAAATTATCATGATTTAAAACCTGAATATTATCGACCTGTGGGTAATACCGATAGCGAGTTGGCATTTTGCTGGTTGCTTGACAAAATTCGTGAAAAGTACCCGCAGCGACCAAGTAATATGGCGTCGGTTTTTAGATATGCGGCTAAGCTTTCGCATACGCTACGTGAAAAAGGCGTGTTTAATATGTTATTGACCGATGGTGTATTTGTTTTAGCGTATTGTACTAATAATTTACATTACATAACGCGCCGTGCACCGTTTGGTAAAGCAACACTTATTGATGCCGATATGGTGGTCGACTTTCAACAAGAAACCACACCAAACGATGTGGTAACGGTTATAGCAACAAGGCCGCTAACCAACGATGAACGCTGGCAAAAAATGCAGCCAGGAGAGTTTGCGTTATTTAAAATGGGTGAATTAATGTAGGTTGGTAGAGTAAAACGAAACCCAACTTAAAGTTTCAAATCTAAGTATTAAAATGAAAAGCCCAAGTTATGGTTATCACACTTGGGCTTTTCGTATTGCATCTTGTAAGTAATTTATTAGGGGGTTATTTCGTTCTTAACTTGTGCAGGTAAAGCCGGTGGATTGATCACGGTAAACGATTTCATCTGCACTTCAAACTGTTCCACACCTTTTTCACCTTTCCACATGCGCACTAGCATATAATCCATTTCTGGGGCAAACCATGCTAAGGCTTGGCGTTTGTCATTGTCGTATAAACGTTTTACTTTAATGGCTTCTACGTTACCAATCGGTAAGGAAATCATTTCGGTTTCTACCACTTCAAAGTCGTAGTCACGGCAATTACCTTTTTTATCAACCAGTGGAAACGAGAAACTAGTTTTTCCTTTTTTAAGTCCTTCTCGAACTTGCACTTGATAAGAAATACCATCTTGGAAGTTATCATGCCATTGGCATTTTAACGGGTAGTCGCTGGTGTTACTGGTGACAGTTTGTGTTTGACGATCAAAGTTAATTTCATACTTTTTGTCAGGCCCAGTCCCCGTGCGGATCATAGAGTACTGAATAGGCTCTACTTTATCGTTAGCAAAGCTAAAAGTTGATGACTCTTGACGTGAGTCAGAGAAAATCATCCATTCAATATCGCTATGGTAAGTGACTTGGTAGTTATTATTATCGAGTTTTTTAAGCGTCCGCTCGGCTGTACCATGATTTGCGCCTTTGCGCAAAATATCGTAGCTGGCTTGATACTGGGTTAACTCACCTGCAATCAGGCTGGTAGGAAGTAATAAAGTGCCCGCACATAATAGCCAGGCACTTAATTTTTTATTTTGGGTAGTGCGCGCCGTGTGCAGGAAGTTGTTTTTCGTCAAGAACTGCATAATCTGCTTCCATCGTAAGTCGTTGTTCACTGAACCACTTGACCACCAAAGGATAAATTATGTGCTCTTGCGCATGCACACGCTTAGCGAGCGTGTCTGCTGTATCGTCTGCTAATACAGGCACTTTGGCTTGAAGAATAACCGGTCCGCCGTCTAATTCTTCAGTTACAAAGTGAACACTAACGCCGTGAACGTCGTCTTTTGCATCAATTGCTCTTTGGTGGGTATTCAGCCCCTGGTACTTAGGCAACAAAGATGGATGAATGTTCAACATTTTTCCAACATATTTTTGCACTAAGTTAGGAGTTAGAATACGCATAAACCCAGCTAATACAACTAGATTTGGTTCAAAAGAGTCAATTATATGCATTAACTGGGCATCGTACGCTTCGCGTGAGTCAAACTCTTTATGACTCAGCACGTGTGTGGCAATACCTGCATTTTTTGCACGCTCTAACCCATAAGCGTCAGCTTTGTTACTAATAACAGCCGCTATATGGGCGTTTATCTCGCCGCTTTCACAGGCGTCTATAATGGCTTGTAAATTTGAGCCACTGCCTGAGATCAAAACTACTAGACGAGTGGGTGCCATTACGCAGCACCACCTACAATTTCAACTTGCTCTTCGCCAGCAACGGCATCTTGGATTTCACCAAGGTGCCATGCGTTCTCGCCAAGATCTTTTAAGATATTTAAGCTATTTTCAAGCTCATCCGCAGGTACAACTAACACCATGCCTACACCACAGTTAAATGTGCGGTACATTTCGTGTGTTGTAATGTTGCCGTTTTCTTGCAACCAGCTAAACACACTTGGCCACTGCCAGCTATCACCTTTAACAACCGCTTTAGCAGATTCAGGTAATACGCGTGGGATATTTTCCCAAAAACCGCCACCAGTAATATGCGAAAGGGCATGCACGTCTACTTGCTTGAACAACTCAAGTAATGGTTTAACGTAAATACGTGTTGGTTCTAAAAGGTGCTCACCTAAGGTTTTGCCATCAATCACTTGATTAGTATCAGCGTTAGAGACTTCTAAAACTTTACGAATTAAAGAGAAACCATTTGAGTGAGGACCGCTAGAAGCAAGGGCAATAAGTTGATCGCCTGCAGCTACTTTAGTGCCATCAATAATTTTTGATTTTTCTACCACACCGGTACAAAAGCCTGCCATGTCGTAGTCTTCACCATCATACATACCTGGCATTTCAGCTGTTTCCCCACCAATTAGGGCACAACCTGAAATTTCACAACCTTTACCAATACCGGTTACTACGTCGGCTGCTGTGTCTACATCTAGTTTACCCGTTGCATAGTAATCTAGAAAAAACAGGGGTTCAGCGCCTTGTACTATTAAATCATTTACACACATCGCAACTAAGTCGATACCTACAGTATCGTGCTTTTTAAGGTCAATTGCTAAGCGTAACTTAGTGCCAACACCGTCAGTGCCTGCTACAAGTACGGGTTGCTTATAACCTTCAGGAATTTCGCAAAGTGCGCCAAAACCACCAATTCCGCCCATCACTTCAGGACGACGAGTTTTTTTAACTACGCCTTTAATACGCTCAACAAGTGCATTACCAGCGTCGATATCTACGCCCGCGTCTTTATAGCTTAGAGACTGTTTTTGTTCGCTCACAGGTTTTCCTCAAAATAGTTGTTTTGATGCTTACTTAGAAACGCGCGTATTTTACAACAATTGCAAGGGCGCGGCTAGTTGAAATCTGGATTTGATTTTAAAGACAAGGACACTTGTCCGCTAGTTGCTGTATTAGTAAACAAAAAAGCGCCCAGCGGCGCTTTTTTAATAATAAAATAAACCTTAATATCGCAATTAGGCTTTAGCTGTGAGTATTGCTCTAAGTGGAGCAGGGTAGCCTTCAATGGTTTTACTGGTGTCAGCGGGGTCTAAAAAGTCAACTAAAGATTCGTTTTCCATCCAGTCAGTTTTACGTTGCTCGTCGAGCGTTGTAATAGCACAATCTTTAATTTGCACGTCTTTAAAGCCAACTCGTTCCATCCACAGTTTTAATGCCGCAGTGCTTGGAATAAACCATACATTACGCATTTTCGCGTAGCGGTCGGTCGGTACTAATACGGTGTTTTCATCGCCTTCAATAACTAATGTTTCAAGCACGAGTTCTCCGCTTGGGCGAAGCTGTGCTTTTAATTGCGCTAAAAAGTCGATAGGGGAACGACGATGATAAAGCACCCCCATTGAAAATACCGTATCAAACGCTTTGAGCTCTGGCAGGGCTTCTACACCTAATGGTAACAAATGCACGTTTTCATCTGGGTTAAAGTGTTTAATTGCCTGAAACTGGCACAAAAATAAGTCAGATGGATCAATACCCACCACAAATTGAGCACCTTCACCGCGCATACGCCATAGGTGATACCCCGAGCCACAACCAATATCTAATACAGTACGGCCTTTTAATGGCTCAATATGCGGCAGGAGTCGATCCCATTTCCAGTCGCTGCGCCATTCGGTATTTATTTCAATACCGTGAACGTTAAACGGGCCTTTACGCCAAGGCATCATCCGTTTTAATAAATGCGTGGTTTGTTTTTGCTCGCCTTCAGACATTTCGCCAGGCGCACCTATTGCTACTTTGCTGACAATATCAACTTGGTTTGTCGATATCTCAGGTAAGTTTTTCAGCACTTTTTGCCATTGTGGCAAATCGCCATGACTTGCCTCTTGTTGCCAATGCTTTAATTGCGCAGGCAAGGTTTCTAGCCAGTGACTAAGTGGGCTTTGTGCAATCGCAGCGTAAAATTGGTTAAACCATGCAGACATGTGTCACTCTCTAAATTATTTAATTGCTACCATTGAGCAAAAATTAAAACATTGATACCACACTTGCGTTTGGCTAAAACCAATGTCGCTTAAACGTTGTGTATGTGTACTAAGTGTATCGGGGCGCATTACGTTTTCAATGGCAGTACGCTTTTGGCTTATTTCAAGCTCAGAGTAGCCATTATGGCGTTTAAAGTCGTGGTGCAAGTCAATCAGTAAGTTATCGCACTGCTCGTTTTCGGCTTTAATTTTTTCACTTAATAACAAAACGCCACCGGGCTTTAAATTAGCGTATATTTTTTCAAGTACCGCTTTGCGCTGCGCAGGTGGTATAAATTGCAGGGTAAAGTTCATTGCCACTACCGACGCGTTTTGTATATCAAGCTCGTTAATATCACCTAAGGTAACCGTTACAGGAACGTCCGATCTAAATCCTTGTAAATGAACCTTACAACGCTCCACCATGGCTTGTGAGTTATCTACGGCGATAATTTGGCAGCTATCGGTTTTAATATTACGACGCATACTTAAGGTTACTGCCCCTAATGAGCAGCCCAAGTCGTACAGGTTAGAATTAGGCTGAGCATACTCACCCGCTAATTTTCCCATAGTACTTACAATAGTGGCATAACCGGGTACCGAGCGTTGGATCATGTCGGGAAATACTTCAACCACGTTTTGATCAAAACTAAAGTCTTTTACTTGTTGCTCAGAGGCATAAATACTGTCTTTTATACTCACGAAGGCAGTCTCTTTGAAAATAATAGTGCTATTTTAACATTTTATGCTGGATAGTCAGTGATAAATTCAGTAGCTTGACTAGAATTATGAAGAATAAGTATAAAAGAGATTATTAAATGAGCAAAAGTAAGGTTATTAGTACCGACGATATATTAGCAACATTATGCCACTCAGTAACGGGTGTACTTTCATCAGCCAGCGGCAACGAGATCAGCTATTCAGCCATGGTACAAAAAATAACGCGTACTTGTATGCGGCCAGACATAGGCTGTTTTGTTTTATTTGACGGGGGCTTTACCGGCTTAGTTGTCACCAACTTTACAGCGCAAGCGGCCATGGAAATTTACGGCGATTATATGCGTAACATGGGTATGCCAGAAGACGAAATCGCACACAGCCACTTATCTGATGACGTTTCAAACGTGATGGGTGAGTTGATGAACCAAATAGTGGGCGACTTCACGTCGAAAGTGCGTGAACAACTTCATACCTCTATTACCCAAAATCAGCCAAAAATGATGGCTATTAATAAACAAGTGCAAATATCGGTTGATACCACTATGGATCGTCCGCAAGCACGTCGCGTAACGTTTACGACTCGCAATCAAAATATCTTCTATTTAGAATTAGCGATGGATAAAACAGAGTTTATTAAACTTCACGACTTTGACATTGTAGAAGCGATAGACCCAGACGATATTATCGAAAATGAAGCCAAGCAAAAAGCGGATAAAGAAAAAGCGAAACAGCCAAAACAAGATGATAGCGATGACGACTTTATGGCCGAATTAGGGCTTTAACGTTTTTACGTAGGCTGGGTTAAGTGAAACGAAACCTAACACGCTTTTAAGCTCTTAGCTGTCAGATTAGAAAGTGACAATAATAAAAACGCGATTTATATCGCGTTTTTTGTTAACGAGGGCTTTCATTGTGAACTCGTGTGTCATTATTTTGGCTGACCGCTGACCGCTGACCGCTGACCGCTGACCGCTGACCGCTGACCGCTGACCGCTCAATTATACGGATTCTCACCCATCGCAATGGCCACACAAAAAATGCGTAAATCCAACTCTAGCTGATGGTACTGTGGCTCCATATGGCAGCACAGTTTATAAAAGCCTTTATTGTGGTCTTTTTCTTTAAAATGTGCGAGTTCGTGCACCACTAATGCTTTTAACAATGGCTCTGGCGCGCGCAGTAAATCGCTGTTTATTGCTAAATCGTGCTTGCGGGTTTTACCTTGCATACGGTACGTATGGGTACCGAGCGCATTGGTAACCATATCACCTTGTTTTTTAAACGCAGCGCGTCCAAATGGCGGGGCGTTTTTTAAATACTGCTTTTTAAGCTCAGTGGCGTAGCTATACAGTAACTTATCACTGGTAATACGATGCGCCTGCGGGTACTTTTTAAGTAAATACTCACTTACCTTTCCTGCTTTTATTAGGCTTAATACTTGCTCAACGATATTGGCAGGGTAGCCGGTAAAGTAACGTGCGTATTCACTCATTATTGTCTCTGTATTTTGAATTTATTTTTAAAAAAGTGCTTGCTGCTGGGCTTCTTTTTCGCCACTAAATGGATTGAGTACGTTGTGATTATACCCTAAATCTTGGCAAAACTGGCGAGCCAGCAGCGGCGCTTCGCGGTTATCAGCGGTATGAAAAAACACATAGGGGCTTTTGCCCTCATTAAGCCACTGGGTTACTTTGCTAAGCCAAGGCTGATAAAAGGTCTTATAATCGTTTTCTAAATCAGCAATAACAAAACGTGCCATAGGCTGCGAGCCCGTAGCAATAGCGTGCACTGGTAAGTGGGGCTTTTTCTGTTGTGCGTCTATTAGCGCTTCGGTGGTTGGCTTTACTGCAAAGAGCGCCCGAGTATCCATAGCAATACGGTTTATATTATTTGCCATTAAAAGCTGATTAAGTGCGATTTCGGCCTCACCTTTTTTAAAAAAATCAGGGTGGCGTATCTCAACCCCATAGTTTAGCTCTTTAGGAAGTAAATCTATAAAAGCGGCAAGCTTAGCTAAATGTTGTGGCGCAAACGCTTTAGGTAATTGCAGCATTATTTGCCCTGTTTTTTCAAATAGAGGGCCGAATAAATTAAGCCAATTAGTTAGCTCATGTTGCACGTTAGTAAGTTGGAGTTCGTGACTAAAGCGCCGATGAAATTTAAAGGTAAATTTAAACTCATCAGGTACACTGGCAGCCCATCGTAATACAGTGTCAGGCGAGGGATCGGCGTAAAAGCTAGTATTACCTTCTACCGAATTAAAATGCTGCGCATATTCGCTAAGCATATCGGCATTTTTACACTGGCGTGAAAATAAATTTCCTTTCCATGCGCTGCTCGACCACTGCGGGCATCCAATATATAGCATACAAACAAAAGCCTTGATATAAAGTGCCGGTAGTGTAACAAATAACAAAACAGTGCGCTGTAAATTCCACCCCGAAAGGTAAACACGCCCTAGCATCTTCAACCTACTTGGGTATAATGCAGGGCTTAATTTGATTATTTTGAATTGATAGCGGCTTTATTTTCATTTTGGTGTTTATAAAAACTTTTAAAACAACAGTGTTTAACCGCTATATGCCTTTTATCTGACAGGAAAACTATGCGCTCTATATACTGCGGACAGCTAAATAAAACTCACGTAGATCAGGAAGTTGAACTATGTGGCTGGATCAACAAACGACGTGACCTTGGTGGACTTATCTTTGTCGATTTACGCGATAGAGAAGGTTTAGTACAAGTTGTATTCGATCCGGAAGTTGAAGGATTAATGGAAACAGCTAACAAACTTCGTCAAGAATTTTGTGTTCAGTTAAAAGGGATTGTACGCGCTCGCCCAGACAGCCAAGTAAATAAAGACATGGCTACCGGTGAAGTAGAAATTTTAGGCACGGGTTTAACGATTATTAACCGCTCTGAGCCTATGCCACTTGATTTTAACCAAGTGAACTCAGAAGAGCGTCGTTTAAAATATCGTTACTTAGATTTACGTCGTTTAGAAATGAGCGACCGTATTAAATTACGTGCTAAGGCAAGCAGCTTTGTACGTCGCTTTTTAGATGAAAATGGCTTTTTAGATATCGAAACGCCAGTACTAACTAAAGCAACGCCAGAAGGTGCGCGTGATTACCTAGTACCAAGTCGTGTACACAAAGGTAGCTTTTACGCATTACCGCAGTCGCCACAGTTATTTAAGCAATTGTTGATGATGTCGGGTTTTGACCGTTACTACCAAATTGTTAAATGTTTCCGTGACGAAGACTTACGTGCTGACCGTCAACCTGAATTTACTCAAATAGATTTAGAAACCTCGTTCATGAGCTCTGATCAAGTACGTGGTATGACAGAGAAAATGATCAGCGAAATGTGGCAGTCATTACTAAATGTTGATTTAGGTGATTTCCCAATTATGCCTTACTCTGAGGCAATGAGCCTATATGGTTCTGATAAGCCAGACTTACGTAACCCAATGAAGCTTATTGATGTAGCCGATTTAGTAAAAGACGTAGAGTTTAAAGTATTCTCGGGTCCAGCAAATGATGAAAAAGGCCGTGTTGCAGTACTAACGGTACCAGGTGGTGCATCACTTTCTCGTAAGCAACTAGATGACTACACTAAGTTTATCGGTATTTACGGTGCTAAAGGTTTAGCATGGATGAAAGTAAATGACCGCGATGCAGGCGTTGAGGGCGTTCAATCGCCAATCGCTAAATTCTTAAATGAAGATGTGATCACGCAGTTACTTGAACGTACTAATGCACAAACAGGCGATATCATTTTATTTGGTGCGGATAAACGCAACACCGTAAATGAAGCCATGGGCGCACTTCGTTTAAAAATTGGTATTGATTTAGAAATCACTAATTTAGATAGCTGGGCACCACTTTGGGTTGTTGACTTCCCAATGTTTGAAGAAGATGACGAAGGCACATTACACGCTGTACACCATCCATTTACTGCACCAAAAGATATTAGTGCCAGTGAGCTTGAAGCAAACCCAGCAGCGGCTATTTCAGATGCTTACGATATGGTATTAAACGGCTACGAAGTGGGCGGTGGCTCGGTACGTATTCACAATGCAGATATGCAAGAAGCGGCATTTAGAATTTTAGGTATTGAAGCGCAAGAGCAACAAGATAAATTTGGTTTCTTACTTGATGCACTTAAATACGGCACACCGCCGCATGCAGGTTTAGCGTTCGGTTTAGACCGTTTAGTTATGTTGTTATGTGGTACTGATAACATTCGTGACGTTATTGCTTTCCCTAAAACCACACAAGCATCGTGTTTATTAACCGATGCGCCTAGCAAAGCAAACAGCGATTCGCTGACAGAGCTTGCTATTAGTGTAGTTGAGAAAGAATTACCAAGCGCAGAATGAAACCATAGTGTTTAGTTAGATTAAAACCCCTTAGGCTGAATACCTAAGGGGTTTTTTGTTTGGCATAACCCAATTTAGGTGCTTTATATTTATGAGTGAGCTATTTAAAGGTAGTCATTATTTCGATCAGCCATTTTTAAACTTTACAGCAAATGCAAAGCGCTTTAGCGATATTTCTGATGAAGAAATATTCTCTTTTAAGACAATCATCTTTTATTAACATAATGGTGTTAGCACATGCTGTTAAAAAGAAAATTTTCAGGAAGTTATCAGTTCAAGTTTATTACTCATGTTACTAAACCAAGAACAAAAAAATATATTAACTTGAATCGGGGAGCTGCTTTGATCAAAGGCGAAACTAAAAAATAACTATTAAAGCACCTTTATAATATTAGGCTTATTATAAAGGTGCTAGATAGGAGAGTGGAGCAATAGTAATTGCTTAATTTATGCAAGATCTAACAGGATATGTGATCAAAAGAAAGATGCAAGAGTAGCTGTTATTTTAGCTAATTTGCAATTTTACATTTTTTTGTTATATTGCTTTTTTTACATGGATGTTGGCAATATAAATATGGAATATTTCCTACTTTGTCAGCTAACGGTAACTTTAAGGTTTGCTGATGTCATTTTCTGAAATATTAAGAAAGATCAATAATCATATTGGTACTCACAAAGTACATTTATGTCCCGAAGTGAAAGGCCGTTTAGTTAATAATGGTGCGCCTCTTGCCAATGTAAGAATATTAAGAACACTTAGTTATTCTGATGGTAAATACACAAAAGATGAGTGTTTTACAGATAGCAATGGCGAATTTGAAATGCCAGAAATGAGCTTGAGATCCAGTCAGCCTGCTTTGCTAATAGCAGAGAAAATAAGATGGCAGGAAATCACAGCTCAATACGGTGGCGACAACTTTATATTATGGTCAAGTAACCCTAGTGGAATTTCTGTTATTCAAGAGTATGTCGATAAGTTGAACTCGTTGAATGGCGACATTATTAATGAGGAAGTTTTTTTTTCTTTTAAAGGTACATCGTGTCAGAATTCGTACTGTGCAAAAAGTATCTGTCGATGGGACGACGATTTTGTTTTAATAGATCTTGAAGCCGATTTTGAACGGATGATAAGCGGAATTTTATAATAAGGATATTGGAATGAGTACAAATATGAATGTATTAACACCGGAGTTAGCAGCATTGTTTGCTTCGGTAGCTTATGATGTAAACCGTAACGGCGGAACTCAAAAAAGTCTCTACCATAGTAGGTTGGCAGTAGGGTTTTCTTTTGAAAGTGATAATTTGCAAGCAATTAGTGGCAGTGTTTTAGAAAGAATATTTAAACATACAACTCCTTTCGGCTGTATAGCAAAAGGCAAACGAGGGCCATTTGAAGGTGACTTTGTAATAGCCTTAAGAGGGACGGAAAAGAAGCGTGATGTTATTACTGATTTACACTGTGGTGTGAATACATGCGCTAATGGGCAACCTGTTCATGCTGGATTTAATAACACTTTTAATTCATTAAAGCAGCAGCTTGAAGATTACTTCAAATTAGCCGCTTCGCAATCAAAAACAGGTCTAAATATTCATGTTGTTGGTCATAGCTTAGGAGGTGCGTTAGCTAATCTAGCTACGAACTGGTTAAAGAAACACTTTAACGCTAATGTAAAACTATATACCTTTGGTGCACCTAGAGTGGGGTATCCAAGCTTTGCACTAAAAACCGTTTATGCGACCGATAATGGTATCTATCGTTGTGTCCATGCAGGTGACCCAGTTCCGCTAGTGCCTGTATGGCCTTTTGTGCATACCGAGGATGAATACATATTGCATGGTGCACCGACGATAACACCAAAAGCTCACAGTATGACGGAAGAAACACCAGGGTATTTACATACTGCTAGTTGCTTTAAGAGCTATGCTGCAATCAATAAAGGGAAGGAATCTAGATTAAGACGACAAGTAAAACTTGATTATGATAAGCGCTTGCAGGCTAGGCCCACAACTCGTTGGGCAAGAACAATTGGCGAAGCAATTATAACTCATTTACATGCGTCAGGCAGATTACATGCGATACAAGCTGATATTTCAAATACCCTTACGGTTTACGATAAAATTGCAAAAGTGTTAGCAGACAGTATTGATATATCAAAAGGTAACGCCGAAGATGTAAGAGGTATTTTGGGGCACATTCTCTCATTTTGTGGATTACCCTTTAAGGCCATTGAATTAACTTACAAGTTTATAAGGAGTACTTTAACTCTAATGATAAACACCTTGACCAGTATGGCAAAACTAGCACTCAAAGGTTTATAGCACGGTGCTTGGTGTGGAAGTTAAGTAAGGCAGGTATTGATTGGCAGCTTTAATTGCAAGCAGTTCACACACATCTGCATGTATTACTGTTGCTTCGGTTACGAAGACCAATCAGCACAATAAGCTGTAGTAACTGCAAATTTAACTGCAATTATTATCGATGAAATACAATTGCAGTTTAGCCGCAAGAGCTTACGGCTAATACGTTATTATATTTACTATTAGCAAGCAGGGCCATTTTTGTTGCGCGCGCTAGCAAGTGCACGGGCTATGCTCAGTAGCTCAGGCGAAATATCATCCGCGCCATCTTTAATCAGTTTAGTTACATCACCAGATGAATATAAGCTATCACGCGGTGATTTAATCCCAAGCTCTCTCACAAAGTCTTTGGTTTTACCTGTACTGCCGGTTTCAATAAACTTAAAAATAATGCGTTCGTTGTTACTTTTCGGCTCGGCTTGTAACACTTTAATTTCTTCTTGGTAGGCTTCAATTCTGCTTTGTAAAATATCGATGCGCTGTTCAATGCTGCTGTATGATTTCATGAATGGATTCTTTTGCGATAATAGTAAAACAATAATCGCTATTATCGCACAAATTAGCAAAGGCGCGCGCTAACCTTTATAATAAAAATTAATACTAGTTAAAAATATATAGATAATACAATGAAATGCATGTTAAAAATTATAAAAAAGCGTTTAATATTAAGTGCGCTTACTTTAAGTACTACGCTATTTGCATCATCAAGTTATGCCCAAGACGATGCAATCATTGATGATAGTCGTAATCGCTCTATACCTGTAAATATTACCCTACCAACTAACCACCTTAAGTGCAGCGCGCAAGTAAAATGCCCAGTGGTATTTGTAAATGCGGGGTATGGCATTAGCCACAATAAATACACTTTTGCGAGTAAGCTATTTAATGCGCTAGGCTATTTAAGCATTGCGGTAGCACATGAGCTTAAAAGCGACCCTGCGCTTAATGGTGCACAGCCTTATTTGACTACCCGTATGGAAAATTGGCACCGGGGTGTTGTAACCCTCAAATTTTTAGTTAATGAGCTAAGTGTTAAATACCCTGAGTATGATTTTACAAAACTCACTTTATTTGGTCACTCAAATGGTGGAGATATCTCAGCCTTGTATACAGCTATTTACCCAAGTGAAGTAAGCCAATTAATTACGCTCGATCACCGCCGCATGTTATTGCCACGCAATAAAAACATACATGTGCTCACACTTCGAGGTAGTGATTACCCAGCCGATGCGAACGTGCTTTTAACCGACCAAGAGTTAACGGTTTATCCTGTTACACAAACGTTGATATCAGAATCACGTCATAACGATATGTACGATGACGGGCCTAAATGGCTGGTGGATAGAATGAGTAAAGAGGTAGCGGCGTTTTTAGAAAATTAAACGATACAGTCAGCTTTTAAATTAAAATCCTAAAAATAGCGCAGCCACAGCTGCGCTATCTTTGTTTTAGTCACTCCACTAATTCACTCACCACCAAAGGGCTATTATGTAGCGTTTTATGCACAGGGCATTTATCGGCTATTTCGAGTAATCGATTTCGCTGAGCGTCAGTTAAATCTCCTTGTAAGGTTATTTTGCGGGTAATGGCCTCTAGATTGCCGGTTTTTTCGCAATCATCACAATCTTGGTTGTAATTGCGGGTATGGTTAAGCTCTACTTTTATATGCTCTAGCGGTAACTCTTTGCGACTTGCATACATGCGAAGTGTCATTGCAGTACACGCTCCAAGCCCAGCGAGTAAATGATCATAAGGGTCTGGGCCTAAGTTTTTACCACCAACATCAGTAGGCTCATCAGCAAGCCATGTATGGTTTTTAGTACTCACGTGCTGAGTGAATTGATGATCTTTTTCTTCAACTAATACACTGCCGTTAGTTAATTTTGCACTATAGGGTGTTTTCTCGTATTTAACATAGCGATTAGCCCACGTAGCAATGACATCTGCTGCGTAGTTAGCGTCTTCTTTATTGCTGAGTAAGTGATCGGCATTATCTAAACTTATAAAGCTTTTTGGATGCTTGGCAGCGGCGTAAATTTTTTCGGCTTCACTAATATTCACGGTGGCATCAATAGGAGAGTGCATAACCAACAAAGCACGCTTAAGCTTGCCTATATGGCTGTTATCGTATTTGGCGATGTCATCTATAAATTGCTTTTTAATCGTAAACTCACGCCCAGCTAAACACACTTTTGCTTCACCCGATTGGTTTATTTCATCTAAATGAGCAGCAAAGTTATGAGTAACATGCTGGGCATCTGATGGCGCGCCTATAGTCGTAATAGCTGACACTTCGGGTATATGCTCTGCTGCTGCAAGCACCGCAGCACCACCTAAGCTGTGACCTATTAATAACTGAGGTGCTTTAAAGTGTGTTCTTAAGTGATTGGCAGCAGCCGCTAAGTCTTGAATGTTTGATGAAAAGTTACTGTTGGCAAAGTCACCGTCGCTATTACCAAGCCCTGTAAAATCAAAGCGTAATACAGCAATGCCTTGCTGAGTGAGTGCGCGGCTTATTCGTGTTGCAGCCGCTACATCTTTAGAGCAGGTAAAACAGTGGGCAAATAAGGCATAAAATTTCACCTCACCAGAGGGCTGTTCAAGTTGTCCAGCAAGTTCTAATTCACCGCTTTTAAAAGAGACTTTTTGTCGCATGGGAATACCTTAACTAATTGATAAAGTGTGTGGTGCTGATAAATAAGAGATTGGTACGGTGGGATGAAAATTCAATATTGGCATTATTTTGATCTCGATCAAGCTAGAAAGGGCTTGCCAATTGAGTGCGGACATATGTCCTTATAATTTCAAAGGGGTTTGTCTATCCTCGCACAGCATAAGAATGCAGCCTTTATTACTTGAATTAAGTAGTTAAGCTATATTTGAATGTAATACCAGTTTGCATAAACCTGTGATTAATTTAATGTATTAAGTCGTTGTTTATCGTCGTTTAAAAACCTTATCTAGAACAAGTAGATATAATTTTTTTGCGTAGTTAGCATGTAATATTTAGTTAATTTAATGGATCTTTACTCAAGCGAATTGGTAAATGGCTTCTAACAACCTACTTACTGGAATGTACCATGCAATTACCCACAGTTGATTATAAAGCGGACGATGCGGCTGCGCAATTTGTTGAATCGTTGAGAAATACTGGTTTTGGCGTATTAAAAAACCATCCTATTCCGCAATCTTTAGTTGAGTCTATTTATAAAAATTGGCAAGACTTTTTTAACTCAGAGCAGAAGCATGAGTTTTTATTTTCAAAAGAAACGCAAGATGGCTATTTTCCACCGTCGGTATCAGAAGTTGCTAAAGGCCATACAGTAAAAGACATTAAAGAGTACTTTCATGTTTATCCTAAAGGCCGTGTTCCTGCTCAATTAGAAGCTGATGTGCGTGAGTACTACCGTTTAGCTAATGAATTTGCGGCAACATTATTAAGCTGGGTTCAGGCTGAAGCGCCTGAAGAAGTCCGTGCTAAGTTCTCTATCGATTTAAAAGATATGATTGCCCAGTCTGAGCAAACGTTGTTGCGTATTTTACATTACCCGCCAATGACAGGTGATGAAGAGCCAGGTGCTATTCGTGCTGCTGCGCACGGTGATATTAACTTATTAACCGTATTACCAGCGTCAAACGAGCCAGGTTTACAAGTACAAAAAACCGATGGCGGTTGGTTAGATGTGCCATGTGATTTTGGTAGTTTAATTATTAATATTGGTGACATGCTACAAGAAGCATCAGGTGGCTATTTCCCATCAACGATTCACCGTGTAATTAATCCATCAGGTAAAGCAACAACCAAATCACGTATTTCATTACCTTTGTTTTTGCATCCTCGTCCAGATGTGGTGTTATCTGAACGCTACACAGCAGATAGCTACTTACAAGAGCGTTTACGTGAGCTAGGTGTAAAATAATCCTTTAGCATATGTAATGCTCAGGTAAATAAAAAGCGGCTGTTTAGCCGCTTTTTTAGTATTTGTGTGTATTGATTTGACACAAAGTAAATAATGGCATGCATTCTGAGCTACTAAAGGTATAATGCGCGCAACTGGCCACTTTGGCCTAATTTGAAATAGAGAGTTTATATGAGTTTTGATGGTTTAGGTTTATCACAGTCTTTAGTTAATGCGGTTTTAGAAAAGGGCTATGAAACGCCAACGCCTATTCAGGCTCAAGCTATCCCAGCAATTATTGCGCGTCGCGATGTAATGGCCGCAGCACAAACAGGTACCGGTAAAACCGCTGGTTTTACTTTGCCACTAATTGAGCGTTTATCGTCGGGCACTAAAGCAAAAAGTAATCATGTACGTGCGCTTATTTTAACGCCAACCCGAGAGCTTGCGTTGCAAGTAAGCGAAAACGTTGAAGAATACGCTAAGCATTCTGATGTGAGTTCGTTTGTGGTTTACGGTGGTGTAAAAATTAACCCACAAATGCAGCGCCTGCGTAAAGGGGTTGATATTTTAGTGGCCACACCTGGGCGCTTAATTGATTTACACAATCAAAACGCGGTTAAATTTGATAGCGTTGAAGTACTGGTTTTAGATGAAGCCGACCGTATGTTAGACATGGGCTTTATCCACGACATTAAACGCTTAATTGCAAAAATGCCTGAAAAACGTCAAAACTTAATGTTCTCAGCAACCTTTTCTGACGACATTCGTGCATTGGCCAAAGGGTTAATTAACGATCCGGTTGAAATTTCAGTCACTGCCAAAAACACGACTGCTAAAAGCGTGACTCAATGCGTGTACGCAGTAGATAAAGCGCGTAAAACGGCCTTATTAAGCCATTTAATACGTAGCAACAATTGGCAACAAGTACTGGTATTTAGCCGTACTAAACACGGTGCTAACCGTTTAGTTAAGCAACTGGAACGCGATGATATTGTTGGCGCAGCAATCCATGGTAATAAATCTCAGGGCGCACGTGTTAAAGCATTGGAAGGCTTTAAAAGTGGTGAAGTGCGCGTATTAGTGGCAACCGATATTGTTGCCCGTGGTTTAGATATTGTTGAGCTTCCACACGTAGTTAACTACGACTTACCTAATGTATATGAAGATTATGTTCACCGTATTGGCCGAACTGGTCGTGCGGGTGCATTAGGGCATGCCATTTCGTTTGTAACGGTTGACGATGCAGTGGATTTATACGGTATTGAACGCTTTATTGGCGAGTTAATTCCTCGTGCTGAAGAAGAAGGCTTTGAACCGGCTAACCCTGTTGCTGAGCGCGCCCTCGATGCTCGCCCACTGCCTGCTAAAAAGCCAAAGAAAAAACAACCATTTAATAAGCCTAAATCTGATAGCAGCAAACCTAATAGCAAAAAGCCTAACAATGGTGGCAATGGTACAGGCCCCCGTCGTGGTGGCTCTAAAAAGCCAGCAGCAAAAACAGACGAGAATGCACAAAACCCTTGGGCAAAACGCCAATCGGTAGGGGGCACTGGTCAGCGCCGTCGTCGTCCAGCAAATAACGACTAATTGTCACTGCGTTTAGTTAAACGCAGCTGCAAAAAAAGCGCTAGCTTTAAGGTTAGCGCTTTTTTGTTTTTAATTTATCAGTAAGTAATTAATGCCTAGGCCAACAAACAGCGTAACGCTAACACTCAGTAACGTGCCTAGCATCACATATTCCGTGAGTTGTTTATCTTTGCTGGCACTTAAGTCGCCAAATCTAAACACGGATTTGGCGGCAATTAAAAACCCAAGCCCAGCAAACTGATCTAATAAAATAAATGTCAGCATAAGTACTCGTTCGAGCATACCAATACTTTGTCCTGCTAAAGGGAGGCTACCATCACTAGAAAAGTGATTAGTTAAACGCTCTAACATCATTCTTATAAATACCGCACTGGGACTTAAAATAATAAGGTAACCAGTTATAACCCACAGCACTTTTTCGTTGAACAATAACGCCATAAAGTTGTTAGTAAATTGCTGATTATCAGTGAGCCAAATGCTTATCACAACAAGGACGGTGATATGGGCAATTTGGTCTAATAAAAAAGGCACCACGCCTTTATTTGAATACGATTTTGCAATATCAATAAAGTAGTGGCTGATCATAATAATACTGGTGGCCAGTAATACGCTGCTTAGTTGTTGCCAGCCAAAGCTATATTCCCAAAGTGCAACAACGACAGCGCTGGTAACTCCGTGAACCAATACATGGTAGTAAAGTTTTTTTGCTTTAAAATGCCGGGTGTTTCTGTCGTTTACCCAGCTCATCGGTTGCCAATAAAAATCAGCGAGTAAGTGGCCAATAATCAGTGCAACGAGTAATAGTGAAAATTCCATTAGTCATGCCCTTGCTGTATGCTTTTAAGCCATTGTTGTGTGTGTAAAATAAATCGCTCTATCAGTTGATAGTTAGCAAGATTAAGCAGCTTAGTAACGTTTTCGCGGCTGGTGTTGAGCTCATTAGCTAAGGCTGCATGGTTGTTATTAGTATGGGTTAAATATACATACAAAGCATTTGCTTGTTTTTGGGTTATTTTACACAGTAATACATCGACAAACGCTAGGTTTAGCTTAAAGCTCTCATCAACTGGTTGTTTTGCAATAGCAAATGTAAAACGTTGGTTTGTCATTTTATCTAGCTCATGACCAGAGAGAGTAAATGCAGAGCCTGTAGCAGTTTTTATACTCGTACCAGGGTTATCTATGTGTCCCAATGCCATGCTTTGGCGCAATTCATAGCCGGCAGATTTGAGCTGTAGATAGATAAGAATAGCGGTGGTAACTAACCGTTCACTTTTTTCTACTTGCAGCTGAAATGCATCCCCACGGTAAATATCCCAAGATGTTGTTTTATTGCAATTTGCACGTAAACTTTGCTCTAGCTGATAAAGCATGGCATCGTATTGTTGTTTAGGTATTTTTTGCGATTTAATTATATCGCCGCTGATCACACCAATCATATAAATCCAGATAGATTATTTATATGTAACTAATTTTGGTTACATCTTAAAGTGTAACCGTATTTGGTTACATTGGGTTTGGTAACTAATTTAGGTTACTTAACACGCAATTGCAAGTATTACTCATTAGGACATAATAATGACCTCACAACAAAGCAGTAAACCTCGTGTAGGTATTTTTGTCGATGTACAAAATATTTATTACACCTGTCGCGAAAGCTACGGTAAAAACTTTGATTACAATGCCTTTTGGCGAATGATAGAGCAACAATACGATATTGAATGTGCGTTTGCTTATGCAATATACCGAGGTGATGAAAAGCAAAATCAGTTTCAAAATATTTTGCGCGCTATTGGCTTTGAAGTAAAACTAAAACCCTTTATTCAACGCCGTGACGGCAGTGCCAAAGGCGATTGGGATGTAGGTATAACCATAGATATGCTAGAGCAGGGAAAGCAGCTTGATAAGGTTATTTTACTCTCGGGTGACGGTGACTTTGCGTTATTACTTGGGCACTTAAAAAATCAATACAATGTTCCGTGTGATGTATACGGTGCTGATAAATTAACCGCAGAGGTACTTAAGCAAAGTGCTGAGCAATTTCATTTAATTGACAATCAGTTACTACTTTAAAAAGTATAAGCGCTGCGTTGGTTCGGTGTAATTTTGAGCAGAATGCCCACCTTCAACATGAGTATTTTTAATACAGCGGGTGCATAGATTAATTAAGCCTAATTTAGGCTTTTTTTATGGCGGTAATAAATTGGGTTTAGTGGATGATTATGGTAATTTTAAGAATCAATTAGTATCAAGGAATTACATGCTTAACTACAGTAATATGCCATTAGACAGAGGCTCAAATGCGCGCAAAGACCCTACTTGGGTAGACGCAAAAAAAACAGCAGACAGCTTATGGCTTTTAGTTAAAGGCAATCACACCTTATTTGCTAACAGTAGCCCTGAGGTGGTGTATTTGGCTTACCTACAGGTGGCACATTTAGATTTAACGCAGGCTATTTTTTTAGGTTCAAATGAGCAGGATAATGCCGTATTTGCGCTAGATGTAACCGCACTCGACGAGTCGTTATTAGCAACGATTATTGATGGCGCCCAGTTTGCAGATATTCGCCAGTTTGGTACACAGGTGGCACTTGAAGATGGCTCAAATGCAGCGCTTGCCCGAGGGTTATGTTACTGGCATGCCACTCATAGTTTTTGTGGCCGTTGTGGTACCAAAAATCACTTAGTTGAAGCGGGTCACTCTCGATTATGCGACAATCCTGCGTGTTTGCACCAGACTTTTCCGCGTACCGATCCTGCGGTTATTATGGTAGTAACTAAAACATTTTCTGATGGGATTGAACGCTGCTTATTGGGTCGCCAAGCAACTTGGCCAAAAGGATTGTATTCATCGCTTGCAGGCTTTGTTGACCCTGGTGAAACCCTTGAACAAACCGTGATCCGAGAAGTAAAAGAAGAGGCGGGTATTACTGTGGAAAAAGCTGAATATATTGCTTCGCAACCTTGGCCGTTTCCTTCGTCAATTATGCTAGGTTTTATTGCCACAGCAAGCAGTGATGAAATAAGCACAGAGCAAGATGAACTTGAAGATGCAAAGTGGTTTTCTCGCGAAGAACTTGCGCAATTTAAAGATTGGCACCATCAAGGGGAGCATTTAAAGCTACCTAGAGCTGATTCAATTTCGCGTTATTTAATTGAATATTGGCGTACTCAGATAGAAGGATGAATCATGTCGAGCAAAAATAAAAATACTCAGTTAGTCTCATCAGGGCGCAAAAAAGCGTACACCCATGGGGTAGTGAACCCGGTAGTTCAGCGCGCTTCAACGATTGTGTTTGATTCTGTGAGTGAGCTTAAAGAAGCGGCTAAAACACGCGGTGATAAAACGTTATTTTATGGCCGTCGTGGCACCACTACGCATTTTGCCCTGCAAGAGGCAATTACTGAACTCGAAGGGGGTGAAGGCTGTGCCTTATACCCATGTGGCGCGGCAGCGATAAGCCAAACATTGTTATCGTTTTTAAAGTCCGGTGATCATATTTTAATAGTGGATACTGTTTACGAGCCAACCCGTGATTTTTGCGACAAGATTTTAGCGGGGCTGGGCATTACTACGACCTATTATCCGCCCATGATTGGCGCAGATATAAAAGAGTACATTCAAGACAATACCAAAGTGTTGTTTTTAGAATCTCCGGGTTCAATTACCATGGAAATTCAAGATGTTCCCGCTATGGTGCAAGTGGCAAATGATCATAATGTGATGACGGTGCTTGATAACACTTATGGTAATGGTTTGCACTATCGCCCACTTGAACATGGTGTTGATATTAGTATTCAAGCGGCAACCAAATATATTGTAGGTCATTCAGATGTGATGATGGGCGTAGCTGTAGCGAATAAAAAATATTGGCCAACACTTCGTGAACACTCTTATTTACTCGGGCAATGCACCAGTGCAGATGATGCGTATTTAGCACTACGAGGTTTGCGTACCATGGCGGTGCGATTAAATCAGCATGAAAAAGCGGCTATTGAGGTTGCTAAATGGTTAGAGCAGCACGAGTTAGTTGATCATATTCGCCACCCAGCATTTGAAACGTGTCCTGGGCATGAATTTTTCAAACGCGATTTTGACGGTAGTAATGGTTTGTTTTCGTTTGTAATGAAAACCGGTAACCAAAAGGCCATTGATGCTTTTTTAGATAGCTTGCAGCATTTTAAAATGGGCTTTTCTTGGGGAGGCTTTGAGAGCTTAGTAACGGCAAACCTATCAATGAAAGGGCTGCGCTCGCAAACAGGATGGGGGCATGGACCTGTTATTCGTTTGCACATTGGCTTAGAAGATGCTGAAGATTTAATTGCCGACTTACAGCAAGCATTAGCTATTTATGAGCAACATTTATAATTACTAATTGTTTAAATTACATTATTTGTTACAAAGCCTACCTCTGAGTAGGCTTTTTTTGCTAGCAATTCAACGTGTTTACACTTAGTGTTGTTAAATAACGCTTATTTTAAAGCATGAACAACGTCATTAAGGATAGTCAATGGCAACACCATTACCAATAAACGTAGGGCGCTTAACTCAAATTGCGGGTTTTGAGCTTGTACGTATGTTTTTAACTAAACGAGGACTTATTGCACTGGCGGCTTTTGCGGTAGTGTGGCTTGTTATTTTACGTTACCCCATAGGGCAGGCAGTGGGCATTATCAGCTCCCCCGATTTTGAACAAATAGCCCGTGATATTTCCGGCTCTATTGGATTAAATAAGTTACTTGATTGGCCTGAAGCCGAATTTGCTATGTATTGGCTAATTGCTTTGTATAGTTTTCCTGTTTTTAGCTTATTTATTTGTAGTGATCAAACTGTGGGTGACAGAGAGAGGGGGACTTTAAGGTTTTTATCACTGCGCTCAACCCGCTTTGAAATACTCTTTGGTCGATTTTTAGGGCAGTTAGCGGTACTAACCTGTTTAGTTGGCATTACATTGGTAGCGACATTGGCGGTGCTCGGGTTTCGCGATCCGAGCTTACTTGTTGGTGGCGTTGGCCGTGCAGTTTCAATATTTTTAATTCTCATTGTTACTTTTGCGCCGTTTGTTGCGTTAATGAGTTTGATTAATACTTTTGCGAGCTCATCTCGCTTATCTATTGTGTTAGCCATTTTATATTTTACAGCCGGTGGCATTATTGTTGGATTGCTGGAGTGGCAAATACCCGCATTAAGTGTGCTTGATTATTTATTCCCTGGTGTGCAAATAGAGTTATTAGCGGGACAGAACTTACCGCTATTGAGTGCATTGGCTATTCCGCTTGTGCAAACAGCGGTGCTACTTGTGGTTGCGCAACGTGTTTTTGCAAGGAGCTCACTATGAAATCATTAATCACAGGGCGTAATTTAAGTAAATCGTACGGCTCAAAACTGGCTCTTAATAATGTGAATTTTGAGATTCAAAAAGGTGCTCCCGTTGCGCTTGTTGGCCCTAATGGCGCAGGAAAAACTACTTTATTTAGTTTGCTGTGCGGCTATATAGCCCCTAGCATGGGAGAGCTTGAAATACTCGGCCATAAACCAGGCAGCGCTGCTTTATTTAATAAAGTGAGTGCATTACCGCAAGATGCCCAGCTTGATCTGCGTTTTAATATAGATAAACAACTTAGTTTTTATGCCAAGCTACAAGGCATGAGTACTAAGCAAAGCCACGTAGAGGCACTTCGTGTGCTTGATTTAGTGGGCCTTAGCGAAATTGCAAAAAACCGCGCTGGGGATTTATCCCACGGTATGCGCAAGCGTGTAACCATAGCGCAAGCATTAATTGGCTCACCACAAATTGTAATGTTAGATGAAGCCACGGCAGGGCTTGATCCTATTCATGCCAGAGAAGTGCGCGAGTTGGTATCTCAGTTAAGTGACCAAGCGACGTTTATTTTAAGTTCACATGATTTAACTGAATTAGAACGACTGTGTTCCCAAGTACTCCATTTGGATAAAGGCGTATTAAGCGAGCACCAAACTAAAGCAGTGAACACCGATAAGCACTTTTACACCTTAATGCTTAGCGACGTGTATCAAAATGTGGAGCAACAACTCCAAGCACTTGAGGGGGTGAGTCGTGTTTATATGAGCCAGCACAAAGAGTACGTGATTGAGTATCAACCAACCAGTGATCCGCTCGATATAGCACTATTGCAATTTTGTCGCCAACATAATTGGCAGTATCGGCAGTTAGTAAATGGCCATACATTAGAAAATCAAATATTTAAACAGGAGAAACTATAATGGGACTATTTAGTGGTTTAATGGGTAATGCCAGTGAAGTGGATGACGCTGATTTAGAGAAAGTGTTGGCAAATACCCTTATTGAAGGTGAGCAAGTTGAAAAAGCGTATAAAGTTGTCCGTGATATGTTTATCTTTACTAATAAGCGACTTATTTTAATCGATAAGCAAGGCGTGACAGGGTCTAAAATGGAAATGATCAGTATTGCCTATTCTAAAATTACTAAATTCAGTAAAGAGAGTGCGGGGCACTTTGATTTAGACGCCGAGTTAAAAATATGGGTAGGTTCAGATCCAACGCCTATTAGCAAGGACTTTAAAGCAGGTGATAACATAAATGATGTTTATAGGATAATCAGCCAGTATTCATTATAGAAACAAACAAAAATCGGTGTAAAATTAAAGTAATTGTTTACAGCTTGTTGCGATTACTTTAACATAAATTACTCTAACACTTTCTTACAAATTCCCTAACAAATACAATTGCTTGATTCAGTTTTCGTTCAGTTTCGCGGCGTTAGCATACCCCCACTTTAGCAATGTAGTTAAAGTACAAAAACAATGTACATAGGGATGTTTCATTATGAAAAAGTTAGCAATTATTATTTCAGGTCTTTTATTATCAAGTGCTGCACACGCTGCAGATAGCTATCAATCAATCAGTAACTTAGGCTACACAGATACTGATAACAACGATACTATCAGCGTGGACTCTACTTACTACTTCTCTCCAAAGAGCACACTAGGTCCATACGACCAATTCGAATACATTAACAAGCAAAGCAACGTATTTGGTGGCTACGCTGATGACGATTTTGGCGATGTGACTGCTATTGGTGGTGAATACTTCGTTGAAGATTTTGTTGTTGGTGCGTCTTACCAAAATGCTGATTACAACTCTAACAACGAGTCATACACACTTTCTGCTGGTTACTTCTTCAACCCTGACTTACTTGCAAAAGTAAGATTTGTTGATCAAAAAGATGGTGATAACGTTACATTCTTTTCTTTAGCATACAACCACATGCTAAACGATACAGATTACGTAGGTATTACTGTAGAATCAGATGATGATTTTGATTCTCGTTCAGTAGCTGCTAAATACTTTGTTGATTTACAACAAGGTAACTACTTAACAGTAGAAGGTACATTTGTAAGCCTTGACGAAGCAGATGATCAATGGAACGTAGAAACAAACTACTATTTCTCTAAAGCGACTTCTGTATTTGCAGCTTACGATAAAGAAGACAACTACAGCTTTGGTGCTCAACACTTCATCAATAAAAACATTGGTTTAAAAGTGGGTTACGGCAACAACGCAGATGACTCAGATAACGATGCTTACTTTGCTAACATGCGTTTTCAGTTTTAATTAAATAATTAAAACCAGTTAAGTAGTAAAAAGCCCACATTTTGTGGGCTTTTTGCTGTGTGTAATAAATTAGTGACTTTACTCATCGTTATATTTTAATCGCAATAGAATAACTTCATCATTTAGTGGCACTCGTCTGACAGCCCATTGTATTTAAATTAAGATCGGTCATAATTAAATCAATGTTTTTATAACTGTAAAAGGAATGTGCTCATGTCAGTATTTATTATATTACTGGTTGTGGTGGTCGTGGTGTTTGCGATTAAAGATATCCGCCTTAATTTAATTACTCGACCTACTTTTAAGATGTTTAAAAAGGTGTTGCCGCCATTATCGCAAACAGAGCGAGAAGCCATGGAAGCAGGCGATGTTTGGTGGGATGGCGAGTTATTTAGTGGTGAGCCTGACTGGCAAAAATTACATAATTATCCGCGACCTAAGTTAAGTGAAAAAGAAACTGCATTTATAGATAATCAAGTTGAAACTTTATTAGCCATGCTTGATGACTATAAAATTGTACAAAAAGACAAAGATTTACCTTTAGAGGTTTGGGACTTTTTAAAAACCGAAGGGTTTTTTGCAATGATCATCCCTGAAAAATTTGGGGGTCTTGAATTCTCTGCTATTGCTAACTCTACGATAGTGTCAAAAATTGCGACTAAAAGTTTAACGGCCGCCGTAACGGTCATGGTACCAAATAGCTTAGGTCCTGGTGAGTTATTACTGCATTACGGAACAACTGAGCAACAAAATCGTTGGTTACCTAGCCTTGCAAAAGGGGACGATGTACCTTGTTTTGCATTAACGGGCCCAGAGGCTGGCTCTGATGCTGGCAGTATTCCAGATTCAGGCGTGGTGTGCAAAGGCGAGCATGATGGTAAGGAAGTGTTGGGACTGCGTTTAAATTGGTCAAAACGTTACATTACCCTTGCGCCAGTTGCGACTGTGTTAGGTCTTGCATTTAAAATGTACGATCCAGATGGATTGTTAGGCGATGAAAAAGAGCTCGGAATAACGTGTGCACTTATTCCAACTGATCACCCAGGTGTTAAAACAGGAGAGCGTCATTACCCACTTAACATGGCGTTTATGAATGGCACAACGTACGGTAAGGATGTATTTATTCCGCTTGATTGGATTATAGGTGGCCAGCAAGGGGCAGGGCGCGGTTGGCGCATGCTAGTAGAGTGTTTAAGCGCAGGGCGTGGTATTTCATTACCGGCATTAAGCACTGCAACAGGGCACTTGGCAGCTAAGATGACCTCGGCTTATACAGTTGTACGCCAACAGTTTGGCGTGTCAATTGGGCAATTTGAAGGCGTACAAGAAGGGTTGGCACGTATTGGTGGACTAACTTATGCATTGGAATCATGCCGATTAATGACAGCTGGTGCTATTGATTTAAAGCTAAGCCCGTCAGTAGTAACTGCTATTGCAAAGTACCACATGACAGAAATGGGTCGAACGATAATGAATGATGCAATGGACATTCATGCAGGTAAAGGGATTCAGGTTGGGCCTAATAACTATTTAGCACACGGTTATATGGGTATTCCCGTCTCTATTACCGTAGAGGGCGCCAATATTCTTACCCGTAACCTTATGATATTTGGCCAAGGTGCAACCCGTTGTCATCCTTTTGTGTTAAAAGAAATGGAAGTTGCAGCAATGGATGACGATGATGCTGCACTTGAGCAATTTGATGGCTTGTTAATGAAGCACATTGTATTTGCACTGAGTAATGCAAGTATGGCCTTGGTGCATGGTTTAACTCGCAGCTACTTTGCTAAAGCGCCTGTGTGTGGAGAGACGGCCGTCTATTATAAACAATTAGGTAGAATGAGCCGAGGATTGGCGTTCACAACGGATGTTGCAATGTTGATGTTAGGTGGTGAACTTAAACGTAAAGAAATGATATCGGCACGTTTAGGCGATGTGTTAAGTCATTTATATATTGCATCCACGGTATTAAAGCGTTTTGAAGATGAAGGGCGTCAGCAAGCGGATTTGCCTTTTGTAAAATATGCTTTAGAGACATCGTTATATGCAATAGGCCAAGCATTTGATGGCTTCTTTAAAAACTTTTCTAATCCTGTGGTTAACTTTACACTTAAGCGTATTGTTTTTCCATTAGGTAATCATTATCACAAACCAAGTGATGCGATTGCCCAGCGTATTTGCGAACACATGACTCAACCAGGGGTATTTAGAAATAGACTTACCCATTTATGTTATGTGGATGAAAATGCCGGAACAGGCGTCATGGAAAATGCTTTCTTAGCAATGCACGATATGCACAATCAGTTTAAGCTGTTAAAACAGTGGCAACGAAAAGGCAAGGTGCCTGCCACCTATGATATTGAACAAGCGATTGATTACGCACTTGAACATGAGTTAGTAACTAAAGTTGATGGTGAGGCAATGCATCATGCTAATAAGCTAAGAATGCAGGCTATTGCGGTTGATAACTTTAAACCAGAAGACATCTAACGCTGAGTTATAATAATAAAGAAGATAATAAAAAAGCCTTAAATTTATGATTTAAGGCTTTTTTTATGTTGTGTATTTTTTAAGCTCGAATATACGGTTATCGTTACTAAGGCTCTGAATGACTGATCAGCGCCCGTAAGGATCGGCGATGATTTTATCTACGTACCACTTACCTTTTATTTTAAGCATTTCGATGCTGCGGAAATCATCGATTTTTTTACCATTAAAATAACCGGTAAACACAATGTTTATTTTAGCCTGATTGCCATACTGTTCTCGCAGGCTTGAATTTGACATATCAATTTCAATCACAACTTCATCGTACTGTAAATTAATAAGACTACGCGCAAACTGTTTTGCCGTCCCATACGATTTCATTATGCGGGCTAATTTAGGTGTTGCGAAATCGCTGGCTTTTTGCAAGTTATGCTGGTTATAAAGCGCATCAAAATACACAGTAGCAGTGTCGCCTGGACGATCATTGTCAATGTACTGCTCTTTAGGTTTAGTATTTTCATTACAGCCAACGATCAAAATACTAAAAATGAGCACAAAAATGGTTAAAATTGTTTTCATATTTGGTCAGGTTGATTACTTATACATAAAGTGTGTGATGGAATGGAGAAGATGTAAAGAGGAGTGAACTAAATAGATAGTAACTTATTAAAAAAGCAATAAAAAAGGATGTTAAAAAACATCCTTTTTTAATCAAATCGCTTGATTATTGCACAAGCTCTTGTTCGCTAAACTCTTCGTCAAACATCGGGCTTGATAAGTAGCGCTCTGTTGCACTTGGCAAAATAACCACAATATTTTTATCTGCATTTTCAGGACGTTCAGCAATACGTTTCGCTGCAACCACAGCCGCACCTGATGAAATACCAACTAAAATCCCTTCTTTTTTCATTAGCTCGTGACACATTGCTATACATTCTTCATTAGAGACTTTCTCTACACCATCAATTATTGATAGGTCTAAATTCCCAGGAATAAAGCCTGCACCAATACCTTGAATCTTATGTGGCCCAGGTTTTACTTCTTCACCAGCAAGTGTTTGGCTAATTACCGGAGAGTGGCTTGGCTCTACAGCGATTGATTTTACATTTAAGCCTTTTTCTTTTTTAAGATAACGGCTTACACCTGTGATAGTTCCACCAGTACCAACGCCTGCAACAAAGAAATCGATTTTGCCATCAAGTGCATCAAAGATTTCTGGGCCTGTTGTTTCAAAGTGAATTTTAGGGTTTGCAGGGTTTTCAAATTGTTGTAATAAAATAAACTTTTCAGGGGCTGATGCTTGAATTTCTTTGGCCTTAGCAATAGCACCGTTCATACCTTTAGCACCGTCTGTTAGTACAAGATTAGCACCGAGTGCTTTTAATAGCTTACGACGTTCTAAGCTCATGGTGTTTGGCATTGTAAGCGTTAATTTGTAGCCGCGTGAGGCTGCTACAAATGCCAGTGCAATGCCCGTGTTACCTGATGTTGGCTCTATAAGCTCTTTATCTTTGGTAAGTTGACCTGATTTTTCAGCTTCCCAAATCATCGATGCACCAATACGGCATTTAATACTAAAGCTTGGGTTACGCGACTCAACTTTAGCGTATACATTCCCACCTGTAACACGGTTAAGTTTTACCAACGGTGTGTTACCGATGCTTAGTGAGTTATCTTCAAAAATAGTAGACATAATGTTCCTTTAGGTACAATCTGATCAACACATTAACAGTTAGCCTGTTAACTTTATAAGCCTACTTTACTGTGAGATAAAAAAAGTTAAAGTAAGCTTTGGCTATAACATATATTAATTCCGCTTATAACGGATTGAACTAAAAACTCAACCTGTTATTTTTTTAGTTATTAAAAAGGTGAACTTGAAGCCATTTGTTCGTTTTTAACTTTGTACTGTATTTTTTGTTTATGTAGTCGTTATTTAAACAAATCAACACTACGTACTTATATTTTGTTGGTTAATTGTGCAAATGAACTGCGGTTGAACAGTTTATTGACACAAACTATTCAAAACATGATAAAAACACATTATCTAAATTCAATAAAGTAATCACCATGAAGTTAATCTTAAAATTAATTGCCGGTATTGTGGCCGGTATTTTAGTCGGACTCTATATTCCCTTAACTGGCGTTGAGCTTTTATATACAGTAAAAGAGCTTATTGGCCAGCTTATTAGTTTTACAATTCCACTGATTATTTTGTTTTTTATTGCCTCTGGGATTGCCGGGCTGCCTAAAGGGTCAGGGCATTTACTGGGAAAAACGGTTGGTTTTGCTTACGGCTCAACAATTATTGCTGGTACCTTAGCGTTTTTATTAGTCACAGCGATTATTCCGTTCCTAAGCGGTGGAATTTCATTTGAAGCTGAAGCCGTCACCGAGGTAGGTAGCTTTATTGACTTAGAAATTCCACCATTAATGGGTGTAATGACTGCTTTAGTCACAGCCTTTGTATTTGGTATTGGTATGAGCCAGCTAGGTTTAGACACATTAAAAACGGTGTCTGATCAAGGGCGCGATATTATAGATGGTTTACTTGCTAAAGTAATTATCCCAGCATTACCTTTTTACATTGCGGGTGTGTTTGCTGAAATGACCGTGGCAGGTACCGTTGTTGATACATTACAGGCCTTTGGTGTAGTACTCATTGCCGCATTAGTGATGCATTGGTTATGGTTGAGTGTGCTTTATATTGTATCGGGCCTATTACTTAAGCGTAATCCTATTGAGCTAATTAAAAACATGCTACCTGCGTACTTTACTGCATTAGGAACCATGTCGAGCGCGGCAACCATTCCAGTCTCTTTGCAATCAAGTAAAGCAAATAATGTTAAAGAAGATGTAGCTAACTTTACAGTCCCATTATGTGCCACTATTCATCTATCAGGTTCAACAATTACAATAGTTACCTGTGCTATGGCTGTGATGTTTTTATCGCCTAGCATGGAAGTACCTTCACTAATGGCTATGCTGCCATTCATTATGATGCTAGGTGTGGTTATGATTGCTGCACCAGGTGCCCCAGGTGGCGCGGTAATGTCGGCGTTAGGTTTATTAACTAGTATGCTTGGTTTCAACGAAGGTGCAGTGGCACTAATGATTGCGCTGTACCTTGCACAAGATAGCTTCGGCACTGCGTGTAATGTAACTGGCGACGGTATCATTGCTTTGTGGGTAGACCGTTTTAGTGAAAAAGCCTCAGCTTAAATCACTATGGTGTATTTACCTACGATAGGTAAATACGCTTTGACAATATTGGGTCATAGCGACCGACGGCGAAAGCATAATATTAGTTATGGTTTCGTCGTATCTATGCTAATGTTGAAAATTAATTTTGTTAACTTGCATCTTATTAGGCTAGTGAGGGTGTTCCATTGATTAACGTACTTTTAGTTGATGACCATGAACTTGTGCGCACAGGGATCAGACGTATTCTTGATGACATACGTGGTTTTAAAGTAATAGGTGAAGCTAAAACAGGCGAAGAGGCTGTACAGTTTTGCCGTCAACATGCGCCAAATATAGTATTAATGGATATGAACATGCCTGGTATGGGCGGGCTTGAGGCAACTAAAAAGATTTGCCGTTATTGTCCCGATGTAAAAATTATTGTGCTTACAGTTAATTGTGAAGACCCATTTCCGAGCAAGGTTATGCAAATTGGTGCTCATGGTTTTTTAACCAAGGGGGCAGGATCTGATGAAATGGTGCGTGCTATACGTTGCGTGCATGCAGGGCAACGTTATATTGCGCCAGAAATAGCACAGCAAATTGCGCTTGCTCAGGTTACTGGGCGAACTGATGAAAACCCATTTCAAAGTTTGTCTGAGCGTGAACTGCAAATTATGCTGATGATCACCAAAGGTGAAAAAGCACAGGATATTGCTGAGCGCTTAAATTTAAGCTCTAAAACAGTAAACAGTTATCGCTATCGTATGTTTGAAAAGCTTAACGTAGGGGGCGATGTAGAGCTTACTCATTTAGCCATACGTTACAAAATGATTGATATAGATATCTCTTACTAGTCGATATATATGTCTGAATTTGATCATGCCCAGTTTTTAAAAACATTATCGAGTGAACCTGGCGTTTATCGCATGCTCGATAATGACAACCAAGTTATCTATGTCGGTAAAGCTAAAAGTTTAAAAAAGCGGGTAAGTAGTTACTTTCGCAGCAATATTACCGACAGCAAAACCCGTGTTTTAGTAAGTAACATTTTTAATATTGAAGTCACGCTTACTAATACAGAAACAGAAGCGCTTCTGCTTGAAAATAATCTGATTAAAAAATATCAGCCACGTTATAATATTTTGTTACGTGATGATAAGTCGTATCCCTATATATTGCTAACGAATCATAAGCATCCGCGCTTAGCCTTTCATCGTGGCAGCAGAAAAGTAAAGGGCGAATATTTTGGTCCTTTTCCAAGCGCTGGAGCTGTTTCAGAAAGTTTGCGGTTAATGCAAAAGATCTTTCCTGTGCGTCAATGCGAAGATGCTTATTATCGTGCGCGAAGTCGTCCCTGTTTACAGTATCAATTAAAACGTTGTTCTGCGCCGTGTGTAAATAAAGTTTCTGAAGATGAATACGCACAGCAAGTTAATTATGTCCGTAAGTTTTTAACTGGTAAATCTCATGAAGTAATAGCCGATCTAATCGCTAAAATGGAAAGAGCCAGTGAGCAGCTTAATTTTGAACTCGCAGCTAAAGTACGTGACCAAATTATGTTACTGCGTAAAATGCAGGAGCAACAATCTATCTCTGGCAATTTTGCGGAAATGGATGTGGTCGGCTTTGCCCATTTAAACGGTTTAAATGGGATTCATTTATTGATGATCCGCGATCATAAAGTGCTGGGTAGTAAAACTTATTTTCCAAAGGTGCCTAAAGACTCACAAAAGCAAGAAATTTTAACCTCTTTTTTAGGCCAGTATTATTTAGCGCCAGGTGCTACAGGGCGTATTGCCAAAGAAATTATTTTACCGTTTGAAATTGAAGAAAGTGATGCGCTCAGCGAAGCACTAACTCAAATTAGTGAGCGTAAAGTATCACTAAAAGTGGTTGCCCGCGGTGAGCGAGCACAGTACTTACAGTTAGCGAATAAAAATGCATTAAATAGCATTACGGTGAAGCAAAGCACTCAAGACTCTATAAACAAGCGTTATGCGCAATTAAAGGCCACTTTACGCCTTGATGATATCAATCGCATGGAGTGTTTTGATATCAGTCACACCATGGGTGAAAACACAGTGGCCAGCTGTGTTGTATTTGACTCCCAAGGGCCAAATAATAAAGAATATCGTCGTTATAACGTGACGGGCATCACTGGCGGTGATGATTACGCCGCTATGGAATTTGCACTAAACAAACGTTATAACAAGCTGGTTGATGAAGATAAAATTCCCGATGTTATTTTTATCGATGGTGGTAAAGGGCAATTAGGTAGAGCGGAGCAATATTTCGAAAACTGGCCGCATACCAAAATGCCGTTATTAGTTGGGGTTGCAAAAGGCACTAGCCGTAAGCCAGGCCTTGAAACCTTGCTTATAGATGGTGGGCGTAAGACAATCCCTATGGATTCTGATGCACCAGCACTGCATTTGATTCAGCATATACGGGATGAATCGCATCGTTTTGCAATTGCAGGGCACCGTAACAAGCGCCAAAAACAGCGTACTCAGTCGTTATTAGAAGAAATAGATGGCGTTGGTTCAAAGCGTCGACAAACATTATTAAAATATTTAGGGGGCATGCAAGGCGTAAAAGCTGCTAATATAGAACAGCTAAAGAAAGTTCCTGGGATCAGTCCTGACATGGCTGAGAAGATATTTAACCATTTGCATGACAAGGGCTAGCCCTATGTGCGAATATAGAAAAAAAGACATATCCAAGTAGTTATGTGGAATATTCCAAACACACTCACAACGTTTAGACTCTTTCTTATCCCCATTTTTTTGGTGATATTTTATATGCCTTATTCATGGGCATTCTTTGTTGCTGCCTTTATTTTTTGGCTGGCTTCGATCACAGATATACTCGATGGCTATTTAGCCCGTAAACTTGAACAATCAACGCCTTTTGGTGCGTTCCTAGACCCTGTTGCTGATAAAGTAATGGTGTGTGCTGCCTTGGTTGCTTTATCTGAGCATTATCAATCTTTGTATATGACTATCCCTGCGCTTATTATTATTAGTCGTGAAATTGTTATATCGGCGCTACGTGAGTGGATGGCTGAACAGGGGAAGCGCGGTAACGTGGCTGTATCCGATATGGGTAAATTAAAAACGGCAGCTCAAATGTTAGCCATTATCGGTTTAATCTGGCAGTACGATAGCTGGATGATGTATTTAAGCTATGGCCTACTTTATATAGCGACGTTTTTAACGCTCAGTTCTATGGTGCAATATTTAGTTGCAGCATGGGCAGAATTGACCAAAAATTGATTGTAAACGTCTAATAACGCACCATTTTAGATAAAAAATAATCAAACAGTTCAAAAGTAGCATTTTTTGTGTTGACGCGTTTAATAATCTCTGTAGAATGCGTCCGTGTTGAGAGGGCATAGCCCCCTAGATAAACAAAGCGGCACTAGCTCAGTTGGTAGAGCGCGACCTTGCCAAGGTCGAGGTCACGAGTTCGAGCCTCGTGTGCCGCTCCAGTTTATCTTAAAGCTAACCTAGTATTGAGGCGGAATGGCAGAGTGGCCATGCACCGGATTGCAAATCCGTTTACCCCGGTTCGACTCCGGGTTCCGCCTCCAATCAACACTCCACACGCTTTAATTAGCAAACTCGATGCCCGAGTGGTGGAATTGGTAGACACAAGGGATTTAAAATCCCTCGACTAACAAGTCGTGCCGGTTCAAGTCCGGCCTCGGGCACCACGTTGTGGTTTGGTTACATACACCAATATGTAACTTATAAAAAATCTTATTTAGAATTAATATGATGCGGCACTAGCTCAGTTGGTAGAGCGCGACCTTGCCAAGGTCGAGGTCACGAGTTCGAGCCTCGTGTGCCGCTCCATATTAGTTTTATCCACTTGCTTTAAATAGTAAACTCGATGCCCGAGTGGTGGAATTGGTAGACACAAGGGATTTAAAATCCCTCGACTAACAAGTCGTGCCGGTTCAAGTCCGGCCTCGGGCACCACTTTGTGGTTTGGTTACATACACCAATTATGTAACTTATAAAAAATTATTTAGAATTAATATTATGCGGCACTAGCTCAGTTGGTAGAGCGCGACCTTGCCAAGGTCGAGGTCACGAGTTCGAGCCTCGTGTGCCGCTCCAAATTATTTGATATGTTTAGGCGGAATGGCAGAGTGGCCATGCACCGGATTGCAAATCCGTTTACCCCGGTTCGACTCCGGGTTCCGCCTCCAAATAATTACTCCACACGCTTTAATTAGCAAACTCGATGCCCGAGTGGTGGAATTGGTAGACACAAGGGATTTAAAATCCCTCGACTAACAAGTCGTGCCGGTTCAAGTCCGGCCTCGGGCACCACTTTATATTCTTTCCGTAAAATCTAATTAAATCATCATATCTTTATTACTAAGTCCCTTGAAGCACACTAATTTACTACCCCCTGTTGTTAGCAATAATGGTTTGTTGCAAGGTCTGATACATACTCTTGGCTCACCAATAGACTGTCATTGAACACTTCAGACTTTTTTACAAGTTAATCAAGGTGTAGTGTAGGTCGTTAGCTAAATCATAAACTAGACTCTTTAATACCAATTCGCTTAATTAAGCGGTCTATTTTGAGGCAGGAAAAACGGGTTGATAGCTAGGCAAAAAAATCGCTATTTAGTTGTTCTAAATGAGAATTTTCAACACAGATAGCGACACGTTTAGCCCCGCAAAATGATTGAGTATTATTGCGGATTGGTATAGTAAGCGCAGTGTTAGTTATTATGGTTATGCAGTAATGTATATAAACCTAAGCGGGGATGTCGTTATAAGCATTGAGACCTACTACATAGGTTATTAAATTTACTTGTAGGATGCTTATAATGTTTGGATAAGGTGAGCTTATAGGTAGGTTGGGCGGCTTTAATAACGTCTATCTTCACACTAGTAATTTATAAGTGACTACTGTTATCAGTAACTTTTAGATTAAAGTTAAATCAATAAAAAACCCGAAATGACAATGGCCGTTTCGGGTTTTTAACTTGAAGTATAAAAACTAATTATTTATGCCAAATACCTTTTGGAATAGTTTTATTGAGTTTGTCGTTCTTACTTGGATCAAACGTCGGTAACTTTCCGGCGCGTCGCTGAGCGTTATAATCTTTAGCAAGCCACACCACAACACCAGAGAGCATAAATAATGCGATTACGTTCACTATTGCCATTAAGCCCATAGATACATCAGCTAATGTCCACACTAGTGGTAATTCGCCCAATGCACCAAACATTACCATACCTAACACTAATAACCTGAAGATCAACATGCCAGATGCGTGGTTATGCTCTAAGAATAATAAGTTCGTTTCAGCATACGAGTAGTTAGCCACAATAGATGTAAATGCAAAAAACAAAATAGCGACTGCTACAAATATGGCACCCCAGCTGCCTACATGTTCTTCAAGGGCTGCTTGTGTAAGCGCTATACCCGTTACATCTGAGCCTGGCACTAATTGCTCTGATAATAAAATAAGAGCAGCAGTTGCAGTACAAATAATAATAGTATCTACAAATACACCCAGCATTTGTACATACCCCTGTGAAGCAGGGTGAGGTGGGTTTGGTGTTGCAGTTGCTGCAGCATTCGCAGCACTACCCATACCGGCTTCGTTTGAGAACAAGCCGCGCTTGATCCCTTGGATCATCGCTTGCATTACCCCATAACCAATTGCACCGGCACCCGCTTGCTCAATACCAAAAGCACTTCTGATCACATGCATAAATACATCAGGTAACTCAGTGTAATTTACAGCACATATATAAAGTGCAACCACAAGGTAAGCAGCAGCCATAAATGGAACGGCTAATTCAGCAAATCGAGAAATGGTTTTTAGACCGCCAAATATAATAATACCTGACCCAATAACAAGAGCGATACCTACTATATAGTTAGGGATACCAAAGGCGACTTCAAAAGCCGCAGCAATAGAATTTGACTGTACTGCGTTAAAAACTAAACCAAAGGCTAAAATTAAGCACAATGAAAAGACAACACCCATCCAACGCTTGCCAAGTCCGTACTCCATATAATAGGCCGGACCACCACGGAAGTTACCTTCTTCATCTCGAGTTTTATAAGCTTGTGCCAATGTACTTTCAGCAAAGCTAGTAGCCATACCAATTAAAGCAATTAACCACATCCAAAAAATAGCACCTGCGCCACCTAAATAAAGCGCAACGGCAACACCTGCCATATTACCAGTACCAACACGGGCTGCTAAAGAAGTACAAAATGCTTGGAAAGAAGAAATGCCGCCGTCAGAGCCTTGACGACTTTGAAACATGACTTTAATCATATGTGGAAACTGTACAAATTGGATAAAACCAAGACGTATTGTAAAAAATAGCCCTGCAGCTATTAATAAGTACACTAAAATATGACCCCATAAGAGACCACTTATACTATTTATTATATCTGTCATGTGCGTTACCTAGTGAACGAGTTGTAAATATCGGGCGCAACTTACCACAAGCACAGTAAATAGTTTAGTAAACAGCGTAAAAAAATGAGTTATCCACAGGGTTTTGTGGGTAACATGTGTGTCTAGGTGGGGTATCTTTGGGGTAAAAATTAAATGCAAAAAAGCCTTTAAAAACGCTTGCGTTAAAATCGATTCGCCCTATAATGCGACCCCACTGAGACGGGGAACGCCAACGCATAGCGAAGCAGGAGCTGCTCAGAAAGTCGAGTAAAACTTGAGTTTAGATTTTTGATAAAGTTTAAAATTAAGTGTTGACAAAAAAATAGGAAAGCGTAATATGCGCAGCCCTAGCGAGATAAAGTTAAGCGCTTTAATCGCAACGTTCTTTAACAATATAAAGCAATCATCTGTGTGGGCACTCGTACAGATTGAGTTCTAACAGCCGAACTTAACTTTCTTTTTAGATAGGTAAGCAAGGCAAACAAATTTAGAGTCTCAATGTGATTTCTCGAAAGAGAAGCTGAGTGACCAACAGAATAGTTACTTTTAGTAATTATTCAGCACAGTCAATTCAATATCGAAAGATATTAAATAAATTCAGAATTCATTGAGCTGTCGAAAGACATAAACTTTTAATTGAAGAGTTTGATCATGGCTCAGATTGAACGCTGGCGGCAGGCCTAACACATGCAAGTCGAGCGGTAACAGAGATAGCTTGCTATCTGCTGACGAGCGGCGGACGGGTGAGTAATGCTTGGGAACATGCCTTGAGGTGGGGGACAACA
>NZ_JQFL01000059.1:0-14565 GCF_000764215.1 Pseudoalteromonas sp. ND6B
TAATTAACCTGAGATCTGGTTAAGCCAACATTAGATTATTACTCTCTAAAATTTCAAGTTCTTGCGATGTTAAATCTAATGACGGCTTTTCCTCTTTTAGGCAATAGGCAATTAATCCACCAAGTAAATTTAGCATAAAGCCATGCATACTGCGGTGTCTAGAGTGTTCAATGTAAGAAATGTTTTTCAATTGATCATTCACCGTTTCGATTATAAATCGTTTTTTCAATAAAGCCCTGTCCCACAATGAAATAAATTTTTTCTTCATATTCTTTCGAACCGTCGTGATCAACTCGACACCTTTTTCTAGTAACTCACCAGAGAGCGCTTTGCTGATATAACCTTTGTCGCCATAGAGTTTTCCGAAGATAGAGTCCGCCATATCAGAAACAGGCTCTCGATCATCCACATTGCCCGTTGTGAGCTTTAGCGCCACAATCTCACCTAAATGATTAATTATTAAATGTAGTTTGAATCCATATGACCAACCCATAGTGCCTTTTCCATGATGAGCAACGCCTTCAAACACTTTATTTCTTTTAGCTCTGATGATGTGACACACTTCTATTTTAGTGGAGTCAACAAATTGTATACCTGTGGGCTTGCCAAGTTTTGATGTGAGGTAACTGCACATCGGAACCACCACACTAGGCATAAGCGCGAGAAACCTTGTGTAGCTCAGCAACTCTGGAAAATAGGCTTTAAGTTGACGGCAAACATAGTGAAGGTAGTAGTTTTTGAAATCTCTGTAATGTGACTGGTGAAAATGGATGATAATAGTCATCACCTCTGACGGAGATAAGCGGCATGCTCTTCGACGTTTAATTTCACCATTTTCGAGCAATATACGCTGCCAGCTTGGGAAAAATAACTTTGAAAAATCATCGACATCACAGTACGTTTCAACTAACTTGTTCATGCTCGTTCCTTTTTGTTCTAATCACTCTTGGTCGAATGATCGGATCATGGAACGAGCATTTAGTTCCTTTAAATTAGTAATTTCTTATCCGAAGCTCAGGTTAATTACATATTACCCAGCTCTATCATCATTGCGGTGTACATACGTAAATTAAGTGCTAGTTGCTCAAGCGTAATAAATTCATGCTCTGAGTGACCGGTGTAGCGCTTACCCGGCATTGATGGGCCAAACGATACGGCATTATCAAATAACTTAGCGTTGGTACCACCACCAATAGAGACAAAATCTGCGTCTTGATCGCCAGTAAAGTGTTTAAAAATATCAAGTAACTTCTGCGCATGGGGCGCGTCATCAAGTAACATGGGTGTACCAATAGTAGTTTTAACATTGGCTAATGTTACTTTATTATCAGCTTGCCATTGAGTAAGCGCACTATTAATTTGCTGTTTTAGTAAGTCAGCCTCTTTACCCATAGGACGACGAGCATTAACCGCTAACGTTAGGTTATTACCGTCTCGTTCAATAACTGTGGGCGCTACCGTCATTGGCCCCATAAAGTCATGTTTATACGCAATATCACCAAACTGTTTACCGTGAATATCTAGGCCAATTAGCTGATTTACAAACTTAATGAGCTGACCGTCGCTGTTGTTTTCAAGCTCAACGGCTTTAAATAGTTCAGCCAAATAAGCAATGGCGTTAACACCTGACTCTGGCTCAGATGAGTGAGCCGACATGCCTTTAACACTAATTAAAGTTCCATCTGTTTGATCATCAAAGGTAAATTCTACTTGCTTAAGAACCTTGGCTGTTTGTTTTAATTGAGCCACCAATTCAGGACTCGCATTATGCAAAGTTAAGCTGGCATCTTCAGGGATTTGGCTAGCAAAGGCACCACCCTTTACATTGCTGACATACACACCTGTTTGTGGTGATGTTGCATCAAATGTTGGCGCAATTAAGCTCCAGCCTTTTTCAGCAACCACTACAGGGTATGAGGCATCAATGGTTATCGCATACTTTGGTTGCTCATAGGTTTTCATAAACTCAGTTAACGGCCCCCAATCAGACTCCTCGGCCAAATAAACCATCAGCTCAATGCGGTTATCAAGGGTTATGCCTTTATCTTTTATGGCTTTCATCGCATATAAAGCGGTGGCTATAGCGCCTTTATCGTCTTCGGTACCTCGGCCAACTAATTTACCCGGCTCTGAGGTATCAATAATAAATGGGCTTTGTTTCCATTTGCTGGCGTTTGCAGGTTGTACATCACCGTGAGTCACTATGGTTACTTTTTCTTTTTGCTCACCCATGCCTATGAGTACGGTATAGCCTAAATCTTGGTAGTCAAAGCCAAGTTCAGCGGCTTTCATTTTTAATAACGCTTTAAAGCCTATAAAGTCGGGGTTTTGTGGTGCGCTGATCTCACTTTTATTAACCGTAGGAAACGATACTAAATTAGTAAGCGTATGCACCTGTGCATTTTGATAGTTATTAACTGCGTAATCGGCCACGCTTTCACTGTGTTTATTTAATTGTGCATGAGCGCTAAATGCACATAAGGCAATACTTGCTAAAGCTAGCTTGTTCAAAACAGATTCCATTTAATTAACAACAAAGAACACTAATTATAACCTCCTTGTAAAGTGACAAACAGCGCTTTGCGGCAGACCTACAAGCAAAGCTTATAATTTATCTAACAGCTTTGAACAAGATGCCTGTATAATGCGCAGCTCAAAATTACGGGGTTAATCATGAATCGCAGAAAAAAAATCGTTACTAAGTTTCAAAAGAAAGATAAGCGTGCTAATGCCAAGCTACATAAAAGCAACAAACCGGCTTATGTTTCAAAAGCAGAGCGCGCAAAGCTTGCTAAGCAAGATGCCGAACAAGCAATTGAGCACGAGGCTAACGAGGTAGTGCAAACAAGCGTTTAATCGTTATTGTGATAGGGTGAGAGGCTTAAATTGAGTGTTAAAAAGCTTAAAGTGAGCCAAATAACGAACCGCCACATAGCAAACTACCCCACTTGCCACAATCAGTTCAAACGTTGCTAAATACTGTATTTGTTTAACAAACTGCAAATCAATACCCTCTGCATGCATCCATGCGGCAAGTTTAAATAACGCGGTAGCACCAATGACCATAGGAAAAGTAAACGCAGCGTAACCTGGGCAAAATGGACGGCGCAGTAATTTAAAGAATGCGACGTAAATTATAAAGGTCATCAGTACTGCAATTCCAAATAACAAGCCAATAATAACCGGTGACGGATCGCTGATAACTGTAAAGTAACCAGCTAACGATAAACTTGCTGGCGCAGCTAAAATAGCTAGTGTAGGCTGTGCAGCATCAGGAATGTGAGCTGCAAAAATGATTCTGTAAATCATCATAGGCAACATAACTGCGTACATCAACATGCCAAAGTAAAGCGCCCCTTGCGCTAAAAACAGCAGTGCCGGATTCCCTGAAAACGCCACATCGGCAACGATGATCCCAACCGGCGGTACAAACCAGCTTGGCACCATATGCTCAATTTTAAATTCAATCACTCGATGAGTAATAAAACTGATTAAAAACACCACATGTAATAAAAATGCACCAACCCAAAGCATATCTCCCGCAAGGGAGTAAAACTGCCCTAAAGAATTAGACACCACTAAAGTAGCCATAGCAAAAGTAGGCACCACACTGCCTACAACTTGGTGGGCTAAATCAGCTTTAAGCAGCTGAGGATGCAGTAAAAACTTAAGTGTTAACAATAGCAATAATACGCTCGCAATAGCGGCACCGGTATATTGCGCTACGCCATTTAGGCTAAACATACTCTCCCAAGCCCAACCTAGGCTGGCAATACCTAATGCCAAACCGCCCATTGGTGTTGGTGCGCCTGATACTTTTGTTTTTATATGTTTAAACATCTCTATTCCACCCTGTGGTTGTAACTTACAGAGAAGTTTACGCTTGCATTTTGTTTAATTAAACCTAATTATATAGAACACACGTTCAGGAAAACTAAACATGGCATAATGAATATTTCACTTAAGCAACTTAAAGTATTTGTAGGCATAACCCAGCACAGCACCCTTACAGCAGCGTCTGAATCATTGTTTCTATCTAAAGCGGCGGTGAGTATGGCGCTTAGCGAACTTGAAAAGCAGTTAGGCCATCCATTATTTGATCGTGTAAATAATCGGTTATTATTAAATCAAGAAGGGCAAAAACTACTGCCCCTTGCTGATGAACTATTAAATCGGGCAAATACTATCGATAACTTATTTTTAGACAACGCTCCTGCCAGCGGAACTTTAAAAATTGGTGCCAGCGATACTATTGGTAATCATGTATTGCCTGCTTTGTTAAGCAACTTTAGAGCACAGCGACAGCATTATTCACAGCAAATACTGATTTCTAATTCGGCACTTATTTGTCAAAAGCTTATAGATTACGAGCTCGATATAGCACTTATTGAGGGCCAAGCCCATCAAAGCGATTTAGTCTCTAATGTGTTTAGCCATGACGCTATGTGTATTATTGCGCCAATAAACCACCCATTGGCTGCAAAAAAGCAACTTAGCTTTAACGACTTAAATAGTAGCCAATGGGTATTAAGAGAAACGGGATCCGGCTCGCGTTCTTTCTTTTTACATAGCCTTGCACCACATATAAAAAATTGGGCACAAAGCGTAGAACTCAACACCACTGAAGCGCTTATAAACTGTGTAGCGAATGGCTTGGGTTTAGGATGCTTATCATCACTCGCCGCACAATATGCCCTAAAAGATGGACGCGTTACACATCTTAATTTAAACCACCCCATGCAAAGGCAGTTTTGGCTAGTAATGCATAAAGACAAATACAAAAACCCGCTATTAACGCAGTTTATAGAATTTTGTCACAAGCAGACTTAAAAATTAATGGCAATAAACCGTCAGATCCGGTTTAAGCTAAAATCGAATCTAACGGCTGGTACTCACTTACTCTCTCACTTTAAAACGCGTAACTCATGGCTAAATTTATAGAGCGCCCCTGCCCTGCCAATTGGTTAAAGCCCTGCGACATATCTTGTTTAAATTCTGCAATACTTACACCTCCTAGTGGTAATTGATAATACTCATCAAGCAGATTGGTAATATCAACACTCACGGTAAGTGCATCCCAACTGGCTTTTGAGCTTAAATTAAGTAAATGATACTGCTCAGTTTGGTTTTCTAGGCGGTTACTATCTACGCGAGTTTTACTATCGACCCACTGCCACGTGAGTGCGTTTTCAAAGCGGCCAACTTGCTGGTTAATGGCAAATTGGCTTTGCAGCGGCTTAATTTGATAAAGCGGCTGATTGGTATCATCGCGCTTACCACGGGTGTTGGTAATATTAGCTTTTAATGACCAACTGCCATACTGCTTAGACTCGTGCAGTGCTAAAACCGCATCTAGCTTTACGCCATAAAGCGTGGCATCTAGATTATTAAACATAAGTACATTACGGGTATTGGTAGCAAGCGCTGTGCGGTTAAAGCTTCTTACTATGTTGGCATCAATATAGTCATTCACGTCGCTCACCCAGACGTTAGCACTTACACGCCAGCTGTCATCTTTTGCCATGCGGGTGTACGTGCTGCTAAGCGTGTGCGCGGTTTCTGGTTTAAGGTTTATATTACCAGTATAGCCATTGCCATCGCCGTACCATCCAATCATGGTGGTGGCCATATTACCTACGCCCCAGCTGTAACGTTCGTATAAATTAGGCGCACGATTTTTACGGGCTAGGCCGATTTGTAGCTCGTCGTTATTGCTTAGTTGATAATTAATCAGCACGTTTGCATCAACTAAATTATCTGTTTGTTTTTTGCTTTGGTTATTAAACTTGTTAGCGGCCATTGCATCACTTGGCATCGCCATGGCCATTGCATTCATTGCAGCCATGCCTGGGTTATATGCTTGCACATCATCAGTGTTGGTCATTACATTTTCAAATCGAATGCCTGCATTTAACCACCAGCGAGTATTTAGTTGGCTTTCATATTCTCCAAGCACTGCAATACGCTGACGCCGGCCATTATTAATATTTTTATAGTCATTTGGTCCCATCATCATTGAGCCCTCAACTGCAGGCCACCAGTCATCTAATTTCATGTGGTGATACTCTTGCGCGAGTAGTAACTGGCTGTTGTTATCAAGCGCTAGTCGCCATTTTAACTGGGTGCTTATATCTTCGGCGTCGGTTTTCATTGGCATTTTTCCGGTTTTTTCTGCGCTAAAAAAACCCATTTCATGCTTTACGTTATGCCAATTTAACTGCGCTTCAAGCTCACTGTTTGTAAAAGCACGCTGATACTGGGCCACTGCGCCATAGCTGGTGTTATCTGTCATATCCATATATTGATTAGCAAAGCCTTGATAGGGTATTTTTTGATGGCTTAGCTTAACCACTAATTGTTGCTTATCATCGCGCATGGCAGCACTTAAACTATGGTTTTGCGCGCGGTATAGGGTATCGAGCACTAAATCGCCGTTACCATCTTCATAACTGTTGGCATCGCTAAAAGCACCTTGATAATTAAAACTAAGTACATCGCTGGCAATGCGCATACCTGCGCCTACCTTTTTGGCGTTATCAAGGGTGTTGTACTGGGCTGACACATAACCTGAATGCCATGCAAGTTCGCTGTTTTCACTGTACTGAGGTGAAATAGAATTAACAGCAATCACACCTGCAATATTATCGCCTCCCGCACTTACTGGAGAAACACCTGCAACCACTTTGTAGCTACTAATTTGATTGGCTGAAATATAAGATAGTGGCGGGTTCATTTGGTTAGCACAGGCGGCGGTGATTTGCGCCCCATCAACCAGTACCGCCACTCTATCGCCCATTAAACCATTTAAAACAGGTAAATTGGCCATGCCAGCAGCGGCAGAAAAGTCCACTCCTAAATCGGTTAATAACGATTCAGATGAGCCCAATGATAGGTGTTTATTTTGTGCTTGGCCATGCACTTCAATCACTTCAATTGAGGTGTCATCTGCAAAAGCAACTGGCGATAATACGCTACTTATAACAAGCGCTAAAGGGGATAATAAATAAGAGGTTAAAGAATTTTTTTTATCAGTCATTATTGATTTACCACAAAATTTTTGTGGGTAAATTATACGTGCTGTAGCAATCTAAAAAGCGCGACATATTGTCGCACTTTGTTAATTTTTAACCCTGTTCGTCGTCAAAAATATCTTCTATTTTTAACTCAAACAACCTTGCTGCCTTAAAGGCCAGTGGCAAGCTGGGATCAAACTTACCTTTTTCAATCGCATTAATAGTTTGGCGAGAAACATCTAGCAGCTCGGCCAACCTTGCTTGGGTGTAGTTATGCTCGGCTCTTAATACCTTTAATCGGTTTTTCATTCATCACCTGCACAATAGTGTTTGTTAAGCACATACACGCTAATTAAATACACTGCTCCCATTAAAAACATTAAATCGGGTATCTGTGCTTTAAAATCAATTAAGCCACTCAATTGCAAATTAGTGTACGCAAGCCCACCTACCAATATTGCACCTAGGGTAAACCCCATGGCACTGAGATGTATTTTTTGCATCAGCTCATCCATCCCCTGTAAGTAACGTTTGTTAGCCAAAATCATTACAATGCCGGCTATTACATTTACAACTATAAAAAAGCCGCTAATTATCTCGGCGCGATCCCAAATTAATGTCGGGCCAAAGCTGCAAATAGCTAAAGTAAAAAGCCATATTAAGGTCCATTTAGCTAGGTAACTGGTATTTTTAATTTGGCGTTGTTTTAAATTTAATTCTGCTTTCATTGCCTTTATCCTGTTTTTAAAAGTAACGTTTACTTTACAAATATCATTCATGCCTTACAAAAAGTCAAGTTAACATTACATTTTAAATTTAACACTGCTTATTTTTGATTGCGTTAATACTTTGCTGAACTTACTTAACCATCCTTTGATTGGCTTAAGTTAAATTTTATTCATCTTAAATTATGGTTTAGTCCATGACGAAGGAGAGCTTTTAATTTAAAATGCACGCCTCTTTACTCCTCATTTCCACATTCAACTAAATAAGCGTGTGTGCTTTATTTTTAAACGCACTGGCGTTTAGTTTGTTATTAAATTTTATTTATTATCTTCAAGGATTTTATATGGCCGTTGATACTACATCGCCGTCGGGTCAGCCCAATAGAACCGCTATTTTAATTGTGCTGGCGTTGGGTACTTTTATTTTGGGGTTATCTGAATTTTCTATGATGCCTATGTTGCCATTAATTAGTGAGGCATTTGGCAGTACCCCGTCACAAAGTGGTTATGCTATTAGTGCTTATGCTCTTGGGGTGGTGGTTGGCGCACCCATTTTAATGTTGGCAACGGCAAATATGCGAAAACGACGAGCGCTATTATTATTTTTAAGCTTAATGTGTATTTCAAACAGTTTAAGTGCATTAGCGACCTCGTTAGAACAACTGGTGCTGTTTAGGTTTTTAAGTGGCCTTCCCCATGGCGCTTATTTTGGTGCCGCGTTATTACTGGCCTCTGATATAGCACCGCAAGGAAAACGCGCTAGCTTTATGTCAAAAGTGTTTATGGGCTTAACCATAGCCACTATCGTTGGTGTGCCGGTGGTGACATTGGTTGGGCAAAATCTTAGTTGGCGTTATTGCCTCGCTGCGGCTGGGGTGTTGGCGTTTATTGCCTTTATTTTTGTTTATTACGTGGTACCCAATGTTAAAAATACTCAAAAATCTAATTTACTAAACGAGTTAGGGGTATTAAAAAATAAACTGGTTTGGTCTATTTTGGGTATTGTTATTATTGGTTTTGGTGGCGTATTTTGTATTTATACCTACGTGGCCGACACTATTTTAGATGTAACCCAATCACCTGCCTATACTATTTCAATTGCGATGGTGATGTTTGGTATTGGCTCCACACTCGGTAATTACATACTAGGAAAAGCAGCCGATAAATCGGCAATTAAAACCACGGGACTAACCCTTGCCTCAACTATTATTTTTGCATTTGCGTATGTAAGTGCCAGCTATAATATTTACTTACTTTATCTGGTGATCTTTTTTATTGGCTGTAGCTTAGGGCTTTCTACTTTAGTGCAAACACTGTTAATGGATGTATCACCTGACGGCCACGCCATGATTGGGGCATTAGTGCAGTGTGCGTTTAATATTGCAAATGCTATTGGACCTTGGGTTGGCGGCATTGCTATTGCAAAAGGGGCAGCGCCAAATCAAACAGGCTATGTTGCTGCGGCTTTATTTTTAGGTGGGCTGTTAATGTGGCTGCTTAGTTATATACAAATTAGCGGCAACAAAACTAAACAGGCACAGCCTTGTTAATAAAAACAAAAAGAGCCGCTAAGCGGCTCTTTTTACATTTTACTCTTTAGCGTATTAAACGCTAATAGATGACATATCAATAACAAAACGGTATCGCACATCAGAGCGTTCCATACGCTCATAAGCGGTGTTAATTTCGTCTATATTGATCATTTCACACTCTGGCAGTACGTTGTGCTCACCACAAAAATCAAGCATTTGCTGTGTTTCTGCAATGCCGCCAATTAACGAACCAGCCACACGACGACGACCCATTAAAAGAGGAACTGTGTTTAGCTCATCTACTGGGCCTACTTGGCCAACAATAACCAAGGTACCATCGATATCAAGTAGTGGTGTGTAAATTGATAAGTCATGCTTTACAGGCACGGTATCAATAATGACATCAAACGCTGACTGCGCATTTTTCATTTCATCATCATTGTTTGATACTAAATAATGCTGTGCGCCGAGCTTAATTGCATCTTCTTTTTTAGACTCTGTACGACCAATAACAGTAACGGTTGCACCCATTGCTACTGCATTTTTAACCGCCATATGACCTAATCCACCAAGGCCTACCACAGCAACACGGCTACCTGTTTTTACACCCCATTTGTGCAGCGGAGAGTAAGTAGTAATGCCAGCGCACAATAAAGGCGCCACTCGCGATAGCTCTAGATTTTTAGGTACTGAAAGCACAAACTCTTCGCGAACTACAACATGCTTAGAGTAGCCACCTTGTGTCATTTCACCGTTTATTCTGTCTTTGCCACTGTAAGTGCCAACCATGCCTTCACGACAAAATTGCTCTTCGTGATTATGACATTGGTCGCAGCTTTGACATGAGTCAACCATACAGCCTACAGCAACGGTATCGCCTTGCTGATATTTAGTAACATCGCTACCAACCGAAATTACTTTACCAACAATTTCGTGCCCTGGTACTAATGGGTATTTACTGCCACCCCAATCGTTTCGCACTGCGTGTAAGTCTGAATGACAGACACCACAATATAAAATCTCTATTGCTACATCGTTATTTCGTAAATCGCGGCGCTCAAAAGAAAACTCTGTAAGTTCAGAACCTTGGCTTTTTGCTGCATATCCGACTGTTTTCATAATAACTCCATAGTTTATTAAAATTTATAACTCACACAGTATGCATTATCAGCTCTGAACATGAACTGACGTAGCAACTGCAAAAAACCCAGCATAATGCTGGGCTATTTTTATCAATTACTGCACCACAACGGCGTTTAACTCGTCAATCAGAGCACTAATACGCTGGGCATTTTTGCCTAAATCGCTTTTACCAATGCGCGATTTACTGCGTATGTCTACCACACGCTTACTGCCTTTGTCGTTAATACGCACGACAACATCATCTTTAAAGCCAAACCAGGTTGTGGTGTCTGTGGCTTCAACAATGCCATTATTAACATCACTATTAACCAGTTCCCAACCAAGGTTTTCCATGGCTTTTGTTGTGGCTGCCACTAACTCTAGTTGCGTTTGGTTGTACTCGAGCGGTTTTAGCTCTGGATATGCTTTTCGTTGTTGCGCTGCAGTTTCTTCACCCGCGTAAGCAACAGGGTTGGGTGCATCAGCACGCAAAGGCACAACCGCAACAAACTCAGGTGGGTTAATTAAATCGGTAGAAATATCATGAATTGGCGGAACACTTTTTGCCGTATTCATCATGTTAAGCGGCATTGCAATAGCAACAGCTGCAAAAATAACCGTGATCACTGCACTGGCTAGGCTCACTGTTTTACGCATAAATAGCACTTGAACTAATAATAAGGCTAATGCTGCCCCACCAACATAAACACCTAATCTAAAACCAGCAAAAGCAGTGCCTAGTTCAACAATATTAAATTTATAAAGGGGTCCCGGTAGTACTACCATTAAAAAAGCGATAAGCCCAACTAAGGTCACTAAATGTTTCATTGCCTACTCCGTTATTGTTATATGGTTATTGTTTTTTTAAACAGCTTTATACTGTTAACACTCCAATTTAGATTACTATGACCGATAAGTATCTATAAAGTCATAATTTATTGCTCTTTTAAAGTAGATAACTTGACTCCTTGGTAAAAATCAACAAACTACGGGGGTAAAATTATCAGGGTATTATTATTTATGAAAACAGAGATTAGTTACCGATTTGAGTCATCACAAGTGGCCAACCGCTTTTTACATGAATTAAAAGATTGGCCAGTCAATGACGTAAAAACACGCCTTTTCAATGGCGGCGACAGCGTTAAAGTAAGCTACGAATATGATGAAAGCGGATTTGATTATACCGTTGCCGAACTTGATGATTTAGCTGAGCAACACGGCGGACAAGAGGTATCGAGTTAAATCGACTTAAACCTAATCTGGTTACGTCCCTCTTTTTTTGCTTGATACAATAACTCATCTGCTGTTTTAATCACCGATTTAGGTTGTATATTTTGCTCAATTATACTGTTTGCATTGATACTCACGCAGCCAATACTAATAGTTAGCTGATTTTGTATATCAGAGCCAATATGATCAATATGTAAATCAATAATGGCGTTTAACAACAAGTTTGATACCTCAACACCTTGTTCATCACTGAGTCGATTAAATAAAAGAATAAACTCTTCGCCACCGTAACGAGCTGCCACCCCCTGATAAAGCAACGCTGTTTTATTTAAAACATTAGCCACTTTTTGCAGTGCAGCATCACCCGCTTGATGGCCATACACATCATTAAATTGTTTAAAGAAATCCACATCAACCAGTAATATCGTTAAAGTACTACGCTCATTTTTTGCTTCGCTCCACTGCTGATCAAATATTTCATCAAATGCACGACGATTAAATAAATGAGTGAGCCCATCTATTTTACTAATTCTCTCAAGCTCTTTATTTTTCTCATTTATTTGCATAAACAAAGCGTTAAAACCTTTAATCAGAACTTGCAGCTCTAAAAACTGATTACTCATTCTTAATGGGCTTAACGTGTTACGAAGTAGCATTTTATTTAATGCCTCAGCTCCGCTTATTAAAGGACGAATAAAATAACGATTAATAATAAATAAGCCCAGCAACGAAATAAGCAAAAACATTATTAGTGTTAACAACAAATCACGGTCTAATAAAATAGGTAGTTGTTGATGATAATGTTTAATATCTATCAGCATAAGTGGCTCATTATTTATATCGAGTAACACTCTTCGCCTTTGAGTAGCAATTTTACCGCCTTGCAAGCTACCCGTTAATTTTTTTAGGTGCGTATCAAACTGTCCATCGGCTGGAATAGAGTGGGTAAGGTCAACCTGTGACACACCGGCAATTTTTTGTATAAACGATGGGCGTACTTTTCTTATAAAAACCATAGCGCCAATTTGTTCACCCGTGTTATTGGTTTTTCTGATCATATGAGATGCAAACATCACTGGTCCATATTGCGTTTTTAAAAAGCCAGAATGTTGTAAGCTGTTATTTTGTGGGGTGATATAGTTGAGAGGTAAAATTGATTTATTTTTTTGGTGTGTTTGTAAGTTAAATTCAGGGGCATCAAAATCATTAACTTGTACATAATTATGTGTTTTAGAGTAAACCAAATTAAAGTTCATATCATAAATAAATACGCCATCAATTTTCAACGATTTAAAGGTATCATCAACAAAGTTTGAGCTAATGTAACGAGAGTCTAGCGTTTGTAAAAACTCATAACTATCGTCCCACACAGCGTAATCATAATTTAGCGTTTTTAAAAATACAAACTCACGTTCTAAGGCAATTTTTACGCTTAGTAACTCTCTGTTTTGGTAATCCTCAATACTTTCCTCAATGTTAGGTAAACTAAAAAAGTAGCGATAACCAACTAGTAAACCAGTGACCATGGTCATTAAAATTAATATGCTTGTTATTACAAAGTATCTAAGTGACATAAGCTCTGCATTTTAGTATTTTAGGTACAGTTGAATGTAAGCTTTAAGTTTAAAGCTTACTGAATCGCCCCGTGTTTGCCAGAGACTCAATAACTTGAGAAACTGGAACTATGAAAAAATCAAATCGCTATACATCAGAATTTCGTGAACGTGCAATTAGGCTTGTTACCACACAACAGCATGAATACCCTTCTCTTTGGGCTGCGCTAGTATCGATTTCAGATAAACTGGGATGTACCCCAGAAACACTTAGAGCATGGGTCAAGAAATCTCAAGCTCAACCGTCTAAACCCTCTTCTAATACGCAATCAACTGAAGAACGCCTTGCCGTCTTAGAGCGCGAGAATAAAGAGCTCAAGCGAACGAATGATATCCTGAGGCAAGCTGCCGCTTTTTTCGCCCAAGCGGAGCTCGACCGCAAACAGAAGTAATAGTGGATTTTATTGATGCTTGCAGAGAGCATTACGGTGTCGAGTCAATTTGCAAGGAATTGCCGATTGCACCATCAACGTATTATTCTCATAAACAGATACAAAGAGAGCCTGAGCGACTGTCTAACCGCAAAAAGCGTGATGCTGAGCTGATAATACTCATTCGCGAAGTGTGGGAGGATAATATGTCAGTTTATGGTGCAAGAAAAATATGGAAGCAGCTACAGCTTGACGACCATCAAGTCGCCCGCTGTACAGTCGAACGATTGATGCGAGTTATGGGAATTCAAGGTGTTCGTCGGGGTAAAGCACATAAGACAACGATACCTGACGAGCAACAAGATAAGCCACTTGATTTAGTTAATCGTCAATTTACTGCTGAGCAGCCAAATCAACTTTGGGTAGCTGACATCACCTATGTTGCCACATGGAGTGGGTTTGTTTATGTCGCTTTCGTGATAGATGTTTTTTCACGATACATTGTAGGTTGGCGTGTATCAACGACAATGCACACAGAGCTTATTCTTGATGCGTTAGAGCAAGCTATTTGGCATCGTGGCAACCCCGAAGGGTTAATTCACCACAGCGACAGAGGCAGCCAATATTTGTCTATACGATACACTGAGCGACTTGCTGAAGCTGGAATTCAAGCGTCTGTAGGCAGTGTGGGTGACTCTTATGACAATGCATTGGCTGAAACAATAAATGGATTATTTAAAACAGAGATTATTCGCAGAAATGGCCCGTGGAAGAATGTTGATGCTGTTGAATACGCAACGTTAGAGTGGGTCAATTGGTTTAATAATCAACGCTTATTATCTTCAATTGGGTATATTTCACCAGCTCAATATGAAACAGACTACTATGATAATTTAAACGAGTCAGGTAAAGTGGCCTGACTTAAACAAACTGGTCTCCGATGAACTCGGGGCGATTCA
>NZ_JQFL01000060.1:0-40951 GCF_000764215.1 Pseudoalteromonas sp. ND6B
TATGGGCATTTACCGGCCAGTAAAATAGTCCCTAAGCTGCTTGATAAGGGCATATGGATAGCGTCTGAAAGTTCGTTTTATCGTGTCATGAAGGCACATAACTTATTAACGCATAGAGAAAAAGTAAAGCCAGCTAAGCCGATGAAAAAGCCAAGAGCATTGAAAGCAGTGCGTGCAAATGAAGTCTACACTTGGGATATCACCTATTTACCAACGAGCGTAAAAGGGCAATTTTTATACTTATATTTAGTGATGGACATTTTTAGTCGAAAGGTTGTTGGCTGGCAAGTTTACGACACACAGTTAAGTGAATTAGCCGCAGATTTAATGAAGGATATTTGCAGTCGGGAGCAAATAAAGCGCGAGCAAGTCACGTTGCACTCAGATAATGGTAGCCCAATGAAAGGCGCGACATTACTGGCAACATTACAGGAGTTAGGGATTGTGCCATCATTTAGTCGACCGTCAGTAAGTAATGATAATCCATACTCTGAGTCGTTATTTAAAACGTTAAAGTATCGCCCAGAATACCCAGAAAAGGCATTTGAAGATATAAGCGCAGCAAGAGAATGGGTAAGTGGGTTCGTTGATTGGTACAATAATGAGCACCTACACAGTGGTATAAAATTTGTGACGCCAAACCAACGTCATTCAGGTTTAGATAAAGAAATATTAGCTAAGCGTCAGCAGGTAAACGACGCAGCTAAATTGAATAACCCAAGTCGTTGGTCAGGGAAGTCACGAGACTGGTCAATGATAAATGAAGTAAATTTAAACCCTGAGAAAAAAGAAGAAATGCGGGCGGCATAAAATTTAACTTGAGGCGACAACTAACTTGAAAAACTCCGCAATGGAATCAAAAGAGAAGAGCGAACAAGCAAAACAGTTTAACTTGCCATCTGAAGGTAAGGCTGGTTTATATATTTATAGATCAGGCAGTTTTGGAGGAGCATTAAAAAAAGATGTATGGCTAGATGGGAAATGCATTGGCGAAACGGCACCAAATGTGTTTTTTTATGAGGAAATAACTGGTGATGGTGAGCACAAAATTTCAACAGAATCAGAGTTTTCACCAAATGATCTAATTGTAAAAACAGAAAATGGTAAAAATTACTTCGTAAGCCAATATATAAAAATGGGCGTTTTCGTTGGTGGTGCAGGTGTCGAACTTGTTGATGAAAATAAAGGAAAAAAAGAAATATCAAAATTAGATTTGGCTAAAAAAGGTACGTGTAGCCAATAGCATAACAAGTTGCTCAACAGGACAAAATACAGTTTGCTCGGCTCGTACCTCGCCAATTTTAGCAAACGGTATTTTGCCCATTAGCAAAGCGTTATGTCTTTAATGCCACTAAGGAGGCAATATGTTTGGAATGTTCAAGAAAAAGCAAAAATCTGACTTAGAAAAGCTTATTGAGAAAGATGGCATTGAACATGCCGCGAAAAGATTTTCTGAAATCATCATGCAAAAGATACCAACAGACGAGATCGCATACCAATTTGTCCTTGAGGAGATTGAGGCTGCGAGCCAAGGAAACGACACAGCAATAAGCTTTGCTAAAAATAGCGGCATTAGTCCACAGGAGTATAAAGGTGCAATGAAGGATTCTCGGCCTGAAGTAGATGGCCCTGATGGCCCGCAGCAATTCATATTGGCTCTCTGTATGCAACTTCAACCTAATGTCGATTTAGTTGTGGAATTGCGAACTAAGATAGTTGACAACATCATGAAGACTTTATCCTTTGGAAAATATAAAGGTCAAAAAAGCTCATCTTTAAAAGGGGGGACTATGAAATTAGACGAGCCATTAAAGTCAGGTTTTTCGACAATTTCATTATTAAATCGGTTGATTAGTGCAGGAGCGGAAAGGGAATTTGTTACCGCAGTAAGTGCAATATGGTTCGTGCAAGCGGCGAATGATCCAAACACGCCGGAATCTCAACAAATTGCGGGGGGCATAATCGGCACTCTAGAGAATTTTTTCGTAGAAGAGGCGCGTGCGATAGATTTTGATGTTTTCAACCTTTTTACTAGCACGATCAACAATAGCGAATATGGCGCGTTATTTGAAGAATCTCAACCGATCTATGCAGCAGGTCGAAAAGAGGTTAACGAAAAATTTCCCTCTGGCAGTACAGAGGTCATGGAAGTGTATTCTCATTATGCCAATGTAATGCTCAATACAACAAAGCAAAACAAAAAGAATTTGCTTGATACTCTTCAAGCCCTAGCGCCATACGTAGACAAAATGTGTGGGCTTGCTAATCAGGCAGAGAAAGATCTTTTTTAAGAGTGAACTGCTATGGTTAAACGAAGAGATCTGAAGCAAGCACATGAAGATGCTGTAATACAGCAATTTTCCAAATATATGGAAAATTTAGGTAAAACCTTTAATGTGCTGGAAACACCTGATCCACCCGAGGCGATTATTGAAATCAATGACAAGAAAACATGGCTAGAGGTCACTGATGCTTTTTTGGATAAAGATCATGCTATTGGTCTTACAACTGGAGTATCTGAGGATGTAGAGCATATATCAGATTCAGGTCGCCTTGTTATCGAACCTGATGAAAGGTTTTCATCCGTGCTTCAGTCAGTAATAGAAGCAAAATATGATAAAGCAAGTATGCAATCAATTTTTCAGGAACGAGGTGCAGGAATTCTCTTGGTTGGTATTTTTACCCCTTTCGCATCGGCCGCTGACATAGCGCAATCTGAAGCAAAGAGTATTTCAGACCTTGTTGCAAAGAAATCAGTGAAAGTATTCGACACTATTTATGTTTATGATGGTACTGGGCAAAGAAGCTTTCATTCTATTTATAGTGAAATGACATAACAATCACATGCACTCGGACAGCAAAAAGCGCCGCTCGTTCCTCGCTCTGCTTTTTGCTGCCGGTGATGCGGGGCGTTAGCAATCTCAAGGAGCCAGAGTGATTATCAAGAATCGTGAAATAGTAGTTGAGCCGGGTAGCCCATTTTTAAATGATGAACTAAATAGGCTTGAAAGTGCTGAAGTTCTTACTCAATTCGTTCTTTCTACTAAAGACCCTATGGTTGTTTGTTTAGATGCACCTTGGGGACAAGGAAAAACTACTTTTCTAAGGATGTGGGAACAACATCTTAAAGATAATGAAGTACCAACTATATATTTTAATGCTTGGGAAAATGATTTTACAGATGATGCACTAGTTTCAATTATTGGTGAAATCAGCTCTGGAATTGATGAACTCTCTACACCTGAAGATATTTCTAAGACTAAAGAGTACCTAGATAAGGCAAAAGGGTTTGGAGTTACGTTGCTAAAAAGAACTGTTCCTGTTGCAGCAAAAATCGCAACAGCAGGTGCTTTAGATCTGGATAAAGTAACTGAACAAGCTCTTGCTGGTTTTGCCGAGTCTATCGCGAAAGAAGAACTAGTGTCGCTGCAACCATAGTTTGACATAATACAACCATACTGTGCTTGCAGCGACAAAAGGTTAAAGGTTAAAGGTTAACGGGCTACGAGCGATGGGCTTCGAGCCTAAAACGTGTGCGAGGTAAACTAAGGCTGATGTGGTGGCGCACACTATTTTGTGGCGGGGCTTTACGCCGCGCAGGTAGTTTGACATGTTGTGAAAGTGCGCGAGGTAAACTCTCACCTATAATATAAAAACTGGGCTTGCATAAGGCTCGGTGTTTTATTTTACTACCTGACCGCTGACCGCTGACCGCTGACCGCTGACCGCTGACCGCTGACCGCTGACCGCTGACCGCTGACCGCTGACCGCTGACCGCTGACCGCTGACCCCGAACTGATCTTTTAGATCTCGACTATTGAATATAGGATCTCAGCGCGTTTTCATGCTAGAATTTGCGCAATTTTTTTGTACTCGATAAGTAGCACTGTAATGATCTTAGATGATATTCGCATCGTTTTAGTAAACACATCACATTCTGGCAATATTGGTTCTGCGGCACGTGCCATGAAAACCATGGGATTATCAAAGTTATACCTTGTTGATCCAGCCTGTGAAATAGACAGTCATGCAAGTGCGCTTGCTGCAGGTGCTACTGATGTTCTCGGAAATGCGGTTATTGTTGATACGGTTGCCGATGCGATTGCTGATTGTGCATTAACGATTGGTACTAGCGCCCGTTCGCGTACATTGTCGTGGCCTATGGTTGAGCCGCGTGAATGTGGTGAAAAGCTTGTTGGCGAAGCTGTAAATGGCCCTGTAGCACTTGTATTTGGTCGTGAAAACAGTGGCTTAACAAACGAAGAATTACAACTGTGTAATTACCATGTGTGTATTCCTGCTAACCCAGAATACAGCTCGCTAAATTTAGCCATGGCAGTACAAACCTTATGCTATGAAACGCGTATGGCGTTTTTAAATCAGCAACCTAAAGCGGAACAAGAAGAAGACGACACCCTATATCCATCGTCTAAACAAACAGAGCTGTTTTACGAACACCTTGAAGACACTTTGTTTAAAACAGGCTTCATCATTAAGCAGCACCCAGGCATGGTAATGACTAAGCTACGTCGCTTGTTTAATCGTGCTCGCCCTGAAGATGCTGAAATGAACATATTACGAGGTATTCTTACCTCAATTAATAAGTCTATAAAATAGCAATTAGTTGTGAACTACCCATCGACGCCACTCCGTGTCGATCAATGGGCTTCTACAGCCTTGACTTAGAGACTAGGCTGCTTCTTTTTTCTCAGTTCCAACAGCAAACTTCGATAGCTCGAAGACTTTCGTTTTAATGGCTGATTTCTGCTGAGATGTGGGGGTAACCCTTGCGACGATCCCAGCCGCAATCAAATCTAATTCACCTGTTTTTGCTATGACTTTAGCCGCTGACAAGTCTCGGCTTTGGTTAGTTTCACAAGCCGTACATGTGAAATATCTGTCGTTCAATGTCAAAACATGATGTTGGCCGCATTCAGAACAAACCCCTGTGGATTTTTCAAACCTGCCAATCTCGTGATAAAGTTTACCTTCAAGCTCAGTTTTGTATTTTGAAAGCTGAGTAATTAAGCCCATCACATTGTCGGCAACCATGCTGCCATTGAACTTTTGCATCCCTTTTACGTTTAAATCTTCGAACACTAAAATGTCATTTTCATTGGTTATCTGGCGTGAAATTTTGTGTGCAAAGTCGAGCCTTTGCCGTGAGATTTTGCCGTGTAATTTGTTGATGCGTTGTTTGGTTTTTTGCCAGCGATTTGAACCTTTAGTTCGGCGTGCAAGCTGGCGTTGCAATTGATTTAACTTTGTTTTTGACTGCTTTAAAAACGTGGGGTTATCGACCACAAAACCATCTGAGCCAACAACAGTTTGCTTTGAGTTAATGTCAAAACCTGTGATTGTTTTTAAAACTTGTTTAGCTGTTTTGCACTCAACTTCCTGAGTGATGCTGCATCCCCATTTTCCGTGGTGATACTGGATAGTTACAGTCTTGATTTTACTTGCTAGTTTGCGATGCAAGATAATGGGTATCTTGCCTACCTTTGGGATACTGATAGCGCCATTTTCAATGCGGATACAGTTCGAGTTATTGACCGCTCGAAAACTATCGTTGTGAAGTTTTTTCTTTTTATATGAGATCTTGTGCTTTGGAAAGCGTTGCAAGCGACCTTTAGTAAAAACATTCTTGAGCGCTAATTCCAGGTCGCGGGCAACTTGTTGAGCTGCCGCAGAATCGAATGCTTTGATCCAGTTAAACTCTTCGAACGTCTTGATATCTTTAAGTAGTGAGGCCATGTCTTTGTAAAACAAAAACGTTTTATCGTGCTCGTATCGACGCATGTTCTCAGACAACAATAAGTTCCAAATGCCACGCGCTGTCGCGCCAAACTCAACGAGTTTAGCTTCTTGCTCTGGCGTAGGATTTAGCCTGTAGTTGTATCTAAGCGTCTTTTTCATATACTGTGTAGACTACTGTGTGGAAATGAGTTGTCAAGATGGAATATGAAACTAAATCTCACTGTAAATATTTAATAGCGCTACATTTAATACTTGTGGTTAAATATAGAAAACAATTGTTAAAAGGTGATGTAGGTGATTTTGTAAAACAAAAAATCACTGAAATTGCAGAGCGCTCAGAATTTAATATCGAAGAGATCGAGGTGGACAAAGATCATATACACATATTGCTAACGATCTCTCCCAATATCAGCGTTGCGAGTTACGTTAGGAGAATTAAACAATCTACAACGCAAAGGCTATGGTCGAGATTTAAATGGTTTAAAAAGCAATTCTGGGTTAAAAAAACATTTTGGTCTGACGGATATTTTGTTTGCTCTGTTGGGAATGCGGCTGCTGATACAATTCAAAAATACATTCAAGAGCAGGGCTAACTATTCCGATTCATCCCATCGACACCGCTTCGCGTCGATCAATGGGTTTTCTCGGAAAATTTCGATAAATAGCGCCCTTTATTACTCCACTAATACTTGACTAAATTACTCAGGTAACTACAATAGACCCAATACTTGACCAAAACAGTCGGGTATTACAAGTTTATCGGTGGCCGTTTGAGGCTAGCCAATCAGGATAATACTTGACTAATCTACTCTGGTAATTAAAATTTGCACTCTTTTGTGCGGGGGCGTTATGAAGTTAACATCAAAAGGCAGATATGCCGTTACAGCCATGCTGGATGTTGCACTACATGCAAATATAGGCCCTGTAGCGCTTGCAGATATTTCGCAGCGCCAAGAAATTTCTTTGTCTTATCTTGAGCAGTTATTTGCCCGTTTACGTAAAAATGGGCTAGTGAGTTCTGTTCGAGGTCCTGGTGGGGGCTATTTACTAGGACGTGAGGCTGACGTAATTTCAGTTGGCGATGTTATCAATGCGGTAGATGAATCTGTTGACGCTACACGGTGTCAGCGAAGCAATACTGGTTGTCAAAGTGGTATGCGTTGTTTAACCCATACATTGTGGTCAGACTTAAGCGCACGAATTGAAGAATTTTTAAATAATATTACCTTAGCTGAACTGGTCGAAAAGTCGGACGTTAAAGCGGTCGCTCTTCGCCAAGAAAACAGCGTTAATGATGCAATTAAGCAGTTGGAAAATATTCAAGTAAGCTGTCAACTTTAAGGTTGACCTGCAGCGGAGAGAGAAATGAAGTTACCGATTTATTTAGATTACGCAGCAACTACGCCTGTTGACGAACGAGTTGCCAAAGAAATGATGCAGTGCCTGACTATGGACGGTAATTTTGGTAATCCAGCATCGCGTTCACACCGTTTTGGTTGGCAAGCTGAAGAAGTCGTTGACCAAGCACGTACTGACATTGCTGATTTAATTAATGCAGACCCACGTGAAATTGTATTCACATCGGGTGCAACAGAATCAAATAACCTTGCTATTAAAGGTGCAGCTCAGTTTTACAAGAAAAAAGGTAAGCATGTTATTACTGCTAAAACTGAACACAAAGCGGTTATCGACACATGTCGTGAGCTTGAGCGTCAAGGGTTTGAAGTAACCTACATGGACGTTGAAGAAAACGGCCTACTTGATCTGCAAAAATTAGCAGACACCATGCGTGACGACACCGTGCTTGTAAGTATTATGCATGTAAATAACGAGCTAGGTGTAATCCAAGACATCAATACAATTGGTGAAATGTGCCGCGAACGTAAAATTATGTTCCACGTAGATGCAGCACAAAGCGCGGGTAAAGTTTTAATTGACGTGCAACAAACCAAAGTAGATTTTATGTCATTCTCGGCGCACAAAGTATACGGCCCTAAAGGCGTAGGTGCTTTGTATGTTCGCCGTAAACCACGTGCCCGTTTAGAAGCACAAATGCACGGTGGCGGCCATGAACGTGGTATGCGTTCTGGTACATTAGCAACTCATCAATTAGTGGGTATGGGCGCAGCATTTAGAATTGCAAAACAAGATTTTGAAAAAGATCACGCACACATCAGTGCGTTGCGTAAACGCCTAATCGACGGCATTTTAACGGATATGGACGAAGTGTACTTTAACGGCACGCAAGACCAATCAGTACCTGGTATTGTCAACATTAGCTTTAACTTTGTTGAAGGTGAGTCGTTATTAATGGCTGTTAAAGATATTGCGGTATCGTCAGGTTCAGCCTGTACATCTGCAAGTTTAGAGCCTTCTTACGTATTACGTGCATTAGGTCGCAACGACGAGCTAGCGCACAGCTCGATTCGTTTTAGTATTGGCCGTTTTACCACCGAAGAAGAGATTGATTACACCGTTGAGCTAATGAAAAACTCGATTGGCCGTTTACGTGAAATGTCTCCTCTTTGGGAAATGCACCAAGAAGGTGTTGATTTAGATTCAGTTGAATGGGCGCACCACTAATTAGTGGAGCCCATACCTAGCAGGTAGTGAGGATAGAATTATGGCTTACAGTGATAAAGTAATCGACCACGTAGAAAACCCACGTAACGTAGGTGCTCTAGATAAAAACGATCCGTCAGTGGCAACGGGTATGGTAGGCGCACCAGCATGTGGTGACGTAATGAAATTGCAAATTAAAGTATCGGCAGACGGCGTTATTGAAGATGCAAAATTCAAAACGTACGGCTGTGGTAGCGCAATTGCTTCATCTTCGCTGGTAACAGAGTGGGTTAAAGGCAAAACATTAGACGAAGCTGCGACTATCAAAAATACCGATATCAGCGCAGAGCTAGAATTACCACCAGTGAAAATTCACTGCTCAATTTTAGCCGAAGATGCAATTCAAGCAGCAATTGCAGATTACAAAAGCAAACATACAAACTAAGAGATATTCATGGCAGTGACATTGACAGATGCGGCAGCAAACCGCGTACAATCATTTTTAGCAAACCGTGGTAAAGGCATTGGCCTGCGAGTTGGCATTAAAACGACGGGCTGTTCAGGTCTTGCTTATGTTCTAGAGTTTGTTGATGAGCTAAACGATGACGATGAAACATTTGCGGCCAAAGGCGTTACCTTAATTGTTGACGCTAAAAGCTTAGTTTATATCGACGGCACTGAGCTCGACTACACTAAAGAAGGTTTAAATGAAGGGTTTAAATTTAATAACCCTAACCAAGCCGATGAGTGTGGCTGTGGCGAAAGCTTTACCGTTTAAGCTCAAACTTGTTTTAAGATATAAATAAGCCCTGCCAGTTAATGTAGGGCTTTGTCATTTGTGAGAAGTTATGCGTTATTTTGAGTTATTTGCAATACCGGTTGACTACAATATTGACTTAGCAATGATCAACAAGCACTACTTAGAACTTCAACGTGCTGTTCACCCTGATCGCCATGCTAATGCCAGCAGTCGTGATAAATTAATGGCCGTACAAAGTACCGCTGAAATTAACGACGCATTACAAACACTTAAGCATCCGGTTAAACGTGCTGAATATATGTTGAGTGAGCTGGGCGTTGATATTCGCGCTGAGCAGCAAACACTGCAAGATCCCATGTTCTTGATGCAACAAATGGAACTGCGCGAAGAGCTTGAAGAACTTCCCTCTGCAAGTGATCCAGATATCGCTATTGCTAATTTTGAGTCGCAAATAAAGCAATTAAAAGCCCAGTATAGCAACGAACTGGCTGAGCAACTTGCAAGCAACGATGAGCAACAATATCAACACGCTGCTGACAACATTCGCAAATTAAAATTTGTATATAAGTTACAAGACGAACTTGAACGCATTGAAGACAGTTTATTTGACGATTAATTCACTTGCTGCAAAGCGAGCAACACGAGTTTAAAGAGCATTATGGCATTATTGCAAATTGCTGAGCCGGGGCAGAGCGCGGCACCACATGAACACAAATTAGCCATTGGAATTGATTTAGGCACTACAAATTCATTAGTGGCAACCGTACAAAGCGGCGAAGCACGCACTATTACTGATGAGTTAGGCGAAGCGATGTTGCCGTCTGTAGTGCGTTATCAAGCTGGCGGCATTACCGTGGGTAATGATGCAATGCAAGCAGCTACACTCGATCCGGTTAATACGCTTATTTCAGTGAAGCGCTTTTTAGGTAAAACGCAAACCGAAATAGAACAAAGCTATGGCCAACTGCCTTATCAGTTTTGCGATGATGATGGTGCACTTGCAATAGCAACTGAAGCCGGGAAAATCAGCCCAGTTAAAGCCTCAAGTCATATTTTAAATGCTTTAAAAGCACGTGCAGAACAAAGCTTTGGTAATCAAGATATTTTAGGCGCGGTTATCACCGTACCAGCCTATTTCGATGATGCACAGCGTCAAAGCACCAAAGATGCGGCTGAGCTTGCCGGCATTAATGTGCTGCGTTTATTAAACGAGCCAACCGCGGCTGCGGTTGCTTATGGCTTAGATTCAGGCCAAGAAGGCATAATTGCTGTTTATGACTTAGGTGGCGGAACATTTGATATTTCTATACTGCGCTTAAATAAAGGCGTGTTTGAAGTATTGGCCACTGGTGGCGATTCAAGCCTAGGCGGCGATGACTTTGACTCATTATTAGTTGATTACCTAAAACAAGAAACCGGCGTAACGGGCTTATCTCCTTCGGTATTACGTTTATTTATAAATAAAGCCAAAGCCTGTAAAGAAGCACTCAGCCAATACGAAAAAGTGAATGTTGGCCTTGAGTTTGACGATGAAAAATACATGGTTGAAGTAACACGAGAGAAGTTTAACGAGCTGGCTATGCCACTGGTTAAAAAAACGCTCCGCTCATGTCGTCGTGCAGTAAAAGATGCCGGTATTGAAAACCAAGAAGTATTACAAGTGGTGATGGTTGGCGGTTCAACCCGCATGCCGTTGGTACGTACTCAAGTTGGCGAGTTTTTTGATAAACAACCACTCACTTCAATTGACCCTGATCGTGTTGTTGCTCTGGGGGCAGCATTACAAGCAGACGTATTAATTGGTAACAAGCCAGATTCAGACATGTTATTGCTGGATGTGTTACCGTTGTCGCTAGGACTTGAGACCATGGGTGGCTTAGTTGAAAAAATCATTCCACGCAATACCACTATCCCAGTTGCACGTGCGCAAGAATTTACTACGTTTAAAGATGGTCAAACGGCTATGTCGTTGCATGTATTACAAGGTGAGCGTGAACTGGTTGACGATTGTCGATCGCTGGCAAAGTTCAGCTTAAAAGGCATTCCACCTATGGCGGCGGGAGCTGCGCATATTCGCGTTACCTTTAAAGTAGACGCTGATGGTTTACTAAGCGTATCAGCCATGGAAAAATCAACTGGCGTTCAAGCAGAAATACAAGTAAAACCGTCGTTTGGTTTGTCTGACGACCAAGTTGCTAATATGCTTAAAGAGTCGATGAGTAACGCTAAAGGCGACATGCAAGTGCGTATGCTTAAAGAGCAACAAGTTGAAGCGCTTCGAGTAATAGAAGCAATGGAAGCCTCTTTAGCTGCTGATGGCGATTTACTTGAGCCTGAGCAACTAGCGGCGCTAAAAGTGGAAATAAACGAACTTGCAAAAGTACGCGAGAGTGCACAAGATCCAAGCGAAATTAAAGCAGCCATTGAAAAAATGGACAACGCGAGTAGTGATTTTGCCGCGCTTAGAATGGATGCATCAATTAAAAAAGCCTTAACAGGCCAGTCAGTAGACAATATATAAGAGAGATTAGAATGCCACAAATTGTTTTTCTTCCCCATCCGGAGTTGTGTCCTGGCGGTGCAGCAATAGAAGCGCCCGCCGGCGAAACGGTACTTGATATCGCGCTTAAAAATGGCATTAGCATTCCTCATGCCTGTGAAAAGTCATGTGCATGTACAACCTGTCACTTAGTGATCCGTGAAGGTTTTGACTCATTAGATGAAAGTGACGACCTAGAAGATGACATGCTAGATAAAGCATGGGGTTTAGAGCCTGAATCGCGCTTAGGTTGCCAAGCAATCATTAGAGATGAAGACTTAGTGGTTGAAATACCTAAGTACAATCTCAATATCGTTAATGAAGAACACTAGTTTTTAATTAACGACTATTATATTAAAAGCCGCTGTTTAACACCGCGGCTTTTTGTTTTAGGCGAAGATTTATGCCGCGCAGACAAATCTTTTGTAGACGTAGAGCTTTCTCAAGTTAGCCTTGCAGCGGCTCATTGTTTGATTTTTTAGTGATTTATTCACCACAGAGGGCACAGAGTTCACAGAGAAAGTGAGCAAAGGCAAAGGTTTAGTGTTATTTACCTTAACCCCTCGGTGTAGCGCGAAGCGCCTTTGTATTCTCTGTGGTGTAAATATTTTGTAGGCGGGGCTTTACGCCGCGCAGAAGTGCAGCGGGTTTACCCCGCGTCTTTTTAAAGGTTAAAGGCGAAAGGCAAAAGGTTACGAGCGGCGGGCTGCGAGGCGCGGGTAAATTAAAATAGCCTGTAGGCGGGGCTTTACGCCGCGCAAATGTGGTTAAAGGTAATAAAATTATGCACAAAGAGGTTAAGAGACGCTGCGCTTTTAGAGGAAGTGACAAAACAATTAATCACTCAGGCTAATGGTTAGTGCTTTCTCATTTTCTTCTCATTCACTTCTCTTTGTGCATATGCTTTTTAAAGCGGTTTTATTCCGCGTTTGTTAGTAATTTTATTTACCACAGAGATTACAGAGTGCGCAGAGGAAGTGAATAAATACAAAGGTTGAAGGTAAAGGGTTACGGGCGGCAGGTAAATTAAAATTAAAAAGTCTTGTAGCGTTAACCACAAGGCTTTTTTAATTTATCGAAGCCCGAAGCCCGAAGCTCGAAGCTCGAAGCTCGAAGCTCGAAGCTCGAGGCTCGAGGCCCAAAAACCAAAACCCATTTCGGAGGTATATTTTGAGTGATCTTATTTTTTCAGACTCGTTTATTAACGGTGAATTTTATCAAACCAACTCACGCTTTAGCGTTGATGATCCGGCCACCGAACAAAGTATTGTTGATGTAAGTGATATTGATGAGCAAGGCGTAAAAAATGCCATAGCAGCAGCAAAAGGCGCGTTTGTAAAATTAAAAGCCACCAATGCGACCGAGCGAAGTGACACCTTGATGCGCTGGTATGAGTTGGTGATCAAACACAAACAAACCCTTGCTACACTTATGACTAAAGAGCAGGGAAAACCGCTTAAAGAATCGCTTGGTGAAATAGATTATGGGGCTGGCTTTATTAAGTGGTTTGCCGAACAAGCTAAACGCAGCTACGGCGATGTGATCCCCGCCACCGATAACAGTCATCGTTTAACTAGCTTCAAGCAACCTATTGGCGTGGTAGCAGGTATTACGCCATGGAACTTTCCTGTGGCTATGGTAACTCGAAAAGTCGCGCCGGCTTATGCCGCGGGCTGTAGTTTTATACTCAAGCCTTCTGAGCACACACCACTATGCGCCATTGCTTTAGCTTATTTAGCTGATCAGGCTGGCTTTGTTAAAGGTGCATTTAATGTGTTGGTATCACAAAACGCTAAAGACGTTGGCAAAATGCTGACAGACTCAGAGGTGGTACGTAAGTTTACTTTTACAGGCTCTACCGGGGTGGGTAAGCAGTTACTATCGCAATGCGCTGATACAATTAAGAAAACATCAATGGAATTAGGCGGCAATGCGCCGTTCATTATTTTTGATAATGCCGATATTAATGACGCCATTGATGGCTTAATGGCGGCTAAATTTAGAAATAGTGGCCAAGCGTGTGTGGCGGCTAACCGTATCTTTATTCAGCGCAGTATTATGGATAAAGTGCTCAACAAGCTAACCTCAAAGGTTGCTGGATTAAAAGTGGCAAACGGCTTTGAAGATGAAGTGGATATTGGTCCGCTGATATACCCTGAGGCTAAACAAAAAGTTCAGCAATTGATAAACGATGCATTAAGCAAAGGGGCTTCGCTTATTGGCGAGCAACGAGATTTAGGGGGGAGTTTTCAAAACCCAGTTATTGTTAACAATGTTACGCCTGAGATGAATATTTATCACCAAGAGGTGTTTGGCCCTGTATTAAGTATAATCCCGTTTGATGATGAGGCAGAAGTACTGGCATTGTCTAATGATGTTCCCTATGGACTAGCAGCCTACTTTTATAGTCAGAATATTAAGCAAATATACCGCGTAAGTGAAGCGCTAGAATTTGGTATGGTCGGTGTTAATGAAGGGGTTATATCAAACCCTGTAGCGCCGTTTGGTGGGGTAAAACAATCTGGTCTCGGCAGAGAGGGCGGTCACCAAGGGTTAGATGAGTACTTAGAAGAAAAATATGTATGTATTAAGGTGTAATGGTTAAAACTGTTCCGATGAGTTAACAGTTCAGCGTTTTAAGTTGCTTGAAACGGGTGTAAATGCTACCTTTTCAAAAAATATTTAAGTAAACAAAACGTAAAAAATTTCTATAAGTAGAAATACTCCCGTGTGTAAATGCCACCATCTGGTGGCATTTTTTTTATCTTTATACAAGGAGAGGTTTTTTGCAGCTTTCCATTTTAAGGTCTAAACTATTCTTAATTAGATACTATTCTAATTATAATCCTTTTATAGGTGGAACTTTACGTAATAGCAATTCCTTTTTCTATATGTAAAATTTTTTAACTGTATGTTTTTAAATGTATATTTTTAGTGTTTAAGTAAGTAGAATGTAGTTTCAAAACTACTAACATATAGTAAGAATGTATAATTGTGTTTTATACATTTATAAATTAACATCTCGAAAACTAACCCATTAAAACATAATGAAGCACCCACTATGAGTAGAAGAAATCAAGCAACGGTAGACCAAGAAGTTTCGTTCGGCATTGATGAAGAATTAGTTTCTGCAACAGATTTACGAGGGGTTATCACTTATGCAAATGATAGCTTTTGTAAAGTGTCAGGGTATACCATTAATGAGTTGAAAGGGAAAAACCATAACATGATTCGTCACCCAGAAATGCCTCCTGCGGCATTTGGAGATATGTGGTCGAACTTAAAAAGCGATACCGCTTGGCGAGGAGCGGTAAAAAATAGATGTAAAGATGGGCGTTATTATTGGGTTGATGCATTTGTTACCCCTATTTATGAAAACGGAAAAAAAGTAGGTTATCAATCAGTTCGTCAACAGCTTCTGCCTGAATATAAAAACCGCGCAGAAAAGCTTTACCAACGTTTAAACAGCGGTCAATCAATTACGCCTTTAAGTGAAAAATTAGCCGCATTTAAATTGCCGCTATTTATTGGGTGTGCTGCTTTAATTGCTTGGTTAACAAGTTACATGTTCTGGTTATGTTTGCTGTTTGTTCCTTTGCCTTTTATTATTTTTTATGAAGAGTTAATTCGCTCGCAAAGTGCGCTTAAAGAAAGCAAAAAAGGCAGTGACAGTGTATCTCGCCATGTATACTCCGGCAGTGATAGCCTTAGCTATACTGATTTTCAGATTAAACTGCTTGAGGGTAAAGTCACGACGATTGTTGGCCGGATTATTGATGGCACCTTAAGCTTGAGTAAAGGTGCTGATTCTCTAAAAATTTGTGCTGAAGCTGCGCAGGCCGGTGTTGAAAAAGAAGCGTCTGAATTGCATCAGGTATCCTCTGCGGTTGAGGAAATGGTGCATTCAATTGATGAGGTCGCTAAAAATACCTTAGTAACCAACCAACGTGTTCAACAAGCTCATCAAGACTGCGAAAATGCAACGCAAGCTATGTCAGGCACCATGCGTGAAGTATCGTTACTCGCAACAGAAGTTGATAACTCAGCAAGTTCAGCGAGCGAGCTAGCAACAGAGGCTGAAAAAATTGGTGGTATAATGCAAGAGATACAAGGGATTGCCGACCAAACAAATTTACTTGCACTTAATGCGGCTATAGAAGCTGCGCGTGCCGGTGAGCACGGTAGAGGCTTCTCAGTTGTTGCTGACGAAGTGCGTGCGCTTTCAAGCAGAACACATACCGCTACAGAGCAAATCCAAATATCTATATCTGAAATGCAATCTACGCTTTTAAATTGGTCAAAAACCATGGAAGCGGGTAAAAACGCGGCAGAGAGTTGTGTGAAAGAAACCCGTAATACCCAAGATATCGTCTCAAAAGTATACGCTGCAATTACTGATATTTCTGATTTAGCAACGCAAATATCAACCGCTGCAGAAGAACAAAGTATGGTATCGCAAGAAATTAGCCGTAATATTTCAAATATTAGTAGCGCATCGTCAGAAAACCTAGCGCAAGCGCATTGTGTAGGTGCTGAGTCTGATGCAATCGAAAAGCACTCTAAAGCATTAGCGTCTCTAGGTCTTTCTTTTAAAGTAGGTTAATAACGTGAGCAAGGATAGTAAACATTCCGATATAGGCGCAGCCTATGATGCACCGTATTCTCAATGCGCAAATTTAAGTGCGCAATTGAGTGCCTTGCAGCAAGAAATAAAAGCCGATTACTTATTTATTGCCTCTGTTAATCAGCAAAAATTAGCAACCACACAATTGGTTATGCTAAATGGAAAAGTGACTGCTAACTTTTCTTATTCACTTGAGGGGTCACCTTGTGAGCAATTGTTGTCGCAAAGTGCGTGCTATATTACCCATGATTTACAGCGCCATTATCCTGAAAATAAACTGCTAAAAAAAATAAATGCGCATGCTTATATTGGCGCCTCTATTTTTAATGATGAGGGGCAATTAACGGGTGTGTTAGTTGGCCTATATTTTAATGCCCATGAAACGTTAGAGTCGTATAAGTCTACCCTGCTTAGCTTTGCTAATTACACCAATATATACTTACAAAAGTGTTTTTTAGAGAATAAATCAAGCTCTCAACAGCAACTGTTTAATGCCGTAGAAAGCATGGCTAAGGTAGGGACCTGGGAATACAAAGTTGCAACCGAGGAATTATATTATTCCCCTGAAGTTTATAATATTTACGGGCTTGAAACTAACGCCAAGCTCACCCCAACACAAGCAATTGAGTATTATGCTGGTGAAAAAGAACAATCGCGTATTCGTCAGCATTTCGAACACCTACAAACGCAAGGTTTACCCTACTGTGAAGACTTTCAGTTTATAGATGCTAAAGGTCACAATAAGTGGGTAAGAACCAGCGGGCACCCTGTTTTTAATAGTAATAACACATTAATTGCCGTTTATGGTGCGTTTGAGGATGTTACGTTTGAGTATGACTTACAAACGAGAGTGGCAGAAAAAAGCAATCGCCTCGAAGCTATTTTAGATAACCTTAATGATGCGGTTATTACCATTAACCAAAAAGGGGTAATTGTTCATTGTAATAAAACAGCCTTGGCTATGTTTGGTTATGAGCACAGCGAAATGTTGGGTTTATCTATTAATAACTTAATGCCAGAACCCTATGCCTCTAAACACCACTCTTATATGCAAAACTATGAGCAAACCGGTGAGGCTAAAATTATAGGGGTAGGCAGACAGTTACCCGCGCGTAAAAATGATGGCACAGTATTTCAAATTGAGCTGTCGCTTACCAAAGCAGTAAATGGTGAGAGTATTGAATATATTGGTGTTGTAAGAGATATAAGCGAAAAGCTTAAGGCTCAAGACACTATTTATAACTTAGCCTATTCAGATCCCATCACAGGTTTAAAAAATAAACGCTGGTTTGAACGTGAATGTAGAAGTTTACTGCAAAGTGCCAGTTTAAATAGCAGTTATATTTATGCTGCGTTGTTAGATATGGATAAATTATCTCAGTTTAATTTTAAGTATGGGATTGAAGCAGGAAATGAAGCACTTATTTTAACGGCTAAAAAACTATCTAAAGCCGTTGAAGGAGAGTACAAACTTTATAAAAGTGGTGTTGATTCTTTTTTAATAATTAGCACTTACCCCAATCGCAACTTATGTGATTTGGAGCTACAACAACCGATAATTGACTCTAAAATATTAGCCTTGGCTAACTTTTCCCATAAGATCAATGATCTTGAAGTGGTATTAAGTGCCTCTTTGGGCAGTACTATTATTGATGCGAGTAAAGACTCTTACGACTCATTATTCAATAAACTTGATTACTCACTAAAACAAGCCAAAAAGCTATCCCCTTTTGGTTACTATTTTGCAGATTTAGATGCATTAAAGCGTTATGAACGTACGAATAAAATTCGTTATTTGCTGATAAATGTGGATAAAAGCAATGAACTAAAACTCGCGCTTCAGCCGCAATATATTAATGAAAATACCTTTCATTCTTCAGAGGCATTATTACGTTGGCACTCTCAAGAGCTGGGTATTATAAGCCCTGCTGAATTTATACCTATTGCCGAAGAAAGTGAGGCTATTATTAAAATTGGAGATTGGGTGATTGATAACGTGTGTAAATTATTACATCAAGTGGGTCAGTTAGGTAAAAGCACCTGTATTGCGGTTAATATAAGCGCTAAGCAAATAGTAGCATCAGACTTTAAAGAGAAGTTATTAGCTAGCGTGCAAAAATGGCAAGTGTTGCCACAGCATTTAATTATTGAATTGACGGAAACCACCTTAGTGTCAGACATAGAGCTGGTAAAAGAAACCATGGTTGAACTGAATCAAATGGGTTTTAGGTTTTCAATTGATGATTTTGGAACGGGTTATTCAAGTTTGAGTTATTTGAAAGAGTTGCCTATTTCAGAGCTTAAAATAGATAAATACTTTGTTGATGGCATTATGGATAACGAGGATAGTTCCAGTAAAACAATTGTAAACATGATCATCGACATGGCCAACGCACTTGGCGTAAATAGCGTGGCAGAAGGCGTTGAAGAAACGGCGCAATTCAATTATTTAAAACAACGTGGCTGCGACTTGTTTCAAGGCTACTTATTTTCAAAGCCAATTCCTGTAGAACAGTGGAAAGAACGCCTTCAATAACCAGTTAAAGACAAAGGTTCTAGGTTTTAGGTTTTAGGCAGAGATTAAGCCAAGTACGGTGTTTTTATTGAACGTAGGTGGGGGTATCTCGCGCACATGTAGCAGCGGATTTATTCCGCGTCTTTTTAAAGGTTAAAGGCAAAAGGTTAAAGGTAGAGATTAAGCCAAGCACGGTGTTTGTGTTGAACGTAGGTGGGGGTATCTCGCGCATATGTAGCAGCGATTTTACATCGCGTCTTTTAAAGACTCGGTGACGCGGGGTAACCCCGCTGCTACACGTCGGCTGTAATATTAAACATAAACGCAATCCCAATAAGGGTAATCTGCAACATTGACTATTAACTTTGCCCTCAAAGGATTGGCAATAATATAACGAGCGCTTGTTATAAGATCTTCTTCATTACGAATTAAATGATCGTAATATCCTTTTTGCCACAATCTATAAACCTCAAACTGATAAAAACTAGCAGCAGTTCTACCTTTAAAAAGACGAACTATATTTGAAAGCGTGTTGTTAGAAAGTATTTGAAATTGCCAATGTAAATGATCTGGCATAATAACAAATGCGATCGATTTTATTCTTTGTTCTTGTTCTAGCTCTCGCATATGTTTTATTAAACAACGATTCATATTAAGTTTAGTAAAAAGCTTATTACGATTATGGGATACCATAGTGACAATATAGTAATGATTAGCTAGTGAAACCCTCCCTTTCCTGAGACGATAAGCCTTCTTCATAGCGAGTCCTTGCGCATAAAGAATAAAGTGTAGCAGCGATTTCACATCGCGTCTTTTTAAGGCGCTATGACGCGGGGTAAACCCGCTGCTACGGGAGTTATTTTTTAATTTATGTAGCAGCGATTTTATATCGCGTCAGGGTTTTATAAAAGTATAAGTGAAAGTGAGACGCAGGGTAATATTTATAGTAGCAGCGACTTTATGTCGCGTCAGGGTTCTATAAAAGTATAAGTTAAAGTAAGACGCAGGGTAATATTTATAGTAGCAGCGACTTTATATCGCGTCAGGGTTTTATAAAAGTATAAGTTAAAGTGAGACGCAGGGTAATATTTATAGTAGCAGCGACTTTATGTCGCGTCAGGGTTTTATAAAAGTATAAGTTAAAGTGAGACGCAGGATAATATTTATAGTAGCAGCGACTTTATGTCGCGTCAGGGTTTTATAAAAGTATAAGTTAAAGTGGGACGCAGGGTAATATTTATGGTAGCAGCGACTTTATGTCGCGTCAGGGTTTTATAAAAGTATAAGTTAAAGTGAGACGCAGGGTAATATTTATAGTAGCAGCGACTTTATGTCGCGTCAGGGTTTTATAAAAGTATAAGTTAAAGGGTATAAGCAAACGCGGAGTAAAGACGCAAATAAGCTTAAGAAAACAGATAAGTCAGTATTATTTCTTTATTTAAGGTTTTTTTGGCTTAAAGCCGTGTAGATATAACTAAAAGATTAACTTTGAATATTACTGAGGATACTTAGAAATAGTGGGGCGATTGACGGGGCTCGAACCCGCGACAACCGGAATCACAATCCGGGGCTCTACCAACTGAGCTACAACCGCCACTACATACACCTTGTTTGGTGTGGCGCGCATAATACATAATATCCCCATGCTTGTGAAGCAAAAAATCAAAAAAAATTAAACTTATTATAAGTATTCTATATTTAAGCTATTGGCAACGGGCAACGGGCAACGGGCAACGGGCAACGGGCAGCCCGCGGCTCGAATCCCCAATCCCGCGAGCGTGTAGCGCCTCGGTGTACTCTGTGGTTCAAAATGGTTTATAGGCGGGGGTTATCACGCGCAGGTGGTTTTAGGCAATAAACTTATTCACAAAGAGGTTAAGAGACGCTGCGCTTTTAGAGCTAGTGAAAAAACAATTAATCACTCGGGCTCATGGTTATTGTTTTCTCATTTACTTCTCATTCACTTCTCTTTGTGCAAAAGATCTTAAAGAGATTTTATTCACCACAGAGGGGGCAGAGCACACAGAGGAAATGATTAAAGACATGTTTTATTTGTTTTGTCTTCTCTGTGAAGCGCGTAGCGCCTCGGTGTACTCTGTGGTGCAAAAAATTAAAACACTATTTACCACAGAGGTCACAGAGTTCACAGAGTTCACAGAGGAAGAGATTAAAGACAAAGATTTTAGGTTTTAGGTAGAGATTAAGTTAAGTACGGTGTTTGTATTGAACGTAGGCGGGAGTTATCCCGCGCATTTTATAAAACCTGCGCGAGGTAAACTCCCGCCTACGGGTATAAAAAACCTTGCTATATTAACCGTAAGGTTTTTAAATTCCTCGAACCTCGAAACCCGCGGCTCGAATCCCTAATCCCGCTTTATACCGCGCAAGATTTTCTTCTCTGTGTAGCGCGAAGCGCCTCGGTGTACTCTGTGGTGCAAAAAATTAAAACACTATTTACCACAGAGGTCACAGAGTTCACAGAGGAAGAGATTAAAGACAAAGATTTTAGGTAGAGATTAAGCCAAGCATGATGTTTGTATTGAACGTGGGCGGTGGTTATCCCGCGCATTTTATTAAACCCTGCGCGAGGTAAACTCCCGCCTACGGGCATAAAAAAACCTCGCTATATTAACCGTAAGGTTTTTAAATTCCTCGAACCTCGAACCTAGAACCTCGAAATACGCTGTTGCAAACACGTATTAAAGATTTACAATACAACAAACAATATCGCTAAACTGCTAAATAACACTATCAGGAGTTAATATGGATTCAATACTCAATTGGCTGAATGAAAATTCAGGCTTAATTTTACACTATGGTATTCAAGCAGTTATAGCGCTTGTTATATTTTTACTGGGTGGACGAATTGCTAAATTTTGTGCAAAGTTAACCGAAAAAGCATTCGACAAGAAAAAAGTAGATAAAGCGGTTTCATCGTTTGTCTCTAGTATTGTATATGCCATTGTATTTGCAGCCACTATTTTAATGGCGCTGTCACAAATTGGCATCGAAACCACATCATTCATTGCTATTTTAGGTGCGGCAGGTTTAGCCGTTGGCTTAGCACTGCAAGGGTCGTTATCTAACTTTGCGTCAGGCGTATTAATTATTCTACTTCGCCCATTTAAATCAGGTGACTACGTTGAAGCGGGCGGTAAAGCCGGTACGATTAAAAAAATCGAAATATTCTCAACTGAAATGCGCACTCCTGACAACAAAGTAATTGTAATGCCAAATTCAAAAATCATGTCAGATGCAATCATTAACTACTCACGCGAAGCAACGCGCCGCGTTGACCTTGTGATTGGCGTTGGCTACGACGCCGACTTACGAAAAGCAAAAGAAGTACTTAAATCAGTACTAGATAACGAACCGCGTATTTTAAAAGATCCTGCATACAACGTATCGGTTTCTGAACTTGCAGATTCAAGTGTTAACTTTATTGTGCGCCCGTGGGTTAACTCAGAAGATTACTGGCCAACATATTGGTCGTTAATGGAAAACATTAAAATAGCGTTAGACGACGCAGACATTACTATTCCGTTCCCACAAATGGATGTTCATTTACATAAGCAAGACTAATTTTTAAAATATTTATTTTATTAAGGCAGCGATCATATGAGATTGGTTAGCATGTGCGCTGCTTTTTTTAATAGGTATAAATACATTTTTTACAGGGTTATTTTTTAATGAAACTTAAGCTTTTATCAATTTTAGTAGCAGCCTCAGCTACAACCAATGCATTTGCAGCAGAAGAAGAACAAAAAACCTGGGAAGTTACCAGTGAAGTAGGCGCTATTATTACCAGCGGTAATACCGAAACAACCACCCTAAAAGGCGGTATTAAAGTATTACATAACTTAGAAAGCTGGAATAACGAGTATAAGCTAGACGGCATCTACAAAGAAGACGAAGTAGAAAACGACGACGGTACTAAAGAAAAACAGCGTACTAACGAAAAGTACTCTATTTCAGCGCAGGGTAATTACAAATTAAACGAAAAGCACGCCCACTTATTTATTTATGGGTCACACGTTTCTGATTACTTTGGTGCCTACAGAAATGAATCGGTTGTTTCAGCGGGTTATGGTTTACGTTTATTAAACGAGTCAAACATGAAACTAAACGCTGAAATTGGTCCAGGTTATAAGTACTTTAAATACCCAGATGTAAGCGAAGAGGTTGATGAAAACGGCAACTCACTAGCCGGTGAATACGAAGGCGAAGTAATTGCCTTAGGTAAAGTAGATTTTAGCTGGAAAATTTCAGACAACGCACGTTTTACTCAGTTGGTATCGGTAGAATATGGTGATACTAATACTAAAACTCGCTCAGAAACTGCGTTACTTACTAAAATTAATGGCTCACTACAAATGAAAGTAGCCTACAATATCACCAATAACTCAGATGTGGCTGATGATAAAGAAGCAACTGATACAGAGACCTCATTAACATTGGTGTATAGCTTTTAACCAATAGCGGTTTTAATAACAATTATGTAATAAAAGAGGCGGTTGCCTCTTTTTTAATTACGCGAAAATGGTGTATGATACGCGCATTATCGACTGTAGAACTAGGGAAATACCTACTCGTGAACTTTTTTAAATACTTTATTAGTGCGCTGATAATTATCAGCAGCTTCAACGCATTGGCTTTTACCCCAAGTGCATCGCAAATAGAGCAATTTAAAAAGTTGCCTAAGTCTCAACAGCAGGCACTTGCAAAACAGTACGGTGTTGACTTATCAGTAATAACCGGTGCTGGCCAACAAAACCAGGTTAGTGCAGAACAACCTCCTACTATCGGTGAGCGCATAGACCCATCTGAAACCGAAGAAAACGATAAACAACTCGATAAAAAGCCAAAAACCAATAAAGTTAAACCATTTGGCTATGAACTATTTGCCGGCGAACCCACCACTTTTATGCCTAGCGAAACGTCAGCAGTACCCGATACGTATTTAGTTGGCCGAGGCGATCAGTTATTAATTAACTTTTATGGTAAAGAAAGCGCGAGCTTTGAAGTTATTGTTGATCGCGAAGGGCGCATTAGCATCCCTGATTTGAGCCCGGTACAAGTCGCTGGCTTAACTTTTTCTGAGGTAAAGCAGTTAATTAAGTTAAAAGTAGAGCAAGAAGTTATAGGTGTAAAAGCGTTTGTCTCGCTTGGTCAACTTCGCAGTATGCGTATTATGGTATTAGGTGAAGCATACAAACCAGGAAGTTACAGTGTGTCGTCGCTTACTACAGTATCGCATGCGTTATTTGTAAGTGGTGGGGTGTCGGATATTGCATCATTACGTAATATTCAAGTTAAGCGGGCTGGTAAAGTAGTTACTAATTTCGATTTATACGATTTACTTATTCGCGGTGATAGCAGTAACGATATTATTTTAAAACCCGGCGACGTGGTATTTGTACCTTCGGTGGGCGCACAAGTAACCGTTGAAGGTTTAGTGAAACGCCCTGCTATTTTTGAGCTAAAAAAGGGCGAAACAGCCAAAGAGCTTTTAGCTATGGCAGGCGGCCTAAAGCCGGGCGCTTATACTAAAAATGCCGTGGTAGAGCGTTTTAAAAACAACCGCAAAGAAGTACTTACCGTAGACTTTTCTGCTAGCAATATAAATTACATTCCGCAAGACGGCGATCGCATTCGTTTTAACACGGTAAGCGCACAATATAATAATGTTGTAAATTTAGTGGGGGCAGTAGTTCGCCCGGGCAGCTACCAGTGGTATGAAGGTAAACGCATTTCCGACGTGTTAAAGTCGGTACGTGGTGATCTACTACAACAAGCTGATTTAAGTTATGGCTTAGTAATTCGTGAAATAAATATTAGTGGTGATATAGAAGTGCATCAGTTTGATGTTGCGCAAGCCATTGTAAAAAACGCTAAAAACGACTTAACCCTTAACGCAAACGATAAAATTATTATATTTAGTGAGTTTGAGCAAAAGCAGCAAGAGCAGCTAACTTTATCAACCACAGGGTCAGGCACTAAAAAAGATAAATCTATTGAGCAAGCATCGCTCGATGAAAATAGTAACGATTTAAGCGCTGAGAGCTACTCGCCATACAGCCGTAATAATTTACTAGCGCCAATAATTAAACAGTTGAAGCAACAAGCTTCAACGAATAAAGCAATACAACTAGTAGAAATTAACGGCAAAGTAAGTCACCCAGGGGTTTACCCTTTAACCGTAAATGGCCGTGTAGCTGACTTAATAATAGCTGCTGGGGGCTTGTTAGAATCGGCTTACACCAAAGAAGCTGAAATAACCCGCATGGTTGATGGCAATGCTTCACAAGTAGAGCATGTAAAAATAAACCTTGAACAACTAATAGGTAGTAACGAAAGCAGCCTTGCTTTACAAAGCAAAGACAGCTTAAATATTTTTGCAATTCCTAACTGGCAAGAAAACGTTAAGGTAACTTTAAAAGGTGAGTTTAAATTTCCGGGCACCTACACCATTCGCCGTGGCGAAACCTTAAGTAACTTACTAGAGCGAGCGGGTGGTTTTAGCGACTTTGCAGAGCAAAATGCCGCTATATTTACGCGTTTATCAGTAAAGCAACAAGAGCAGCAACAGCTAGCACGTTTAGCAACAGAGCTACGCCGTGATGTGGCATCAAAAAGCTTTCAAGACTCAGTGAGTAGTAGCTCGCTTTCGTATGATGAAATGGACAAGTTACTCAATGACCTCGCAAGTGTAGAAGCATTAGGCCGTTTGGTAATAGACCTGCCGCTTATTCAAAATAACCAGCAAACCTTAGTGCTTCAAGATGGCGACACTTTATATGTACCTAGCAAACGCGACTCTATTAGTGTTGTGGGTGAAGTAAACTACTCAACCACGCATTTGTATAAAGCAGGCATAAGTGTTGATGACTACCTAGAGCTAAGTGGTGGCTTAAAAGAACGCGCTGATGACGACCGTATTTATATTATTAAAGCCAATGGCGCAGTAACCATACCTAACTCAGGTAATTGGTTTGCTCCAGGTAATGAGCAAATGCTAGAACCAGGCGACACCATAGTAGTGCCAATGGATGCAGGCCATATGGATAAGCTAACGCTGTGGAGCACCGCTACACAAATACTTTATCAGCTTGGCGTAGCAGTAGCTGCTATAGGCAGCCTGTAATATAGGTAATAGGCGCAAGGAATAAATAGGGTTTAGGTTCTAGGTACGAGGAAGACCTAGAACCTAAACCCTAGAACCTAGTTTTTTTGTAGGCCGGGCTTTACGCCGCGCAGGCTTTTCGTATCAGCGCGCAGCGCCTCGGTGTCTCTGTGGTTCAAAATAATTTTTAAAGCGGGGCTTTACGCCTCGCAAAGGTAGCAGCGACTTTATGTCGCGTTAAAGTGATTTTATTTACCACAGAGGTAAAGATAAGCCGTTAGGGATTAAGGAAGAGACGAGTTGCGAGCTTCGGGGTTTAAATAGCTTGTAGGCGGGGGCTTTACGCCGCGCAAGCTTGTTTCTCTGTGAAGCGCACAGCGCCTCGCGTGCTCTGTGGTTCAAAATGATTTTGTAGGCTGGGCTTTACGCCTCGCAAAGGTAGCAGCGACTTTATGTCGCGTTAAAGTGATTTTATTTACCACAGAGGTAAAGAGAACACAGAGGAAAAAAGCAGTTATTAGCTGTCATTTTTCAGCAAGCTTTTTCTCGGTGTAGCGCGCAGCGCCTCAGTGCACTCTGTGGTTCAAAAATGATTTTTAAAGCGGGGCTTTACGCCTCGCAAAGGTAACAGCGACTTTATGTCGCGTTAAGGTGATTTTATTTACCACAGAGGGTAAAGATAAGCCGTTAGGGATTAAGGAAGAGACGAGTTGCGAGCTTCGGGGTTTAAATAGCCTGTAGGCGGGGCTTTACGCCGCGCAAGCTTGTTTCTCAGTGAAGCGCGCAGTGCCTCGCGTGCTCTGTGGTTCAAAATGATTTTGTAGGCCGGGCTTTACGCCCGCAGGTGTTTACTTAAAGACTATGAACCTAGAACCTAGAACCTAGGACCTAGGACCTAAAACCTATTTTTTTTATCAGACCGTAGGAACTGCAACCTAGGGGCGGAAGCGTGCCCGAAGGGCTAGACAAGCAAATAGTTTTGCTTTCAAGCTGGAGCGAGAGGAACTCTGCGACGAACTGGAACGTGGAGCGTGCCCGAAGGGCTAGATAAGCTTACAGCGACGAGCCTAGAGCCTAGAGCTCGAAGCCCGAAGCCCGAAGCTCGAAGCCTGAAGCCCAAAGCTCGAAGCCCGAAGCTCGAAGCTCTAAAATTAACTAACTGTAAAAACGCTAAAACCTGCTACATTTTAACTTTAAAGTATTACTTTAGAGTTAAAAATGAAATATGAAAACCTAGAAGTTTGGCAAAGAGCTTTAAGCTAAGTTTATTGATTGATAAAACTTTCAGCAGCTCCAGGATTATGGTCTAAAAGATCAAATGTGTAGATGCTCTGTTTCTGTACCTAGCAATATTGCAGAGGGGATGGAAAGAGGTTTTGAAAAAGAAAAAACACGTTTTTTATGGATAGCCAAAGGCTCCATAGGCGAATTAAAAACACAAGTTATGATTGCTTCAGAATTAGGATATATCAATAGCTCAAAAGCAGGTTATATTCTTGAGGAGTGTGAGGTAATTGCAAAGATGCTAAGCAGATTAATAACGGTCATTAAAAATAGCTCTTAGTCAATAGCTCGCGGCTCGAAGCCACTCACTAGAACCCATGAGACCCATATGAATAACCCAAGTACAAAGCAAGATAACGAACAAATATCAAATAAACCACATACTCAGAGAAATAATGTTACTGGGGATGAAATTGACTTACGAGAGCTACTCTATATTGTTTGGCAAGGAAAGCGGGTTGCTATAATAATTACTTCGCTCTTCTTAATAGGGTCTTTAATATTCGCAGTTAAGCAGCCCAATGTTTATAAATCTGAAGCTCTACTAGCGCCCACTAACTCAGAGAATGGTGGAGGTGGGTTAGCTGCTCTTGCCGGCCAATTTGGTGGAATAGCAAGTATGGCTGGGATTGACTTGGGAAGTAAAGGGGCTGGCGATAAAACGCAAATTGCAATTGAAGTGATGAAATCACGAAGGTTTATCGGAGACTTCATCAAAAAGCACAATTTGTTACCAGATTTGATGGCAGCTAAGCAATGGAATATGCACGATAATTCAATTTCTTATGATGAAAAAAAATACCTTGTTTCTAATGATGAATGGGTTCGAGAAGTTGCTGCGCCTCTTAAGTCTAAACCATCTTTACAAGAAGCATATAGAGAATTTAGTAAAATATTACATGTTAATACCAATAAAGATACAGGTATGATAACTATATCTATAGAGCATATTTCACCATATTTAGCTGAGTACTGGATTAGTTTATTTATCCAAGACATCAACAGTGAAATGAAACAAAGAGATGTTACAGAAGCCAATAAAAGTATCGAGTTTTTAGAGAATAAAATAAAACAAACAAATATCGCTGATATTCGAGCTGTCTTATACAAATTAGTCGAAGAGCAAGCAAAAACAATAATGTTTGCAGAAGTACGAGAAGAGTATGTTTTTAAAACTATAGACCCTGCTTTTGTGCCGGAGAAAAAGTTTAAACCCAAACGAGGTATGATTGTTATTGTTGGTTTTATTTTAGGTTTTGTTTTTTCTGTTTTAGGTCTCTTTATTAAGTATGTTTTTGTGAGGAAAAAACATTTCTATAATCAAAAAATGAAAGTTGAGTAGAAGTTAAGTGTCTTATAAAAATATAGTTTATAATATGCTCGGTTTAGGATTGCCTTTTTTTGCGGCTATATTTTCTATTCCATTCTTAATCTCTCATTTGGGCGATTCAACTTTTGGTATTCTTACACTAATATGGGCCGTAGTCAGTTATTTTTCTTTATTTGATTTTGGTTTAGGGAGATCTTTAACTCTAGAGCTATCCATTGCTTACTCTAAAAAACAACGAGACCGAATATTAAACTTGGTTTTTACTTCACTTGTTACACTTCTTGTACTGGGCATTATCGCTGGTTTTTTCATGGTATTGTTTATTCCCTTTGTATCACTGGAAGCAACAGGGGGGGTTGATAGCAATCAAGTTAAATGGTGTGTTTTTGCGATGGCTATCGCAATGCCAGCTATAACTTTGACTTCTGGTTTACGAGGGGTTTTAGAGTCTAAGGGGGAGTTTAAATTAATAAATTTAATTCGCTTCCCTATGGGTTTATTTACATTTTTAGGTCCGGTTTTTTCTATTATGATTTTTGGTAATAGTCTTCTTGCCATATGTGTTTTCTTAGTGATTGGGCGGATTGTAGCTATGTTTGTTCATTATGTACTAGTGATGAAAATCTTTCACAAAGAGGGAATTTACTTTAAAGAAGGGAGGTTTCAAAAAGGTGAACTTAAATCCTTAGTATATTCTGGAGGATGGATGACGGTAAGTAATATTGTTAGTCCATTAATGACGTACTTAGATCGTTTTTTTATAGGTTCGTCAGTTTCTACTGCGGCTATTGCATACTATGTTACTCCTCAGGAGCTCATTTCTAAACTTTCAATTATACCTATCTCAATTACATCTGTATTCTTCCCTACTGTCTCTAGTAATATAGGCAATAAGGAAGTGCTAAAAAAATTATATAGGGATACCAACACACTGTTATTATTGATCATGTTACCTTTAACAGGGGTGTTTTTTACATATTCTTACGAAATATTAGCGTTATGGATCAATGATGGTTTTGCTAAAAAATCAAGTGACGCAATGGCTATTATTTCTATCGGCATGTTTTTTACTTGTTTAGCCCAAGTTCCATTCTCATTAATTCAAGGAAATGGGTTTGTTCGTTTTACAGCTATAGTTCACTTAATCGAGCTGCCTATTTATTGCATGGTTATGTATATGTTGGGTGTTCAATATGGCGTTATAGGAGTGGCGTTGGCTTGGACGTCAAGAAATATCATTGATTACTTGATTATGCTTTATAAAGCTAAAAGAATAATTAAGTAAACATATGGGATTGCATTGTGACTAAAATCTTACTGTTTCCTATTATTTTACTTATTACAATAGTCCAAAACTCTTACGATTTAATTTCTATACTGCAAGGTGGAGATTTAGCTCTTCATACATATTCAGGGCCAATCTATATTAAGTTATTAAAAGACGTTCTCTTTTTTAGTATCATTTTTATGGTGATAATTAGTTCTACTATTAAGGGTGAAAGTTTTCTCAAAGAAACATTAGTTTTTATTTTTTTGTTAATATTAATTCTATTTTTTTTATCAATGTATTTTAACGGTGTATATATTGCCTTACTAGGTGTGAGGTGGTTCATACCGTTATTCATATTTTTAATAATGGGAAATTGGGTTGCAAATTTAGATAACAAAAAACTGATATTTTGGATTTATATTGGTTTGTATATCTGTCTTTTAGTACAGGTGATTCAGTTATTTATTATGCCACCTATATATGGTGTTATATTTGCTAATATACCAGCTAGAACCCCTGGTATATTTATGGCGCCAAATTCAGCGGCTTTTTTTGGTTGTGCTAGTGCTGCATTAATTATCTCAGCTAGTGAGGGGCGTTTCAAAGAAAGCCTGTATCCTTCTTTTTTATCACTTTTAATCAGCCTGCTAGCACAATCCGGCACCGGAATAATAGTATCTTTTTTGTTAATAATGACAATTTTAACGGAGAGAAATACTATTGTACGATTTGTAATCTTACCTATAGTATTAATAGTCGCATTTTTAAGTCTTAATATAATTACCCAAAGAGATAACTATCTTGAGCTATCTGGAGGAGGACGGATTGATATATTAATAAGTATTTTTGAGAAAAGTATCTACCAATATTATAGTGTGAACGGTTTTGGGGTTTTCACAAATGCAGCTAACTTAAGTAGTGAAAACCCTGAAGAAATGGTAGCTCCAGATTCACTAATCGCATCAATGATTGGTAACCTAGGTCTGTTTTTTATACCTATAGTTGTCTTATTAGTGCTTTTTTATAGGAATTATATAAATAAACACAATATAAACTCCTCCAGCTATATCCCTGTTTTATTGGTTTTTATACTTTTTTCTTTCACGACAATTATTTTTGAGGCTTTTCCAATGAACCTCTATTTAGCTATTGCGCTTTTGTTAACAAATAAATCAACTAAAAACTTTGCAGGGATCACTAAATGAATTCTGAGTTACCTCTACTCTCTATTATTATACCAACGCACAATAGATCAAAATATGCAATTTATGCGATTAGATCAATTTTACAGTTTAATCAAAATGGTATAGAGCTTGTTGTAAGTGATACTAGCACTGATGATTTACTAAAAAACTTAGTTGATGAGATTGATACTAAGTTGAGTAAAGTACACTTTAAATATACAAAACACAGTGTGCGTTTAGATATGACAGAAAATCATGACTATGCGCTTTCGCAAGCAACAGGAGAGTATGTTTGTTTAATCGGTGATGATGATTCGGTGTCAGATGAATTATATAACGCAGCGGAATGGGCTAAAAAACAGAATATAAATATCCTTACACCTAAAGTGACAGCCATGTATAACTGGCCTGATTTTCAAACTAAAGTTTTTGGTAATAAGCATTGCACTAGACTCTATCTACCAAAAACTATTGGCGGAATTGAAAAGAAAGATACTAAGAGTGCATTAGTAAATGCATTGAATAATTCATGTCAAGGTACTGACGGACTGCCTAAGCTTTATCATGGTTTAGTTAAAAACGATTTATTGAAGAAATTAAATGATAAAACGGGGGCTTTTTTTCATGGTTCAAGTCCTGATATGTCTGCAGCAATAGGCTTAGCTTTGATAGCTGATAGCTTCCATGAGATCGATTATCCATTAACAATCCCTGGTGCATCTGGTGGTAGTAACACTGGTCGAAGTGCTATGAATAAACATAAAGGCTCACTTTCATCTGAATCACAAACAAATGCCTTTACAAAATCGGGATGGAATAACCTTATTCCACTCTTTTTTTCTGTGGAAACAGTCTGGAGTCATGCTGCACTAAATACACTAGAAAAGCTATCTCCAAATAGAATTCAAGATTATAATTTCATTAATCTATACTCGTTGTGTGAAGCTAATCATTCCGATTATTATGCTGAAATAGCTGATTCTGAAAAGCTATACCGTGAAAAATATGGAATGAGTGCAACAAGTTTTAAGCTTAAATTGATTAATTACAAAGTCAAAAATTTATTGTTGAGAGGCGCATATATAGCTAAACGTATACTCATTCCTACTGCCGCTGGTGGCAAAGAGTTTGTATCTGGTGTTTTAGACGTTTCAAAAACACCAGAATTATTAAACGCCCACTTAAGCAAAAAAGGATTTAATTTGGCAACTGTATTTAGTAATTATAGAGAACAATAAAGTTATGATTTTTTATGCACCCAATGTCCACATTGGAGGTGGTTTTGAGTTGCTTAAGTCATTATTAACATCTTTTGATGAAAATAGTGATGTGCAATTTGTTCTTGATCATCGAATTGTAAATCGATTAGATGTCAGTCCATTGCAAAATGTATATTGGGTGAAGCCGGACCCAATTTCAAGACTTAAAGCGGAGCTATTTATTAGTGGGCTTAAATATAAACACGATAAAATTTTTTGCTTTCATGGCCTTCCGCCAGTGTTTTATAAAGGCAGTGAAATAATCGTATTTTTGCAAAATAGATTGTACATAAGTGGTTTTTCGGTAGCGGGTTATAACTTCAAAACGGCACTAAGGTTAACCTTTGAGCGCTTAATGTTTTATGTGTTACGCACTAGAGTAACTGAGTTTATTGTGCAGTCTAACTCCATGAAAACGCAAACAGAGCTAAACTTAAAAAATTTAACATCTATTTTAGTAACGGTGAAACCCTTTATTAGCCAAAGTTCTCAGTGCGTCGCTACAGGGGCAGTAGAAAAAAAATATGACTTTGCCTACATAGCCGATGGCTCTGCACATAAAAACCATCATACATTATTTGCAGCTTGGCGTTTACTTGCTGAAAAAGGCTATTATCCAACTCTGCTGGTTACATTAAGTGACGATAATACCCAGCTTATTGAAGCGATAGCACAACTAAACGGTGAGTACGGCTGCAATATTATAAATGTTGGTTATGTGTCAAAAGACATTGTTCAAAAGCTTTACCAACAAACTAAAGCATTAATTTATCCCTCTTTGGTCGAATCTTTTGGTATGCCTTTAATTGAGGCTAATCAATTTGGTCTGGCTATTGTAGCTGCAGAGCTTGATTATGTGCGCGATGTAGTTACACCTAATGAAACATTTAACCCGCATTCTAGTGTTTCAATTTCGTTATCAGTTTTACGTTATCTTGGTGAGCCTTCACCCTTGGTAGAATTAAAAAATCCTCATGAATTTATTAGCTATCTAATATAGATACTATTGGAGAAAATATAGTGTTTAAAAATAAAGTATTACTTATTACAGGCGGTACAGGCTCATTTGGCAATGCAGTGTTGCGTCGCTTTTTAAATACCGACATTAAAGAAATTCGCATTTTTTCACGTGATGAAAAAAAACAAGATGACATGCGTAAGCATTTTCAGTCAGATAAATTAAAGTTTTATATTGGTGATGTACGCGATAGCCAAAGTATTAATACCGCCATTCGTGGTGTTGATTATGTTTACCATGCTGCTGCATTAAAGCAAGTTCCGTCATGTGAGTTTTATCCGTTAGAAGCCGTTAAAACTAACGTATTAGGTACAGAAAACGTGTTAGAAGCTGCTATAGCTAATAATGTTGAACGCGTTGTGTGTTTGAGTACCGATAAAGCCGTGTACCCAATTAATGCTATGGGTATTTCGAAAGCGATGATGGAAAAAGTGATTGTTGCTAAAAGTCGTAATTTAGAACATACCAATACCACAGTTTGTTGTACGCGCTACGGCAATGTAATGGCATCTCGTGGCTCGGTTATTCCTTTGTTTATTCGCCAGGTAGTTAATAACGAGCCTATCACTATTACCGACCCGACCATGACCCGCTTTATGATGACCTTAGACGACGCGGTTGACTTAGTGTTACATGCTTTCGAAAATGGTAAAAATGGCGATATTTTTGTACAAAAAGCGCCAGCAGCAACTATCCAGGTGCTAGTAACTGCGTTACTCGAAATGCTTAAAAAACCTGAGCATGTTGTAAATGTGATTGGTACTCGCCACGGTGAAAAGCTGTTTGAAGCTTTATGTAGCCGCGAAGAAATGTTTGTGGCACAAGAGCAAGGTGAATACTTTAGAGTACCTGCCGATAATAGAGATTTAAACTACTCAAAGTTTTTTGAAGAAGGTGACGCAGACCTTTCTAAAATAGAAGATTACAACTCGCATAATACCAAGCGTTTAGACGTTGAAGGCATGAAACAGTTACTACGTAAGCTTGATTTTATACGTGAAATTGAATCTGGAAATATAGTAGTTCCTGAAGGGGTGTAAGCATGAAAGTATTAATTTTAGGGGCTACAGGCATGCTAGGTTACAGCCTGTTTAGCAACTTAAATGAACATGCTAGCTTGTCGGTATTTGGTACAGTTAGAAGCATTGTAGGTAAAGAGCATTTTTTTAAAGACACTCAACCGCAGTTAATTACTGGTGTTGACGCTTACGACATTAGCTCTCTGCAGCACGCAATCGAAACAGTGGCGCCTGATGTAGTAATTAACTGTGTGGGTTTAATTAAACAGCATGGTATTTCAAAGCAACACATAGATGCCGTCAAAATTAATGCATTACTTCCACATGAGTTGGCCAATATTTGTGACAAGTTTGCTGCTAAATTGATTCATTTTTCTACCGACTGTGTTTTTACTGGTGATGTAGGTTTATATACCGAAGACTCATTACCCGATGCGCGTGACTTGTATGGTAAATCTAAGTGTTTAGGTGAAGTGAGTTATGGAAAACATCTAACGTTACGAACCTCGATTATAGGGCATGAGCTTACTTCTGCGGTAAGCTTAGTTGACTGGTTTTTATCGCAAGGCGAAAGTACTAAGGGGTTTTCTAAGGCGATATTCTCGGGCTTACCTACCAGCTACATAGCGAAACTGTTGGTAGAGTATATTTTACCAAACCCAGAGGTTGCAGGCTTATTGCACTTATCGGTAGACCCAGTTGACAAGTACACGTTATTGCAGCTGATTGCAAAGCAATACCAAAAGCAAATCACTATTGCTGAGTCGCAAGAGTTGGTGATAGATCGTTCGCTAAATTCAGATAAGTTTAGGCAGGTAACGCAGTTTAGCCCTCCCCCATGGAACGAACTTGTTGAATATATGCATACAGATTATGTAAAAAGGTATAAAGCATGAAAAAGTTAAAAGTGGTTACCGTTGTTGGTACTCGCCCAGAGATCATTAGGTTGTCATGCACCATAGCAAAGTTAGATGAGTTTTGTGAACATGTGTTAGTTCATACTGGGCAAAACTACGATTACGAACTAAATCAAATATTTTTCGAAGACCTTGGCATTCGCGCACCAGACATATTTTTAGAATGTGCTGGCGCTACCGCTGCCGAAACCATGGCGCAAGTAATTAGTAAAGCCGATGCAATGTTTGCTGAAGTAAAGCCCGATGCAATTTTAATACTGGGCGATACCAACAGTGCAATGGCAGCTATTCCAGCTAAACGTAAAAAAATCCCGATTTTTCATATGGAAGCAGGCAACCGCTGTTTTGACATGCGAGTACCTGAAGAGATCAACCGTAAAATAGTGGATCATATTTCTGACGTTAACATGCCTTATACCGATATAGCGCGCGAATATTTATTAGCCGAAGGCCTCAAGCCCGATCTAATTGTTAAAACGGGTAGTCCTATGGACGAAGTGCTAAATCGCTACGTAGATAAAATTGCTAATGCCGAAATTTCAACCACGCTAGGTTTAACATCGGGCGAGTATTTTGTAGTAAGTGTGCACAGAGAAGAAAATGTGGACTCTGAGACAAATATTCACAGTTATGTAAAAGCTTTGAACGCCATTGCCGAAAAGTATCAGCATCCTATTATAGTGTCGACTCACCCTCGTACCAGAAAGAAAATTGATTTACTTAACCTTGAGTTCCACCCGTTAGTTAACTTGTTAAAACCATTAGGGTTTAGTGATTACGTAAAACTGCAAATGGAAGCGAAAGTTGTATTAAGTGACAGCGGTACCATTACCGAAGAGTCGTCTATTTTAAACTTTCCTGCCATTAATATTAGAGATGCACAAGAGCGCCCCGAAGGCTTTGAAGAAGGTGCGGTTATGTTTACTGGTATGAATGTAGAGCGGATACTTCAAGCTCTTGAAATACTCGATAAGCAACCTCGTGGTGAGCACAGACTCATTAATAAAGTGCAAAACTACATTGCCCCTAATGTATCAGACAAGGTATTACGAACCATTATTAGTTATACCGACTATGTAAATAGAGTGGTGTGGAAAAAATATTAATGAAACTTGCTTTGATCATTGATGACTACTTGCCCGACAGCACCCGAGTGGGTGCTAAAATGTTTCATGAGCTCGCACTTGAACTCATGGCCAGTGGGCACGATGTAACTGTTATTACACCTGCTGTAGGTCAAGTAGAAGCCTTTACTGAGCAAAAAGTAGAGGGAGTAAACGTTTGGCGTTTTAGTTCTGGCCCGATTAAAGATGTTGGAAAAGTAACGCGAGCGCTAAACGAAACCTTACTCTCTTTTAGAGCTTGGTCGGCTATTAAACAACATGTAAACGAGCACACGTTTGATGGTGTCATTTATTACTCTCCTTCTATATTCTTTGGTGGCTTAGTTAATAAAATCAAACAACGCTGTAACTGCTCCTCTTACTTAGTGTTACGTGATTTGTTTCCGCAGTGGGTGATAGATGCTGGCATGTTAAATAAAGGTTCTTTAATAGCACGCTATTTTAAGTTTTTTGAACAATATTCATATCAAGCTGCAAACACCATTGGCTTAATGTCAGAAAAAAACAGAGAAGTATTTAGCCAAAGTAACCGCAAACATTACCCCACCGAAATCTTGCGTAACTGGGCAGATACAACACCAAGTAATATCGATACTAGTGCTAACTCTATTCGTACGCAGCTGCAACTAGAAAATAAAGTTATTTACTTTTATGGTGGCAATATTGGCCATGCACAAGATATGGCCAATTTAATGCGCTTAGCTAAAAATATGCAGCATTGCACTGATGCGCACTTTTTATTTATTGGCCAAGGTGATGAAGTAGACTTAATAAATCAGCTTGCACAACAGTGGCAACTTACTAATTACAGCTATTTACCATCGGTTGATCAAAATGAATTTAAACGCATATTAGCAGATATAGATGTAGGGCTATTTTCTTTGTCAGCTAAGCATACGGCACATAATTTTCCAGGTAAATTGTTGGGTTATATGGTGCAGTCGTTACCAATTTTAGGCAGTGTTAATAGTGGGAATGACCTACAACCGCTAGTTAATTCATGCGAGGCAGGATTTATCAGTGAAAATGGTGATGATGATACATTGTTAAAAAATGCAGTGGCGCTTTACGAAAATCCCAATTTACGTAAGCAGCTAGGCAATGGAGCATATGAGCTGTTAAAAAATGAATTTTCAGTTACTACTATCGCCGCTAACATTGTTAAAAAATTAAAAGAGCAATAATGAGAAAAATAACCCAATCAGACATCGAACTTTTATTTGAGCAGGCCAGTAACTCGCCCAGAAAAAGAGCGCACCTTAATTTACACGCTAGCTTTGATGACAAAGTACAAAGGCTGTATATAGCACTACTTAAAGGCAGTTATGTAGAACCGCATTACCATGCGTTAGCGCATCAATGGGAAATGTTTATTGTGCAAAGCGGGGTATTAAAAGTAACGCAGCACCATAAAGATGGCTCTGTAATAAGTTCTTGCTTGATAGGCGATGAGCAAGATACTCAAGCCATTGAATTTAAACCAGGCGATGTGCACAGCGTAGAATGTATCTCGGAGCAGGCACTTATGCTAGAAATAAAAGAAGGTCCATTTGTTGAAAAGTATGCAAAAACTTTAATAAATGAAAAAAATAATTAATCTTTTAATGGCTTTTAATAATATTATTTATACTAACTCTTAATCAGGCTAGATATCAGCTTCATTTACCAACTCCTATATGGATTAAAATATATTATTTACTAATGGAACTACTATGTTTTTAGATCTGCTTTTTACTTTTTTCATTGCTTTTGCAATTTTATTCTTAATGCGTAAAGTGGCTCGTAGAGTAGGCCTTGTAGATAAGCCATCAGGGCGCAAAATGCATACGGGTAACGTACCATTAGTGGGTGGTGTGGCAATATGTATAACTATAGTTAATTATATTTATACACATCCTAACATGATTAACCACGCAAATTTATATATGCTCTGTATTTGTGGGTTAACTGCTGTTGGTGCTTTAGATGATCGCTTTGATTTAAGCGTAAAAATACGTATGTTAGTACAAGCACTCATATCTATTGCTATGATTTACTTTGCCAATGCAGAGCTACACACACTAGGTAATTTACTTGGCTTTGGTGCAATTAATTTAGGTGTACTTGGTGGTTTGGTCACTGTTTTTGCAGTTATTGGCTGTATTAATGCGTTTAACATGGTCGATGGTATTGATGGCTTGTTAGGTGGCTTATCAATAGTGACTTTTGCGAGTATTGGTATATTACTTTTATTAGCGGGTGAACAAAGCCTAAGTTATTTATGTTTGCTACTAGTAGTATGCATGGTGCCTTACATACTATTAAACTTGGGTTTTGTTGGCCATAAGCGTAAAGTATTTATGGGTGATGCTGGCAGCATGATGATTGGCTTCACAGTTATTTGGTTGCTTATAGGTGCAAGCCAAACTGCAGGTAACCCGATGATTCGCCCTGTTACCGCTTTATGGTTAATTGCAGTACCGTTAATGGATATGGTTGCAATTATGGTGCGCCGAGTAAAGCATGGTAAATCTCCTTTTAAGCCAGACCGTGAGCATTTACATCATATTTGTCAACGCTTAGGCTTTTCATCACTACAAACATTAACTTTAATATGTTTTATCGCTACAGCTTTCGCCGGTGTGGGAATTGTTGGTGAAATATTATTAATACCTGAATTTATTATGTTTTATAGTTTTATTGCTATTTTTACTGTGTACCTTATATTTTTAATAAATTATTGCACTGTAATGAATTACTTTAGACGTAAGCTAAACCTACCAGAGAAAGAGTTTTCATCTATTAGATGATTGACGGTGTAAGTTAATGCTGATTTGGTTTAGAGTAAAAATGTAAAACCTTGAAGTATTAATAGATAAAAGCGTGAGTTTTACTCGCGCTTTTTGCTTTCTAAAATTTTATTTTTTAAAACCAATTTTTATTAAATTTATAAAGGAATAATAATGTCACGTAAGTATTTTGGTACTGATGGTGTAAGAGGTAAAGTGGGTACGTTTCCTATTACCCCTGATTTTGCAATGAAGTTAGGTTGGGCTGCGGGTACGGTTTTAGCCTCAAGCGGTACTAAAGAAATTTTAATAGGTAAAGATACACGTAATAGCGGTTATATGTTTGAGTCGGCCATGGAGGCTGGCCTTTCTGCCGCGGGTGTCAATGTTGCATTTGTTGGGCCTATGCCAACGCCTGCTGTTGCCTATTTAGCATCAACCTTTAGAGCCGATGCCGGTGTAGTAATTAGTGCATCACATAATCCATTTTATGATAATGGGATTAAATTTTTTAATAACTATGGCACTAAGCTAAACGATGAACAAGAGCTTGAAATTGAAGCCTTACTAGAGCAGGCATTAAACAACAATGCCATGCAATGTGTAAGCTCAGAGCGTTTAGGTAAAGCTAGGCGTATTAACGATGCCGCAGGCCGTTATATTGAGTTTTGTAAAGGCGTATTTCCAAAAGAGTTAACACTTGAAGGGTTAAAAATTGTTGTAGATAGCGCCAATGGCGCAGCGTACCATATTGCTCCTAATGTATATGCAGAGCTAGGTGCAGAGGTTATTAGCATTAATGATAAACCTAATGGTTTAAATATTAACGAGCAATGTGGTGCAACACATTTAGATAGCTTACAAGCCGCTGTATTAGAGCACAAAGCCGATTTAGGTATAGCGCTTGATGGTGATGCTGACAGATTAATGCTAGTAGACGATTTAGGTGCAGTAGTTGATGGTGACCAAATACTGTATGTTTTAGCTAAAGCTGCCAAGCTTCAAGGTACTCTGAATGGTGGTGTAGTTGGTACGTTAATGTCTAACTTAGGCTTAGAGCTAGCACTCAAGCAAATGGATATTCCATTTAAGCGCGCTAAGGTAGGTGACCGATACGTGGTTGAGCAGTTAAAACACACCGGGTGGAAGTTAGGCGGTGAAGGTTCAGGCCATATTTTACATTTAGACTATGCGACTACAGGTGACGGCATTGTAGCCTCACTGTTAGTGCTAACAGCGCTTATTCAGCAAAAGCAGTCTTTAAGGGACTATGTTTCTGGCATGCAAAAACTACCGCAAGTACTTTTAAATGTGCGTTTAACACAAAATAATGCCGATGAAATACTCAATACCGATGGGGTTAAACAAGCAGTAGTCGAATCTGAAACCGTACTTGCAGATACAGGGCGTGTTTTACTTCGTAAATCAGGCACTGAGCCACTTATTAGAGTAATGGTTGAATCAACAGACTCTGTTGCATCACAAGCTCAGGCTGAGCATATAGCTGCTGCAATTAATAAACTACTTTGAGCTATAGTCATTTAAAAGTAATTTTAGAATACAGCATGCGCCATGAAACGTTAGGTGCTGAGTTTACTGAATATATGAAAGAGTTGGTTAAAGGGTAACGGGCGACGGGCATCGGGTAACGAGCTACGAGCTTCAGGCCTCCAGCCTAGAGCTTCGAATTAACCAGTTGGGCTAATGGTTTTATGTTCTCATTTACTCCTCATTCACTTCTCTTTGTGCAAAAAGATCTTGAAGAGATTTTATTTACCACAGAGGGGGCAGAGCACACAGAGAAAATGATTAAAAACATGTTTTATTTGCTTTGTCTTCTCTGTGTAGCGCGAAGCGCCTCGGTGTACTCTGTGGTAAGAATGTTTTGTAGATACCAT
>NZ_JQFL01000061.1:0-1243 GCF_000764215.1 Pseudoalteromonas sp. ND6B
TATGGGCATTTACCGGCCAGTAAAATAGTCCCTAAGCTGCTTGATAAGGGCATATGGATAGCGTCTGAAAGTTCGTTTTATCGTGTCATGAAGGCACATAACTTATTAACGCATAGAGAAAAAGTAAAGCCAGCTAAGCCGATGAAAAAGCCAAGAGCATTGAAAGCAGTGCGTGCAAATGAAGTCTACACTTGGGATATCACCTATTTACCAACGAGCGTAAAAGGGCAATTTTTATACTTATATTTAGTGATGGACATTTTTAGTCGAAAGGTTGTTGGCTGGCAAGTTTACGACACACAGTTAAGTGAATTAGCCGCAGATTTAATGAAGGATATTTGCAGTCGGGAGCAAATAAAGCGCGAGCAAGTCACGTTGCACTCAGATAATGGTAGCCCAATGAAAGGCGCGACATTACTGGCAACATTACAGGAGTTAGGGATTGTGCCATCATTTAGTCGACCGTCAGTAAGTAATGATAATCCATACTCTGAGTCGTTATTTAAAACGTTAAAGTATCGCCCAGAATACCCAGAAAAGGCATTTGAAGATATAAGCGCAGCAAGAGAATGGGTAAGTGGGTTCGTTGATTGGTACAATAATGAGCACCTACACAGTGGTATAAAATTTGTGACGCCAAACCAACGTCATTCAGGTTTAGATAAAGAAATATTAGCTAAGCGTCAGCAGGTAAACGACGCAGCTAAATTGAATAACCCAAGTCGTTGGTCAGGGAAGTCACGAGACTGGTCAATGATAAATGAAGTAAATTTAAACCCTGAGAAAAAAGAAGAAATGCGGGCGGCATAAAATTTAACTTGAGGCGACAACTAACTTGAAAAACTCCGCGCTACACAGAGAAGACAAAGCAAATAAAACATGTTTTTAATCATTTCCTCTGTGTGCTCTGCACCCTCTGTGGTAAATAGAATCTCTTCAAGATCTTTTTGCACAAAGAGAAGTGAATGAGCAGTAAATGAGAAAACAATAACCATGAGCCCGAGTGATTAATTTTTTTTCACTAGATCTAAAAGCGCAGCGCCTCTTAACCTCTTTGTGAATAAATTTATTACCTAAAGCCACCTGCGCGGCATAAAGCCCCGCCTACAAAACATTCTTACCACAGAGTACACCGAGGCGCTTCGCGCTACACAGAGAAGACAAAGCAAATAAAACATGTTTTTAATCATTTTCTCTGTGTGCTCTGCACCCTCAGTGGTAAATAGAATCTCTTCAAGATCTT
>NZ_JQFL01000062.1:0-56868 GCF_000764215.1 Pseudoalteromonas sp. ND6B
TCCGAAAACCCAAATTAGCTGGTCTGACCATTTGTTTTTCATCTTATTAACCTTTCTTTATCCTCTTCATTCTGTGTATTATTTGAACTTTGTTTAAATTAACTTACGCTGGCCTTAGGGCTTTAAAACTGCTGTAAATTGACAGTAATTACGGTTTTTGATAACGTATGGCAAAATTTGGTATGACCAATTTACCTTTTGGTCAGGTCATTCAGTTAAAAGCCTTATTTAATGGGCTGTTAGCATTTATACAACGCGGACGTTGATTGATGTCTTTAAAAATTAAAGCGGCAAAATTATCTGATGTTATTTTACAACAACTTGAGAACATGATTCTTGAGGGGTCGTTAGCACCAGGAGAAAAGTTACCACCGGAGCGTGAACTCGCTAAGCAGTTTGAAGTGTCGCGTCCGTCGTTGCGTGAAGCCATTCAAAAGCTTGAGGCAAAAGGGCTCGTAACCCGTCGTCAAGGTGGTGGAACGTATGTAAAAAATCAATTGGAAGAGGGGCTGACTGATCCGTTGTTTGATTTGATCAGTAAACACCCCGAATCGCAATTTGATTTATTAGAATTTCGTCATGCGCTAGAGGGAATTGCGGCTTATTACGCAGCACTTCGCGGAACAAGCAACGATTTTGCAAAAGTAAAACAGAGCTTTGATCAGATTGCATTAGCTAAAGATGAATTAAAGCAAAAAGCCAAAGCGATTAATGACTTTCATTTTTGCATTGCTGAGGCGTCTCATAACGTAGTGTTACTGCATTTAGTAAGAGGGATGCAAAGCTTACTTGAGCAAAATGTTTTACAAAATTTAACGGTGTTACTTAAAAAGTCAGATATAAGCAGCCAATTAGCTGAGCATAGACGCTTATTAATGGATGCAGTGATTGACGGTAATCCTGAACAAGCTCGCTTAGCGAGTAATGCGCATTTAGCCTATATTGAAGAAGCATTGCTTGAAGCGGGTAAAGAGCACTCGCGAATTGAACGTAGTTTAAGACGCACCAAACAAAATTAAGCAAGTACATTCACTGTTAACTTGAGTTAACAGTGAAGTATTCAATACATAAAATTAGTATTTTAAACATAAGGAAACCTCCATATGTCTGAAGTCAATAAAATTGACGTAGACGCGCTAGAAACACAAGAGTGGTTACAAGCTCTTGAATCAGTTGTGCGCGAAGAAGGTGTTGAACGAGCTCAGTTTTTACTTGAGCAAGTGTTAGAGCAAGCCCGTTTAGACGGTGTTGATATGCCAACAGGCATTAACACAAACTACGTTAATACGATTCCGGTTGATCAAGAACCTGCCTACCCTGGTGATGTAAATCTTGAGCGCCGTATTCGTTCAATTATTCGTTGGAACGCGATTATGATTGTATTGCGTGCATCGAAAAAAGATCTCGACTTAGGCGGCCATATGGCGTCTTACCAATCGTCTGCTGCATTTTATGAAGTATGTTTTAACCATTTCTTTAAAGCGCCAAATGATGTTGATGGTGGTGATTTAGTTTATTACCAAGGTCATATTTCTCCGGGTATTTATGCGCGTGCATTTGTTGAAGGGCGTTTAAGTGCCGAACAGCTTGATAATTTCCGTCAGGAAGTAGATGGTAAAGGCTTACCTTCTTACCCTCACCCTAAATTAATGCCAGAGTTTTGGCAGTTCCCAACGGTATCTATGGGCTTAGGTCCAATTTCTTCAATTTACCAAGCGCGTTTCTTAAAGTACTTAGATGGCCGTGGATTAAAAGACACTAAAAACCAACGTGTATATGCGTTTTTAGGTGATGGTGAAATGGATGAGCCAGAATCACGTGGTGCTATTTCTTTTGCTGCCCGTGAAAAGCTAGATAACCTATGTTACTTAGTTAACTGTAACCTACAGCGCTTAGACGGCCCAGTAATGGGGAACGGTAAAATCATTCAAGAGCTAGAAGGGCTATTTAAAGGCGCTGGCTGGAATGTTATTAAACTTGTTTGGGGCAGCGGTTGGGATATTCTGCTTGCTAAAGACACCACAGGTAAATTACTACAGTTAATGAACGAAACTGTTGATGGTGATTACCAAACATATAAAGCAAAAGATGGCGCGTACGTACGTGAACATTTCTTTGGTCGTTACCCAGAAACAGCGGCACTTGTTGCTGATATGACGGATGACGAAATTTTTGCGCTTAAGCGTGGTGGTCACGAATCTTCAAAACTTTATGCCGCATTTAAAAAGGCAGAAGAGACGAAAGGTCGTCCAACAGTGATCCTAGCTAAAACTGTAAAAGGTTACGGCATGGGTGAAGCAGCTGAAGGTAAAAACATTGCGCACCAAGTTAAGAAAATGGATATGTCGCATGTGGCTCACTTACGCTCACGCTTAGGCTTAGATGACTTAGTATCAGAAGAGCAACTAAAAGAGCTACCTTACTTAGAGCTTGAAAAAGATTCACCTGAGTACAAGTATCTACATGCTCGTCGTGATGCATTACAAGGTTACACGCCAACGCGTATCGCTAAGTTCTCTGAAAAGTTACAGTTGCCAGAAGTTGACGCATTCAAGCCATTACTTGAAGAACAAAAGCGTGATATTTCAACGACTATGGGCTTTGTACGTGCTCTTAATATTTTATTAAAAGATAAAGGCATTGGTAAAAACATTGTGCCTATTATTGCCGATGAAGCTCGTACCTTTGGTATGGAAGGTTTATTCCGTCAAATCGGTATTTACAACCCACACGGCCAAAACTACACGCCTCAAGACCGTGACATCGTTTCTTACTACAAAGAAGCAACGTCAGGGCAAGTACTACAAGAAGGTATTAATGAGCTAGGTGCAATGTCGTCATGGGTTGCTGCTGCAACATCTTACAGCACCAACGACTTACCGATGATCCCATTCTACATTTACTACTCTATGTTTGGTTTCCAACGTGTTGGTGACATGGCGTGGATGGCAGGAGATCAACAAGCACGTGGCTTCTTATTAGGTGCTACAGCGGGTCGTACAACGCTAAATGGCGAAGGCTTACAGCACGAAGATGGCCACAGCCACATTCTTGCAAACACGGTACCTAACTGTATTTCTTACGATCCTACTTATGCATTTGAAGTAGCGGTTATCGTGCAAGACGGTATTCGTCGTATGTACGGTGAAGATCAAGAAAACATTTACTACTACCTAACGTTAATGAACGAAAACTACCATCAGCCAGCAATGCCAGAAGGCGCTGAAGAAGGTATTCGTAAAGGTATCTACAAGCTAGAAAGCTACGAAGGTAAAAAAGCCAACGTACAGCTATTAAGCTCAGGTACTATCATGACTGAAGTGCGTAAAGCTGCGGCAATTTTAAGCGAAGAGTTTGGTATTGCGTCTGATGTTTACTCAGTAACTTCATTCAATGAACTTACGCGTGATGGACAAGATGTTGAACGTTTCAACATGCTTAACCCAGAAAGCGAGCAAAAAACGCCATACATCACTAGCGTATTAAACGATTCAGTAACTGTTGCTGCAACGGATTACATGAAAAACTACGCAGAACAAGCGCGTTCATTTATTCCAAGCAATAACTACAAAGTATTGGGTACAGATGGTTACGGTCGTTCAGACAGCCGTGAAAACCTACGTCGTCACTTTGAAGTTAACGCAAGCTACGTGGTAGTTGCGACATTATCTGAACTTGCTAAACGTGGTGAAGTTGAAAAGTCAGTGGTTGTTGAAGCAATTAAAAAATTCAACATCGACACTAACAAACTAAATCCACTGTACGCATAAGAGGTTTGCAATGAGTATTGAAATTAAAGTACCTGATATCGGTGGCGATGAAGTAGAAGTAACCGAAATACTAGTGAGCGTTGGCGATAAAGTTGAAGTTGACCAATCACTATTAAGTGTTGAAGGTGATAAAGCTGCGATGGAAGTACCTGCTGAACAAGCCGGTACGGTAAAAGAAATTAAAGTAAATGTGGGTGACACTGTTACCACAGGCACTTTAGTGTTCATCTTTGAAGGTGAAGCGCAAGACTCTGCTGCTGACTCTAAAGAAGTTGAAAAAAACGAGGAAGCAGCACCTGCTGCGTCATCGGCTTCATCAACTAAAGAAGTCACTGTGCCAGATATTGGTGATGACGAAGTTGAAGTAACTGAAATTATGGTTGCAGTTGGTGATAGCGTAGAAGAAGAGCAATCTATCTTAAACGTTGAAGGCGACAAAGCGGCAATGGAAGTACCAGCACCCTTTGCCGGTACAGTAAAAGAAATTAAAGTAAATACTGGTGACAAAGTGAAAACGGGTTCATTAGTATTTGTTTTTGAAGTGTCAGGTGGTGATAACCAAAGTGCCCCTGCAGCTGATTCAAAAGCACAAGAGAAGCCTGCTGAACAAGCATCGGCATCAAGCACTAAAGAAGTTAGCGTGCCTGATATTGGTGATGACGAAGTTGAAGTAACAGAAGTTATGGTTGCGGTTGGCGATAGCGTAGAAGAAGAGCAATCTATCTTAAACGTTGAGGGCGATAAAGCTGCTATGGAAGTACCGGCGCCGTTTGCTGGTACTGTAAAAGAAATTAAAGTAGCGACTGGCGATAAAGTTAAAACGGGTTCCCTGATTTTTGTATTTGAAGTGGCGGGTAGTGCACCAAGTGACGCGCCTGCAAAACAAGACGAGCCAAAGGCTGAATCTAAGCCAGCGGCTCAAGCAGAGTCAAAACCAACTGCTGCGCCTGAAAAAGCAAGTGCCGAAAGCTTTGAAAACAACAGCGCTTATGCTCATGCATCGCCAGTTGTTCGTCGTTTAGCACGTGAGTTTGGTATTAACCTTGCGAACGTAAAAGGCACAGGTCGTAAAAACCGTGTTGTTAAAGAAGACGTGCAAAACTATGTTAAGCAACTGGTTAAGCAAGTTGAATCTGGTCAAGTACCTGCAGCTAAAGGCAATGCCGGTGGCGGTGAGCTTGGATTAATTCCGTGGCCAAAAGTTGATTTTGCTAAGTTTGGTGAAATTGAAGAGAAAAAACTCTCTCGTATTCAAAAGCTATCAGGTAAAAACTTACACCGTAACTGGGTGCAAATCCCCCATGTTACCCAGTTTGATGAAGCGGATATCACGAGCCTTGAGCAGTTCCGTAAAGAGCAAAACGCGCTTAACGAGAAGAAAAAGCTAGGTGTTAAAATTACGCCACTCGTGTTTGTAATGAAAGCAGCAGCTAAAGCATTAGCTGAGTTCCCAACATTTAACTCGTCGTTATCTGAAGATGGTGAAAGCTTAATCCTTAAAAAGTACATTAATATTGGTGTAGCGGTTGATACGCCTAATGGCTTGGTTGTGCCAGTATTTAAAGATGTTGATAAAAAAGGCATTATTGAACTCTCTCGTGAACTAATGGAAGTATCTGTTAAAGCACGTGATGGCAAGTTAAGTTCATCAGATATGCAAGGTGGTTGTTTTACTATTTCAAGCCTAGGTGGTATTGGTGGTACGGCATTTACGCCGATTGTGAATGCACCTGAGGTGGCAATTTTAGGTGTGTCTAAATCTGAAATGAAGCCTAAGTGGAATGGTAAAGAGTTTGAGCCTAAGCTAATGGTTCCACTTTCAATGTCTTACGACCATAGAGTGATTGACGGTGCACTTGCTGCACGCTTTACTGTTACTCTTGCAAGTTACATGAGTGATATACGCCAGTTAGTGATGTGATCACTACAGAGTGAGTAAAATCAAATCCCAGCCAGTTGTTTTTAGCTGGGATTTTTATCATTTGCAATGATACAATATTTGCACAAATGCCCTTTTCTGCCTTGCAGAAACATGGCAGTTAAATTTTGGGGCTGTGTCCCGTTCAAACAATAAAGGTAATAGCATGAGCAACGAATTAAAAACTCAAGTTGTTGTACTAGGCGGTGGTCCTGGTGGTTACTCTGCGGCTTTTCGCGCTGCTGACTTGGGCTTAGAAGTTACATTAGTAGAATCTCGCGAGACATTAGGCGGTGTATGTCTTAATGTTGGTTGTATTCCTTCTAAAGCACTTTTACACGTAGCTAAAGTGATTGATGATGCTGCAGAAATGTCATCTCACGGCGTTACTTTTGGCGCACCAAAAATTGACTTAGATGAAGTTCGTTCTTGGAAAGAGTCTGTTGTTAGCCAGCTTACAGGTGGCTTAGACGGCATGGCTAAAATGCGTAAAGTAAAAGTTGTATCTGGTTACGGTAAATTTACTGGTAGCAATACTTTAGACGTTGAAGGCGCTGACGGTAAAACAACCATTACCTTTGATAACGCAATTATTGCTGCGGGTTCTAAACCTGTAAACTTACCTTTCATCCCAGAAGATGATCGCGTTATTGATTCAACGGGCGCGCTTGAACTTAAAGATGTTCCTGAAAAACTACTTGTTTTAGGTGGTGGTATTATTGGTCTAGAAATGGGTACGGTTTACCGTGCACTAGGTTCTGCAATTGATGTTGTAGAATTTGCAGACCAACTTGTTCCTGCTGCTGATAAAGACATCATTAAAATTTACCAAAAGCATGTTAAAGACAAGTTTAACGTGATGCTTTCAACTAAAGTAACTGGCGTTGAAGCAAAAGACGACGGATTATATGTTACTTTTGAAGGCAAAAATGCACCAGCAGAGCCAGTACGTTACGACAAAGTACTTGTTGCTGTAGGTCGTACACCAAATGGTAACATGTTAGACGCTGATAAAGCGGGTGTGAATGTTGATGAGCGTGGTTTTATTAACGTTGATAAGCAATTACGTACTAACGTAGAACATATTTTTGCAATTGGTGACTTAGTGGGTCAGCCTATGCTTGCGCATAAAGCGGTTCATGAAGGTCATGTTGCTGCTGAAGTTATCTCTGGTCAAAAACATTACTTTGATCCTAAGTGTATTCCTTCAATTGCTTACACTGACCCTGAAATTGCATGGGCGGGTGTAACTGAAAAAGAAGCCAAAGAGCAAGGTTTAAGCATTGAAACAGCAGTATTCCCTTGGGCTGCATCGGGTCGTGCAATTGCCTCATCACGTACTGAAGGTTCTACTAAGCTTATTTTTGATAAAGAGAGCGGCCGTATTATCGGTGGTGCTATGATTGGTATTAACGCAGGCGAAATGCTGGGCGAAATCGGTCTAGGTATTGAAATGGGTGCAGATGGTGAAGACCTAGCGCTAACAATTCATGCTCACCCAACATTGAACGAATCAATCGGCCTTGCAGCTGAAATTTTTGAAGGTTCAATCACTGATTTACCAAACAAAAAAGCAGTTAAAAAGAAGAAGTAATTTCTTTTAGTTAATCGCGATAAAAAACCCAAGCCTCGGCTTGGGTTTTTTGTTTTTATAGTCGTCAGCCGTCAGCCGTCAGCCGTCAGCCGTCAGCCGTCAGCCGTCAGCCGTCAGTAAAGACAAGCTCCCTTGACACTTAAGTTAATATGAGCAAAATTTTGTAGCTGATAGCTGATAGCTGATAGCTGATAGCTGATAGCTGATAGCTGATAGCTGATAGCTGATAGCTGATAGCTGATAGCTGATAGCTGATAGCTGATAGCTGATAGCTGATATCTATTCCCTTTTATTTTAGCTACAATGCGCAGCCATCAATTTATAGGTAATAAACCACAGTGACTCAAGGTTTCAAAAATTCAGTTTTAGCATTACGTGCCCAGCAAATAAGTGAATCTCGACGCGAGTTTAATGCCCGAGGCGGTAAGATGGACCGCTGTGAGCAATGCTTAATTGCCAAGCATTACTGTATTTGTGAGGGCGCTGAGTACGCAAGTTGCGACGCTGCGGTTTGTTTACTGATGTATCATAATGAAAGTTTTAAACCGTCTAATACAGGGCGTTTAATTGCTGAAATAGTCCCTGACAATTATGCGTTTCGTTGGGATAGAACCTCCCCAGATCCTGCATTATTAGCTTTATTGAATAATGATAAATATCAGCCTTTTGTGATTTTTCCTGCAGAAGATGTTGAAACAGATAGAGTAGTAACGCAAGTAGAGCCTGTTGCAGGTAAAACGCCTTTATTTATATTTTTAGATGGTACATGGCGTGAAGCTAAAAAAATGATCCGCAAAAGTCCTTATCTAGATAATTTGCCCGTGCTTTCTATTACCGCACAAAAGCTCTCAGATTACCGATTACGTGTAGCACCCCATGCTCACCAGTTAGGTACGGCAGAAGTGGCTATTATGGTATTGGCATTGGCTGGTGAGGTTGATGCGAGCACTAAATTAGAACAGCATTTTATCAAATTTCGCGACGCCTATTTACTCGGTAAGCGCAACAAAGGCAGGCCGGAATAAAGTACGGGATGTTGATACGAAAAAGCTGGATTTAATGCTTGTTCATAGTTTGAATGTATATAATCTTGGCTGACCGCTGATTTTCAGGCAAAAGAAAAGCGCGAACCATCTCTAGTCGCGCTTGCGGAATCTTCTAACTTTGTTGCATCCTGCAATTGAACCTAATCAACTCCAATTTTTACGATCCGTGTTATTACAATATTACTTTCTAGTTCTATGTAATATAGGCTATCCGGGCCTGTCTCCATAAATCCCTAAAACATCCTGTAAGGTAAAATCTATTACCAATCCTTATTGCACATCCGAGTGCATTCCTTTTGCTACCATTCCGTTGTGTTGCCCTAAGGCCTGTCCGTTTTATTCCCTATCCTTTAGCAACAACTTTTCCGTGTTGTTATCCATTACGCATCATCCTGATGCTATCCCTTATGCAACATTCCATTGCGATACTCATCCTGAGCCTGTCCTTAAATCCCTGTTATCCTAAAAACCAAACCTTGGTATTCGAGTAGTTAGTCCGTTTCCATTTACTCGGTAAGCGTCGTTGCTTATTTATGGGTTAATTATAGAGAGTGATTTGCAGTAAATGTAGGATAAAACCGCTTATGGTTTTGGTTCTTACAAATGAAATATTTTTAAATTATATAAAATACAATAACTTGCTATGTTTTTGTGGTGTTATACAGAGTGTTTTTACTCATTAGCTGTCATAAGCGTAAGAGATGTCTTACAAGGGTTTTCTTTTTTGGGCGTATTTATCACGAAGTGATTATATAAAGTGTGCACTTTTTAGTTCATCGCGGTAAAATTAATGATAATAATTATTAGTTAGGTAAGACAATATGAAAAAAACACTCGCGCTTGTTGTTGGGTTAATTGCCTCAGCACCGGCTGTTGCAACCGATGTTGTGAATATTTACTCATTTCGACAACCTTTTTTAATTAAACCTATTTTAGATGATTTTACACAGCAAACAGGCATTAAAACTAATGTTGTGTTTGCTAAAAAAGGCCTAATCGAGCGTGTTAAGCGTGAAGGCAAACACAGTAAAGCCGATTTAGTTTTAACCTCAAACTTTAGTGCTTTAATTCAATTAGAAGAGCTAAATCTTACGCAAACCATAGAAAGCGAGCTGGTTAATAATAATGTCCCGGCGGCATTTCGTGATGGCGATGGTCAGTGGGTAGCGCTCACTAAGCGCGTGCGTAATGTTTACTCTTCAAAAGAGCGTTTAGGCGCATTGCCTAACCTTACCTACGAAGCGCTTGCTGAGCCGCAATACAAAGGACAAATTTGTACTCGCTCTGGCAAACACCCATATAACTTAGGCCTTGTAGCTTCTATGATCGCTCATCATGGTGAAGTACAGACGAAAACATGGCTTGAGGGTGTAAAAGCTAATTTAGCGCGTAAACCTCAAGGTAACGATCGAGCGCAAGTTAAAGCGGTTAAAGAAGGTTTATGTAATTTAGCCTTAGGTAATAGTTATTACTTGGGCAAAATGCTGCAAGATGAAGCACAAAAACCATGGGCTGAAGCCGTTCATATTAACTTTCCAAATCAAACTGACCGAGGATCACATATAAATGTATCGGGTGCGGTTATTACTAAGTATGCTAAAAACCCTGAAAATGCCTTGAAACTCATAGAGTATATGACAGACAATAAGGCGCAAAATATGTATGCCTCGCTCAATATGGAGTATCCGGTTAAGCCAGGTGTGAAACTTTCTAGTTTGGTTGCATCATGGGGAAGCTTTAAGGGAGACAGCTTACCGCTTGATGAAATTAGCAAATATCGTCCGTTAGCACTTAAGCTAATTGATGAGGTGAAGTTCGATCTTTAATGACTTATAAATTTCAGCTGTCAAAATGGCAGCTTATTGCGTGGTCGACGGGGTTATTGCTGTCGACCCCGTTGTTTTTCCTACTATTAGAATCTTTACAAGGCGACTCAGAGGTATTTACCCACCTGTGGAATACCGTACTGTGGGACTATATAAGTAATACCGTATTACTGGTTTTAGGTGTAGGGTTACTTAGCTGCTTTATTGCGTTACCACTGGGTTGGCTCACCGCTTATTGCCGTTTTCCTGGTAAAAAACAATTTGAATGGGCATTGATGCTGCCTCTTGCCATGCCTACTTATATTATTGCTTATGTGTACACCGATTTACTCGACTATGCGGGGCCGGTACAAATAACTCTAAGAGAGTGGTTTGGTTGGCAGTCGCCAAGTGACTACTGGTTTTTTGATATACGCACCTTACCAGGGGCAATTGTTATGATTGCGCTGGTACTCTACCCGTATTTATATTTAATTTTTAAAACTGCACTGCGAGAACAATCTTTTAAGTTAGTCCAAGCCAGTCAGTTAATGGGGCTAAATGCATGGAAAAGCTTTTTTAAAGTCAGCCTTGTATTATCCCGTGGTGCCATTGTAGCGGCACTTGCTTTGATCAGCATGGAAACCATGGCTGATTTTGCCACCGTAAGCTATTTTGCTGTCAGTACATTAACCACTGCCGTATACGATACCTGGTTTGGCTATTATTCATTAACTGCAGCAGCAAAAATTTCAGGGGTGATGTTGTTATTGCTGTTCTTAGCATTGATCACCGAGCGTTTTAGCCGTCGTAACCAAGCGGTATTTGAGCGTCAATCGAGCGTGAACAGCGAGGCGCTTTATATCCTCAAAGGCAAGTCTGCGTGGCTAGCAACGGGGTTTTGTAGCTTTATTTTAATTATTTCGTTTATTATTCCGATGGTTGTATTGCTCAAATATGCAGTTATGTATTTTGATCAAGCGTGGAATAGTGAGTTTTTTAGCTATGCATGGCAAAGTTTAAAAGTGGCGGCTGTAGTAAGTGTGGTGACTATTATACTGAGTGTTTTAGTGGTGTTTTATCAGCGCATTTCTAAACAAACAAATCCATTAATACCCGGGCGTTTGGCCAGTACGGGCTATGCGTTACCCGGCACAGTATTAGCGATAGCGGTATTGTTGCCACTCACCCTATTAGAAAATACTATCAACCGCACTTTAGTTCCTTATGATTTAGATATTGGTTTATTACTTACTGGCAGCTTACTCACTATTATTTTTGCTTATATAGTGCGGTTTTACGCCGTTGCACACGGAGCTATTGAGTCGAGCTTTTCACGCATTAGTCCCTCCCTTGATATGGCAAGCCAGTCAATGGGAAAAAGCCAAGGGCGCACATTACGCTTAGTGCACTTACCTTTATTACGCCGAGGCTTATTAACCGCCGGTTTATTGGTCTTTATCGAGTGTATGAAAGAGCTACCCGCAGCTTTGTTGTTAAGGCCTTTTGATTTTGAAAGCTTAGCAACTCATGTGTTTCAGTATGTAAGCGATGAACAATTAGAGCTGGCCTCTATATCGGCTTTGTTTATTGTGGTGGTGGGGTTTATTCCGTTATATTTTATTAACCGTTCAATGGAGCAACGTAGCTAAATGAGTAGTTTGATTTTACAAGGCGTGAGCTATGCATATAACGGGACTAAGGTGATAGATAATTTAGATTTAACCTTAGGTAAAGACGAAATAGTGTGTTTGCTCGGAGCCAGTGGCTGCGGTAAAACCACCACACTAAAAGCCATTGCAGGATTAATTGAAGCCAAACAAGGGCAGGTATTTATTGATGGTAAGCTAGTCAGTGATGCTAATACGTTTGTTTCACCTGAGCACCGTAATATTGGCATGATGTTTCAAGACTATGCGTTATTTCCGCATTTAACGGTGGCTAATAATATTGCGTTTGGGCTAAGCGGCATGAGCAAAGCAGATAAACACGCACGCGTAAGTGAAATGCTAAAGCTGGTACACTTGGTAGGCTGCGCCGATAGATTCCCTCATCAACTCTCTGGTGGGCAACAGCAGCGAGTAGCGATTGCACGCGCATTAGCATATAAACCTAGCTTACTGTTACTTGACGAGCCATTTTCTAATATTGATACCCAAGTACGATTTGAGTTAATTGCCGACATTAGGCGCATTATTAAGGCGCAGCAAGTATCGGCTGTGTTTGTTACTCACTCAAAAGAAGAGGCGTTTGCTTTTTCAGATACACTTGCGGTTATGCACCAAGGCAAAATTGCGCAGCAAGGTACGCCAGAACAGCTTTTTGCTAAACCACGTTCAAAGGAGGTTGCAGAGTTTCTGGGTCAGGGCATATACTTAAGCGCAACCGTATTAACCGCCACTGAATATCAAACGCAGTTTGGGGTGGTTGAATCAATACAGCCACAGCAGCATGGCGTGGCCGATAAGGGCGTTATTTATGTGCGTCCGCATCAACTTGAACTTGTTAGTAATAACGATACTCAACAGCAACCTGAGCGGGTTAGTATATTAAGTAGTCGCTTTATTGGCTCTGCTTATGTATACACTGTGGTTATTGCTGAGCAAGAAATAGAAGTTGCAGCCCAGTATGGCCAGTCATTTGAAATTAATGAACAGGTTATAATAAAAATAAAACCGCACACGGTGAATTTTTTTGAATCGTAATTAATCGCTGTGTTTTGCTCTAAAAAGTAAGGAATAACAATGGCGCAAGCGCAATCAGGGATTTGTGCTGAAGCAAACTTACACGGTTTGCACTTATTTTTTAATGTACTTGATGGTCACGACGAATCACTTCGCGCTAAGCTTAAAAAAGTGAGCGATATTGAAGATGAGTTTAGTGATCAATTCTCTGAATCTATGCTTTCTTGTATGGTCGCCATTGGCGCGCAATATTGGCCACACATTCTGCCTGATTATATGCCAAGTGAGCTGCAAAGCTTTCCTAATATCACCCATAGCGATTTTGTGATGAGTGCAAGGCCATGCGATTTATTTGTGCAAATCCGCTCAGACAGAGAAGATGTAAACCACCTGTTTGCATTGCAAATATTAAAACTTTTCAACCCTGATGTTGAGCTGGTGGAGCAAATTCGTAATTTTCGCTTTTTAGATGGCCGTGATTTTAATGGTTTTATTTATGCCGGTGATACCCCGCATGGTCGTCAAAAACGGGTAACGGCCCTCGTTAATAAGCCTGATAGCTTTGAAGATCAAGGCAGCTATATTCATGTGCAGCGCTATAAGCATGACTTAACGTTATGGCAGCACTTGTCGTTGCAAGAACAAGAACAAATAATGGGGCGTACTCGTCTCGACAATACCCTAATAAGCCCCGCACTTGAGAGCAGCCATGCAACCCGAAGTGAATTAAAAGATGAACAGGGGCAAGCATTATTACTAAATCAAAGTATGCCTTATGGCGACGTGTATGAGCAGGGGATGTTAATGATTACGTGCTCGGCTAAAGGGGATGCGTTCGAGAAAGTACTCAATAGCCGATTAGGGCAGGGGGAGTATTACGACCATTGGCTTGATTTTACTCAAGCAGATATGGGCTCTGCGTTTTTTGCACCCTCAGTGCGATTTCTAAAGCAGCTATAAAACGAGCCAGTAACGGCTACGTATCAGTATAGCCGTAACAGTGATAACCAAACGAGTTTAAACCGTATCAAACAAAATACGCACACGCTCTAATGTGAGGTCTATTTCTGATACTTTCGCTGGCGCAATAAAAATAGTGTCATCGCCGGCAATTGTTCCTAATACGCCATCTGCTTTACCTAATGAATCAAGTAAACGGGCAATTAGCTGCGCAGCGCCTGGGCTGGTGCGAATAATAATCATCATTTCGTTATGCATAATGTCAATAACTAACTGGCGTAATGGGCTCTTAGCGGTTGGTACCCCCATTTCGGCGGGTAAACAGTATACCATTTCTTGTTTTGCATTACGGGTGCGTACCGCGCCAAACTTACTTAACATCCGCGACACTTTACTTTGGCTAATATTATCAAAGCCTTGTTCTTTTAATGCGTCAACTATTTCGCCTTGTGAGCCAAAATTCTCTTCTTTTAAAAGTGCTTTAAAGGCTTTTACCAATGCTTCTTGTTTGTCTTGTGGTTGCATAGTGTCTAATTAGTTATGTTGTCGATACTGCAAATTCTACACAAAAATGCATATTTATGCAGCAGTTGTTTAGGTTTTGCTGCGTTTAAACAGCAAACTTTACAACTATGGTCGAAAATATAGCTAAAATAGGCAGGATAAATTTGTTTTTAGTCGCTAATTTCTTTATCTTATAAACCACAAATATTTCCTTCCTCAAATCACGGAGAATTCCAATGAAAGTTGCTGTATTAGGTGCTGCAGGTGGTATCGGTCAAGCGTTGTCTTTATTATTAAAAACAGGCTTACCAGCTGGTTCAGAATTATCACTATATGATGTTGCGCCAGTAGTTCCTGGTGTTGCTGTTGACCTTTCTCATATCCCAACAGATGTAAAAGTTGAAGGTTTTGGTGCAGATGCACTAGATAAAGCATTAACAGGTTGTGATATTGTTTTAATCCCAGCGGGTATGCCACGTAAGCCAGGTATGGATCGTGCTGATTTATTTAATGTTAACGCTGGTATCATTAAAACATTAGCAGAAGGCATTGTTGCTAACTGTCCTAAAGCGCTTGTAGGTATTATCACTAATCCAGTTAATGGAACTGTACCTATTGTTGCTGAAGTATTCAAAAAAGCAGGTACTTACGATGCTAAGCGTGTATTTGGTATTACAACTTTAGATGTGATCCGTTCTGAAGCGTTTATTGCTGAACTTAAAGGCGTAGACGTAGCAAGTGTTAAAGTTCCAGTGATTGGTGGCCACTCAGGCACAACCATTCTACCGTTACTTTCTCAAGTTGAAGGTGTTACTTTCACTGATGAAGAAGTGGCTACACTAACTCCTCGTATCCAAAATGCAGGTACTGAAGTAGTTAATGCTAAAGCGGGCGGTGGTTCTGCAACATTATCTATGGGTGCTGCAGCAGCACGTTTTTGTATGTCTTTAGTTAAAGGCTTACAAGGTGAAGACGTTGTAGATTATGCATACGTTGCTGTTGAAAATGGCGATGCAGAGTACTTTGCACACCCAGTACGTTTAGGCAAAAATGGCGTAGAAGAAATTCTTTCTTACGGCACTTTAAGCGCATTTGAAGAGCAAGCTAAAAATGACATGCTTGAAACGCTGAAAAAAGATATCAAAGAAGGTGTTGATTTTATGGCGTAATAGCCAAAATTAACCCATAAAAAAGCCTGCATTTGCAGGCTTTTTTATTGCTCGGAATTATCTACACAGTATTACTTAGTGGTCGCGGTCAACCGCTATTCTAGCTAAGCTAATTAGTGCTTGCTTGTAACTCGACTCAGCTAAGCAATCTAAACAGGCAATTGCTTTATTAGCTTCTTGCTCGGCTTTTTCCATTGTGAACTCAAGGGCATTGGTATGTTTGAGCGCAGCCAGTATCTCGTTAAGGTGCTCCATACCATTACAGTGCTCAATAGCGTCTCTTATTAACTGTGTTTGATGCTCACTACCGTGTTGCATTGCATATATAAGAGGTAACGTCGGCTTACCTTCAGCTAAATCGTCGCCAATGTTTTTACCAAGTTGGTCGGCATCAGCGTTGTAATCTAAAACATCATCCACTAACTGAAAAGCAGTACCTAAATGCATGCCATACAAATTAAGTGCCTCTAGTACAGTATCGTCTTGCTCAGTAATAATGGCCGCAAGACCCGTCGCTGCTTCAAATAGCTTGGCGGTTTTAGAATAAATAACCTGCATATAACTGGCTTCAGTGGTATCAGGGTCGTTGCAGTTCATTAATTGCAGCACTTCACCTTCAGCAATAATGTTGGTTGCATCAGCCAGTACTTGCATTATTTGCATTTTACCAAGACCCACCATTAGCTGAAACGAGCGGGTGTAAATAAAATCACCCACCAGTACGCTAGCAGCATTACCAAACTCAGCATTTGCTGTAGGTGTGCCACGGCGCAAATTAGATTCATCTACAACATCATCATGTAAAAGCGTTGCGGTATGAATAAATTCAATGATAGTTGCTAGCGTAATGTGATCTTTGCCTTGGTAACCTAGCGCTTTAGCCGCCAAAATAGCCAACATAGGGCGAACGCGTTTGCCACCGCTGTTAACAATATACAAACCAAGTTGATTAACTAACGCCACATCTGAGCGCATTTGCGCATGTATTAGTTGATTGACGTCATTCATATCGCTTTCGATTAACGCCTGGATAGCTTTTATATCCATTGATCTCCGAGCCAATTTTAATGTGTGAACGGCGCAGATTGTACAACAAAAAATGCATTAGCTCGATATTTTGTGATGATTCCTTAAAAAAACACCCTTAAGTAGGTTAAATGATCTATTAACCTTGTGAATAATTGATTAAACATCCTGGTTTAATTTTGAATCACCCCTGGCGGTTAATTGAACTACATAGGCTCGCTTTGCTATTGCTAATTTATTTTCTGTAACCGTTAAAAAGCGCTTGGCAAAGGGGGATTTTAATATAAAATAGGGGAAATATTGAATTGCTCTCAATGCAGCTACTTTTTATTCATTTAATTACAAAAAGAGGCTTGCTAGTTTTTACGCATTAGCGTAAACTTCGCGCCCTATTGAAGAATATTTTAGTTGCGTCGATTTGAGGGCGCACAGACGGAGTTAATTATGTACGCGGTTTTCCAAAGTGGTGGTAAACAGCACCGTGTGACTGAAGGTCAAACAATTCGTCTTGAGAAATTAGACGTTGAAACTGGTGCAGCAGTTGAATTTGATTCAGTACTTTTAGTTGCTGATGGTGAGAAGATCGAGATTGGTGTACCGTTCGTAAACGGTGGTAAAGTAACAGCTGAGGTTGTTTCACACGGTCGCGGTGAGAAGATTAAGGTTGTTAAATTTAGACGCCGTAAGCATTCTCGTAAGCAAATGGGCCATCGTCAATGGTTCACAGAAGTTAAAATCACTGGCATTAGCGCTTAATTAGAGGTACTTAGAAATGGCACATAAAAAAGCAGCTGGTAGTACTCGTAACGGTCGCGATTCAGAAAGCAAACGCCTAGGTGTTAAGCGTTTTGGTGGCGAATCAGTTCTAGCGGGTAGCATCATTGTTCGTCAGCGTGGAACTCGTTTCCACCCAGGCGCAAACGTAGGTATCGGTAAAGACCACACTATCTTCGCAAAAGCAGATGGTAAAGTTCAGTTTGAACAAAAAGGTCCTTTAAACCGTAAATACGTAACTATCGTAGCTGAGTAATCAGTAAGGTAGTTAAAAAACCCCGCCTTTGCGGGGTTTTTTGTTTTAAGCATGTTTAAATATATACCCAAGTGTTTTTATGCTCAGTGTGCTCTATAGGCCACTTAGGTATATAATAGAGTTATTAACAAGCCAATCCCTAAAGTGAGTAATCATGAAGTTTGTAGATGAAGTAGAAATTCGCGCAGAAGCTGGTGACGGTGGCAGCGGCATCGTGTCTTTTCGTCGTGAGAAATATGTTCCAGATGGTGGACCTGATGGCGGTGACGGTGGAGACGGTGGTAGTGTTTATCTACAAGCTGATGAAAACTTAAATACCCTTATTGACTATCAATTTGAGCGTTTTCACAGAGCAGAACGCGGTACAAACGGTCAAAGCCGTAATTGTACGGGTAAAAAAGGTGAAGACCTGATCGTTAAAGTGCCTGTTGGTACACGTATTATTGATGTTGATACACAGGAATCATTAGGGGATTTAACCCAAGATGGTCAACGAATTGTGGTTGCAAAAGGCGGTTTCCATGGCTTGGGGAATGCGCGTTTTAAATCAAGTACTAATCGTGCTCCACGTCAAAAAACACTTGGCACACCGGGTGAAGTACGTAACCTTAAGTTAGAGCTAATGCTACTGGCTGATGTCGGCTTACTAGGCTTACCAAATGCAGGTAAATCAACCTTTATCCGCAGTGTGTCAGCTGCAAAACCTAAAGTAGCTGATTATCCATTTACTACGCTGATTCCTAACTTAGGGGTTGTTCGTCCTGAAGCAAACAAATCATTTGTCATCGCTGATATTCCAGGTTTGATTGAAGGCGCGTCAGAGGGTGCGGGATTAGGTATTCGCTTCTTAAAGCATTTAGAGCGTTGTCGTGTGCTTTTACATATTATAGATGTAATGCCAGTTGATGGCTCTAACCCTGTTGATAATGCATTTGCAATCATCAACGAGCTACACCAGTACAGCCCTAAGCTTGCTGAAAAGCCACGCTGGTTAGTATTTAATAAAATTGATTTATTGCCTGAAGATGAAGCCAAAGCCTTATGTGAGCAAATTGCAGAAGAGTTGGGTGAGTCTGAAAATATTTACAGTATTGCTGCAATTAATAAATTAAATACGCAGCCATTAATTCACGACATCATGACGCTACTTGATAACATGCCTAAAGAGAAGTTTGTTGAAGTGGCAGACGAAGAGGTTGAATTTAAGTGGGATACCTACCATCAAAAAGCCACTAAAGGCGATGATGATGACTGGGATGATTGGGATGAAGATGATTACGACGTAGAAGTTGTCTACGAGCGTTAATAATTGTTTATATTTAAAAGGAGCTAACGCTCCTTTTTCTTTGATTAATAATAAAGTATTGGGTATTTAGTGTGATAATTTCAATGATTGCAGCAATGGCAAATAACCGTGTCATTGGCTTAGATAATAAAATGCCATGGCATTTACCTGGTGACCTTCAGCACTTTAAAAAAGTAACCTCTGGTAAACCCGTTATTATGGGGCGCAAAACATTTGAATCAATAGGCCGACCGTTACCTGGGCGACGTAATATTATTATTACTCGTAATAAAGACTATCACGCATCAGGAATTGAAACAGTAACCACACCAGAAGCTGCACTTGAGCTTGTTAATGATGTTGCAGAGGTGATGATAATTGGTGGCGGAAACATCTACCAGCAGTTTTTAGCGCAGGCGCAGCGCTTGTATTTAACCTTTATAGACTTAGATGTTGAAGGGGATACACAATTTCCTGATTATAAAAGTGTTGCAAACTGGCAAATTGAAGATGAAATGTTGATGACGCCCGATGATAAAAATAAATATAGTTATAAGTTCGTAACTTTGAATAAAGTTTCTTAACATTATTGCGAAAATCTGAGCGTGTTGGTACAATATTAAACAGTCGAGTACGAAAAAAGTATTAATATAGGGTGTCCAATCAATGATTAAATTACCAAAGCTAGTTGTAATTGCTGCTATTGCAGCGGGTTCGTTCGCTTATACTGCGCCTGTAAGCGCTGATGATCAGTTAGCTGTTTCAGTCTGTGAATACATTGCCGCTGATGATAAAAATCGTCTGCGTAGCAAACTAAAAAGTTCACGTGTGAAAGTACGTAATATCTATGATGCAGTTTTCTGTAATGGTAACAACTTATTGCGTCACGCTGTTGCAAGTAATGCGGTTGATACGGGTGAGTACATTGTTAAAAACTTATCAAAAAGCTCACTTGAAGATGGCGCAGATATCGCTTGGGCTGAGGCAAATCATGCTGGTTCAGCTTTAATCCCTATTATTAAAGACCGCGCAGGCCTTTAATTAAAAGCTTAATTTAAAAAAACCGCGTTTATACGCGGTTTTTTATTAGTTACTTAAAACATCCTTCTATTGAGTCTTTATCTATCTCTCAATACACCTGACTATTACCCTAATTAAGTCTTTTACATAAAAATGTCATAAAAATTCAATACTCTGTATGAATGTCACTTTTGAGATATGTTTATGCGTGTATCATTTTTTACCCGTCTTTTAGCTATTTTATTAACGTTAGCCAGTGTGTTGCTCGCCGCTACCTTGTTATGGGCAAGTCATACATTACTAAAAATTCAACAACAAGATATTGCTTATAGCCAATTAAAAAATACCATAATGGTCGATCTTGCTGGCCTTTTAGAAGACTACTTGGCACGAGGCAATAGCCAATACCTGACGCAATCTTCAGCTTTAATTGAGCAACTTAAAGCGCAGCAGCTAACTGTACTTCCCTCTGAGTTAGAAGTGCGCCTTTCAACACAGCTATTTTCACTAAATAAAGACATTAACGGTAAATACAGAGCACTAGGAAAGCTCTCAGGTAACGAAACTGCGCTTTTAGACAATGCTCTGAGACAAATGGCGGGCTCAGCGTCATCGCTTATAAATTATGTACAAAAAGCATCAACTCAAAGTAGTCATGCTCTAAGCTACAATAAGTTGGCGAGTGATTATTATAGTGAAGTGGTTAATTTATCTTTATCGACCTATCAACTGCTAAATGATTACCAGCCTGAAATTGAAAAAAGCCTGCAACAAAGCGTAAAAAATTTAAACTTACTCGCTGCAAAAATTGCACAGTTGCCTAATTTAGGAGTGATGACTGAGGTTGATGAATTTGCTTTATTTGTAGATGAGGAGCCAGAGGATTTGGCTGCTGATATAAAAGCGGAGTTGGTTAGTTGGCCTAAGCGCTATTTACGTGATTTAAGCAGTACTTTATCGCAAGCAAAGCAGCGTAATTCTGGAACGAATGAGTTACGTAAACAAATTAGCGTGTTATCAAAAACAGTGATTGAGGCAGAGCAAACATTAAAAGCGCAGCAAGATACCGTTAAACAACAAGTATTTTGGGTGTTTGGAATTGCAATAGGTGGTTTAGTAATATTAGCTTTTGGTGTATATTGGGTGCAACGTAAACAGGTTTTACAGCCTTTGCGGCAACTGCGAGATGGGTTTGCATTTTTAATCGAAAGTAATGAGTTAAAAAATATTACAGTGAATAATCCTAAAACAGAGGTTGGTGAAATAGCGCAGTATTTTAACCAGTTAATTGAGCGCCAGCGTCTGGAGGCGCAAGAAAGAGCGAGTATGCTTGGTGTCGTTAGTGACTTCATGGAGCAAATGAGTGAGCATTTAGAAAAAATAGGGTCAAAAAGCGCGACTAGCTACGAACAAGTTGTTAAAAATGAAAGTTTACTAGTAAATATTCAACACATAGGTGAGCAGGTTAATCATATTAACGCTCAAGCTGCTGAAAATGCTCAAAGTACTTATGAGGCAATGCAGCAAAGTGTTGGTTTTGCTAAAAATATGCTTAATGCGAGTTCTGATACACAGCAACGTATTGAACAAGGTATGCACAGTGTGCAAGAGTTACTGAGCGGCGTACAAGGAGTGAGTAATATAATAACGGTTATTCGCACCATAGCTGAACAAACCAATTTATTAGCACTGAACGCTGCAATAGAATCAGCAAGGGCCGGTGAGCAAGGCCGAGGTTTTGCGGTGGTTGCTGATGAAGTAAGGCAATTAGCCATGCAAACCCAAGGTTCGTTAAAAGAGATTAACGATCAGCTGGCGTTATTAAGTGAGAACTCTCAAATGGTCTATTCACAAATTAATGCGTTAACTGAGGATGCACAGCTACAAACCGAAAATGCCCAAGAGCTTCAAGCAAACTCTGAAGGGGTCGCAAATAATGCTCAGCAGGCAAACACAGTTGCAGTTGAAGCAATGGAGCTTGCAAAACAGCAAAGCAATTTCCTTAGTGACTTTACCCAATCAATGCATAATATGAAAAGCCAAGTAAATGAGTCGAGTGAGTTGGTGTCTGATATTCGCTCGCAGCTAGAGCTGCAAATGGCAACAATTAGAAAGGGATTGGGTTTAGACAGTGATGCAGTTTAATCGCGGTATAAACTCGAAACCGTAAATATTAACCTGTATGCTAAAAGTCTACGTAATTACCCAAAGGATTTAACATGATTGAACAAGGTCAAACAATACCCGCAGTTAGTCTATCTAAGCTAACCGATGACGGTATGCAAACACTGACAAGCAATGAATTATTTGCAGATAAAAAAGTCGTGTTATTTGCAGTGCCAGGCGCTTTTACACCAACGTGTTCGAATGCTCATTTACCTGGATATATCGCGCTAGCCGATAAAATTAAGGCTAAAGGTATTAACGCTATCTATTGTGTATCGGTAAATGATGCATTTGTGATGAAAGCGTGGGGTGAGTCACAAAATGCAGAGCATATAGATATGCTTGCAGACGGTGATGCTAGTTTTACCCGTGCTTTAGGGCTTGAAAAAGATACCGCAGGCTTTGGTGGAATACGCTCAAAACGATACGCGATGGTTGTTGATAATGGTGTTGTTACTGGTCTATTTGTAGAACAAGACAAAGAGTTTGTAATAAGCAGTGCTGAAGCTGTTTTAGCAACGCTTTAACACTGACGACTTTAATCAGAGAATAAAAAGCCGATACAGTGTATCGGCTTTTTTTATCTAAAGAGAGGATGTTTTATGGCTGGTATTGACCGCTTAGCGTTAAACCAGAGAATGTTTGATACGCATTAACACTTAAGTGCCATGTTCCCGCTTGAGGATTACTAAAAGTACAAGTTTCGGCGTTACCATTTTTATATGGACGACAATCATAGCTTGAGCTTGTTGGCTGGCTACCAAATTTTACAAATAAGTCTGCATCACCGGTGCCGCCTGACGTTGTAACAGTAAAGTTTGCCATACCCGCCGGTACATCTAGCGTGTAATGTTTCCACTGACCTGCATTTGCTGTGATATCAGACACTGTGCCGCCACCTGCTTGAGGTGTACCTGAACCACCACCTGTTGAACCACCCGTAATGTTACCGACTAAACTCACGCCACTGTAGGCTGAATAACCACGCAGCATTACATGGTAAGTGCCGGCTGTTGGACTATCAATAGAACATTCTTCACTGTTTCCACCTTTATATGGACGACAATCATAAGTGGTTGAGGTTGGTTTACTACCTGCACGTACATACAAGTCAGCATCCCCTGTGCCACCACTCATAGTGAAAGTAACATTGGTTGCACCACTTGGTACTGTCATAGTGTAAAAGTCTTGTGCACTTGCCGCACCGCTTAAACCGGTTTTGACTTCTCCATCAACAAGTTCGTTATCACCCGTTGTTGGCGGTGTACCACCAGATGCTGCAGCAACCGCAGCGGCCGCATCAACAATACCTGTACCACAGCTGGTACACGTGGCAGAGAATGGACGAGTGGTTGTTTTTAAAATACTTTCTATTTCATCAGGAGTCGCGTTTGGTTTTGCTTGTTTGATCAGTGCAGCAACACCCGCAACATGAGGAGCCGCCATTGAGGTGCCTTGCGAAAAGCCATAACTGTCGCTTGATGGTGTTGTTGAACCCGAATTGTAAGTTGATAACACACCTTCAGAATCATTGGCAAAGCTTTGCGCGCCACCCGGTGCTGCCACATCAATATTACTTCCATAATTTGAGTAATAAGCGCGGCCACCATTACGGCCAACTGATGCAACATTAACAACACCATTACAGTTACCTGGGTTGTAGTTTGCAGAATTATCGTTATCGTTACCTGCAGCAATAACAACAACTGTGCCGTTGTTACGAGCGGTATTAATGGCATTTTGCGTGGTTGAACTACATGCACCCGCACCACCTAAACTCATGTTAATTACATCGGCTGGATTAGCATTTGCTGATGTACCCGATACATTACCACCTGAGGCCCAAATGATACCGTCAGCAATATCTGAGGTTAAACCGCCACATTTACCCAACACACGCACTGGTACTACTTTGGCGTCATAAGCAACACCAGCAACGCCTTCACCGTTATTCGTTACTGCAGCGACAGTGCCTGCAACGTGAGTACCATGCCAACTAGAGCCTTGTGCACCGTTATTACCACATTCACCAGCTGCAACCGCATCCCCTGGATCGCGAGCATCGTTGTCACGGCCATTGCCATCATTGGCGACTGATAGATTAGAGATCATATCGTAGCCTGGTAAAATATTAGCGTTTAAATCAGCGTGAGGGCGGTAGCCCGTATCAAGCACAGCGACAACCACACCACTGCCTGTTGCCGTATCCCAAGCTGTTGGTAAGTTAAGTCCACCGGCTTGCTCATAGTAATGCCATTGATCGCCATAACGCGGGTCATTTGGTGTCGCAAATGGTTTTAGCATTTGATCGACTTCAATATATTCAACATTACCCGAATTAACCATTTCCTGCATGAACTGCTGGGCCTCTTCAGCGTTTAGTTTTTTATCGGCACGCATTACGTGATGGTTATTGAGTGCCATTGCGCGAACATACTTGGCTTTAACTTTGCCTTTTTTTGAGGTGAAGTTTTTTACAAAGCTTTGCGCTTTTTTATTCATCATTGCTGGTGATACATCAGCGGTTGAGGTACTCATCATATCGTTGTTATTCTTATATTTAATGATGAATTGAGTCTCAAAACCACCTTGATTTTGTAACTTAGCTGAGGTTTCTGCCATTGAAGGTGCGATTGCTTGCGCTGGGTTTGCCATGCTTGAGCTGGCAGCAAAGAGTGTACTTATTGTTAGCGCAACAGCGCATTTTTTAAATGAATTATTAGAAGTCATAATTACCCTTAGTGTTATTATTATTTGTGGATATCCACAAAGCGGGTACAAAGGTAAATGATCTGTTAACCATTTTGAAATATTAAATACGCATGTATCTATTTCATTTAGTTATAACCGCGTATTCAGTGAGCTTTCAATTGTTTTGTATTTAATTTTTTATTTGTTGCGATCCTAATGTATTAGATTTTTTCGGTGTTTTTTATCATTAATTGGCCTTTGTTGATAAATTAAAAACAATGTAACAACTATCTGGTTATTATCGAAACTTTGTTATAATCCACCAAAGTTTTTAAGAGATAACTAAATGACTCACGTTGATGTAATTGTGATCGGTGCAGGTGCAGCAGGTTTAATGTGTGCAGCGCAAGCAGGGTATCGCGGCCGAAGCGTTACAGTGCTTGATATGGGTAAAAAGCCAGGACGTAAAATTTTAATTAGTGGCGGCGGGCGTTGTAACTTTACTAACGAAAATGCGAGCCCTAATAACTATTTATGCGCAAATCCTCATTTTGTAAAATCGTGCTTAAGTCGTTATACGCAGCATGACTTTGTAGAGCTTGTAGACCGACATGGTTTGGCGTATCACCATAAAACATTGGGGCAATTATTCTGTGACAATAGCGCACAGGACATTGTTGATATTTTACTTACCGAGTGTGAGTGGGCGGGTGTTACTATTAAACTACGTAACGAAGTGTTAAATGTTGCTAAAACAGCAATGGGTTACAGTGTCACAACTGAGCAAGAAACACTTACTTGTGAGTCGTTAGTCGTTGCATCTGGTGGTTTAACTATGCCTAAGCTTGGTGCTACGCCAATAGGTTATAAAATTGCAGACCAATTTGGTTTAAAGGTTTTGCCGACGATGGCTGCTTTAGTTCCCTTTACCTTACATCAACACGATAAAGACCGTTTTGAAGGGCTTTCGGGTATTAGTATTTCTTGTGAAGTTACAAGCGAAGATGGCACTGTATTTAAAGAGAATATTTTATTTACTCATCGCGGCTTATCCGGGCCTGCCATATTACAAATAAGCTCATTTTGGCGAGCAGGTCAGGCGGTAACGATCAATTTACTACCTGAACTCGATTTAAAGCAACAGTTAGCTGACTGGCGAGAAACGCAAGCGCAAAAATCGTTAAAAAATAGCCTTGCCACTATCCTACCTAAGCGTTTTGTTGAAATACTCCATGACAGTAAAGCTATTCCTGATTGCAATATTAACCAGCTAACGCATGGCCAAATAGATGCACTCGCTGACTATATTCATGCGTGGCAAATTAAGCCAAATGGTACCGAAGGTTACAGAACCGCAGAAGTGACTTTAGGTGGTGTAGATACCGACGAGCTAAGCTCAAAAACATTTGAGGCTAAAAAAGCCAAAGGTTTATATTTTATTGGCGAAGTAACCGATGTAACGGGTTGGCTTGGAGGTTATAATTTTCAATACGCATGGAGCTGTGGATTCGCCGCTGGGCAATACGCATAAAAAAATAGCTCACCACAGCTTATTAAACCTGCCACTTTAGCTCTGAAGTGGCATTTTTATTTCTAATTTTTAAGTCTATATTGCTGCATTTTGCTATTCGGTTTTTCGGGAATGGTCATTTCGATTATGCCTGCCTCAATCGCAGGCTTTAAGTAGCGCTCTCTAAAATGTTTTCGATCTTTTAATCCTAGCTGATTTTGTAGCTCTTGTCGGTTTAACGGCCTTTCGCTTTGGTTAAATACATTGATTAAAGCGATGACTTGGGGGGCTTGCAGATTTATATCTAAAGTCTCTTCAACTTGAGGGGCTTGTTGTGGGGTTTGGTTTTTTGTTATTGATTTTAAATCACTTTTTAAAACGTTTAATGCTGAAAGTAATGTCTCTAACATGTACTCGATAAACACGGATGAGTCACCGATTTTGGTACTTAGGTTAATGCTTTCAACGTATTGTTGGCGTGTTGTCGCGATTAGGTTATGAATGTTTAGCAATGAAAATAGCGTATGCCACTGCGATAATTGCTTAGTTTGCCACACACACGCTATTTCAGTATTACCCTGTGCAAAAGGTTGAATAAACTGTAATTCATAATGACATACTGCACTACTGATTAAAGGGTGATGCGCGGTTGTTTTAAACCACGCAAATAACTCCTCTACCATTTGTGGTACTCTCATTGCTTGTGGTGCCATTTGCAAACCACTTTTTAATGCTAGACTTTGCTGCCTATAACTGCCTGACTTTTCACTTTGATCTTTCATTAAGCTGCGATGTAAGCATAACAAGTTGTCTGGGTTTGATAAGTCAGATGCTGTGTATTGAAACTCAGGGTTTTTCATTTGTACAGAGGTGAGTTTTTGTTGCTTATAGTGCTCAAGGGTTGCTGGTGAATATAAGGCACTGATTTTACCTAAAGCTTCACTAATATTTGCAATGCTGTGAGTCATACTGGCTGAAATCGAAAATGGGGGAGTGGTATTGCTCATTTCGTTATAGAGGATAGAGGTTATGTAAATCAGGGCGTTAGAATACGCGAACTAAGCATAAAAGTCAGTTTTGATGGTTTTTTAGTATGCCCTTTTATTTTTTTAGTAGTTCTTTATGGTTGGTTTTGTGAGTGTTTATTAATTAATTGGGTATCTCACTCAACTATAAAGGGCTCTATGAAGTTGCTATTGTTAGTTCAATGTCTCTAAAATACACTGAATTACGACCATTGTTTTTAGCTTTGTATAGCGCGCTATCTGCACGTTCTAATACGCTAAGAACCGAATCGTTAGGATGGATTAATGCTAGCCCTATACTTATAGTTAGTGGAATGTTGGCAATGGGAACAGCGTAAATACATTCTTTTAGTTGATTTGCCTGCGCTATGGCCTCGGTTAAGGAGGTGTTGGGTAAAATAATTGAAAACTCTTCACCGCCCCAGCGCGCTATTACTGAATGACCTGGCATTTTGCTTTTAACTATATTTGCAAATTCACTTAAAACACGGTCACCTACTATATGACCATGAGTGTCGTTAATTTTTTTAAAGTGATCGATATCACAAATAAGTAAACAGTTAGTGGTTTTTATTTTTTTAGAGTTGGTTATTAGTTGTGATAGCTCGTAATCAAATTTTTGCCTATTAAAAAGCCCTGTCAGTTTATCTGTTTCAGCAAGGTGTTGGATTTCTATATTGCGCATTGTTAAATGGTCATAAGCAGAAAAGCGAGTTTTTTCATAAAACCTGAAGATTAAGATATGGGCAATACAGACCTCTATGATATTAAATAAAGAGCCCAGACCTATAGTCACAGTTAGCTGCTGTTGTTTATAAGTTAAATAAGCGCAAATACAAAAGGCAATGCCGCTAAAGATGCTCCCCCAATTTCTGCCGACGAGAAAAAATGCAAAAGGAGGGATAAGTGTTGCCCAAAATAAAGAGTGGGCAAGGCCACCTACAGAGACAACAAATGTCATTATTAAACTAGCTACCATAATAGTGACTGCCCATGCTGCAGCATGCACATTCGCCGTTTTACTAAACCAAAGATAAATTGCTAGTGTTATAAGCAAGCCAAATGCGTCAATGGCTGCAATATCGTAGCTATCAAAGTAGAACAAATTGAGTAGAGTTAAAATTAAAAAGTAGCAGGTTGCTGTTAATAATGAATGAGCGATTAAGCGTGTGCGCCAAAAATCTTTATGATCTTTTGGATACTGTGGTAGCCCTTTGTACCAAAAATCTAGCATTCTCCACTTCTCTTTAGTTTTTATATTTTTATTGATTATTACCTATAACCCAGCTTTATTATAGTGCTGAGTAAAATCACTCTACAAATAAATATTTATAAAAAATAGCGTATTTTTGTGTTCAAACGAAAGCTCAATGTTTGCTATGAAGATTTTGGTCTAAGTTTTGGTTGGTAAATTATTTGATGTTAAAAGCTAAAAACCCCATAGCCTATCAGTGTATGGGGTTTTTAGCTTCGAGAGAGGGGTTATTCTTCTACAAACGCTTCACCTTCGTTCATCCACTTAGCGGCTGGCTTGCCTTTTAAGTAATGATCAAAGTACTGCATCATGCGTACGGAGAAATCTACCTGATTAGGGAATTGCTTTAAGTGATGCGGTTCACCTTCATATTGTAAAAATGTGGCGTCTTTACCCGCACGGCGCAGCGCTAAATAATATTGTACGCCTTCATGCCATGGCACAGCATCATCTTTGTCGCCAAACATAATCAGAATAGGGGTATTTACTTTATCGGCAAAAAAGACTGGCGAGTTTTCAATATAAAGCTCTGGGGCTTCAAATAAGCTTTTACCAATACGGCTTTGCCCTGTTTCATACTGAAATTGGCGAGCAAGCCCTGATTTTAAGCGAATGCCACTGTAGGCGCTGGTCATGTTAGACACTGGCGCACCCGATACCACAGCTTTAAACATATCAGTTTCGGTGATCATAAACGCGCTTTGATAACCCGCCCATGAGTGGCCTTGTAACCCTATTTTATTAGGATCGGCAATGCCTAAATCAATCAGCTTTTGGGTGGCGTTGATCATGGTTTGCGTTGACGACTTACCTGGGTGACCTATTTCAAAGCGAATATCAGGTAAAAAGATGGCGTAGCCATTTGATGTAAACATTGGGAAGTTAGGGCGATGATTTAATTCCATTTTAGGGAAGTCGTACATACGCTGGCTCATATAGCGGTAAAAGTACACCACAACCGGTACTTTATCGCCTTTTTTGTAGCCCGCCGGTTTGATTAATACCCCTTTTAAATCTTCTCCATCAAAGCCTTTATAGCTTATAAGTTCAGGTTCTTGGCCCCACGCGAAGTTATTAACTTGTGGATTTAAGTTCGTGACCTTTTGTGGCTTATTAAAGCTAAAGTCAGTTTGGTAAATATCAGGGAATTGCTGATAGGTTTGCTCAGTAAATAAGTATTTATCGGCATTTTTGGCTTTTTTAATTACATCAAAGCGTTTATTGCCTGTGAGTACTTTAGTAACGTTAAGCGTTGTTAAATTAAGTTTAGCAACTTCTCTTTGCTTACTTTGTAAGTTAATTGCAGAGAGCAGCAGCGTATCCTTACTGTTAAAGCCCACTTGGCTTTTATCAAGTGTGATCACTCTGTACTGAGTATTACTTTGTTTACCATTAGTTAAGCGTTTGGCTTGCTTGGTATTTACATTAAACGACCAAATATCGTATTTGCTATAAACCAGTATTTCGCTGCTATCGTTAAGCCAGCCAGCAAAGCCATAGCCAGGCTGCTTAGATGGGTAATCGTGTTTGTCATCGGCAAAGGTGGCGTTAACTGCTTTGCTGAGTACGCTCACTTTGTTATTGCCTAAGTTTTTAAGCTGTACTTGGTTATTATCAAAGTAAGCAGCAAACTGACCATTAGGCGCAAGGCTTGGTCTAAATGGGTAGTCGTTAATAATAGGGGTTTGTTTACCCGTTTTTATATCAACAGCAAAGTAGTCAGCAAAAAAACCGCCATACATTACTTTTTCAAGATGAGCTAAATTTGAGTAACCTAATAATGAATCCGCGCGTTCAGTATTAAGTGCGACCTCAGGCATATTTGGTGTGCTTAACTGCACAACTTGTTGCGAGTTTACATGGTATACCGCCGTGTAATGTCGATTTTTATTATTTTCATTCCATTGCTGCTCTTCGCGAGGTTTAATTTGCGCATCGTTGTTGTGCCATACATTTAACCCTTTTTGGTCGCGAATAACCTCAAAGTCATACAGTGACGACTCATCGGTATATTCCTTTTGTTTAACTTTTTCAGCAAGTTTTGGGCGGTTTTCAAAGTACAAGCGTGTACCATCTTCGGCCCACGTTAATGTCGCGGTTTTACCCATTAACCATTCTGGGTTAGGTGAATGCACAGTGGTAAGCGTCTCGTTTTGCCAAAGCGTTAATTCGTACTGGCGGCGGCGCTTATCATCGTTCACATAGTTACCTAAGGTAAATGCAACACTCTTATTGATTGGATGCCAAGCTATTTTGCTGGCAACCACACCCGGCTCATCAATTAATGCCGTGCTGGTGAAGTCATCGAGTGAAAACAAAGTAATTTGATTATTGTTACCATCCACATAGCTTTGGCTCACTAATAGCTGATCGCTGGTGGCGCTAATATCATAGGTGAAGGCACTTTCAAGAGTATGGGTGCGCTTATCATTTAAGTTGATGATAACCAGCGGGTAGCTTTTATCTTTTTTGTCAGCAGTGATAGCGCTATTGTTGTCGGAGGTTTTATCATCCGCGTCGGTGCTTTCATTTTTGCGATAGGCAAGCCATTGGCCGTTATTAGCAAGTACGTAGTCTTTTACGTCATTAAAACGTTGTTGCTCACCAGTTTGGGTATTCACTAATACTAAATTGTTTTTTAAGTCACTTTTTTTCTTTGTGGTTTCTTTTTCAAGTAGGGTAGGCACTTGAGTGAATGCAACCCAGTTCGCCATTTTGTTAATTGTAGGGCGAGTGCCTCGCTCTACTTCAGCAATAAGCTTGTTGTTATTTAGCGAGTAGACTTGCCCTGTGGCATTGCCGCGATAAGGGGTTGCACTAAAAGAGAGAATTTGACCATTTTCAGAGAGCTGCGTACCTTTTGCAGATTTAAAATCAAATACATCTTTAAATTCTAGTGGCTTATTTGCTAAGGCACTGGCGCTCGTTAAGCTTGCAATAAGTGCGCTGCCTATAAGAGTGAGTTGTGTTTTCATTATAGATTCTCGTTTTTTAACATTATTTTATTGTAACGAGTTTTAATAACAATTCGAGTAGATACGATAAGTGGTAGCAGGGCAGAGATGAGAGGTTAAAAATGAATGGTAAAAGGTAAAAGGTAAAAGGTAAAAGGTAAAAGGTAAAAGGTAAAACTTTCGGGCTACGGGATGCGAGGTGCTATGTATCCGTAAAAAGTTAGGGAAGCGGACGTTTAATTGTGGTTTTTAATTTTTTTACTTTCTGCTCTGTGTTCAAATTTATTTTTAAGTCTAATTTATAAAAAGAACACAGAGTTTATGTGGACTTAGTGATAGGCGAAGGTTAAAGAGTTTAATTTAATAACCTTGCTAGCAAGATTATCATATTACCTAAAACCTAAAACCTAAAACCTTATAACCAAATTTTTTGTAATTCTGGCCATTGTTTTTCAAATTGTTCACTTGGGCGAGCACTAAAATTACTGCGCACAAACTGATTCATTTTACCTTCAACGTAGGCAAGCAGAAAGTTAGCTAGGGTTAACTCATCGCTTTGGAAGTTTTTACCTTCACGTAGCTTACGCTCTCTAAGAATTTGTTTGAATTGGGTTTCTAGCTTTTCAAATAAGCCTTGTACACGTTCGCGAAGTCGTTCCTGCTCACCTTGTAGGGCGTCGCCTGTTAATATACGAGTAATGCCAGGGTTTTTCTCAGCAAATGTTAGCAGCAGTAATAGGGTGTTATATACGCGTGCTTTGCTTTCTTTTTCGTTATCTAAAATAAGATTAATACGTGATAGCAGGGTGTCTTCAATAAATTCAATTAACCCTTCAAACATTCGCGCTTTGCTAGGAAAATGACGATAAAGAGCCGCTTCAGAAACGCCAACTTCTGCGGCAAGTTTGGCTGTTGTAATTCGCTGGCCTGGGCTGGTTTCTAACATTTGTGCGAGTGCTTGCAGTATTTGCTCTTTGCGATTACTTTTTTTTGTCGCAGGCATGAACATTCCTTTTTTAATAGTTATTTTTTCTACATCAATGTGCGATAACACAGCTACCGGCCTAGTGCTGCTACAGGCAGTAACCAGTGAGGCGGTATTTTCACGTGTTACGGTGAAGCTCTGGTACTGCGCAAGCATTAAACTATATTAGCGAGATAAAATTACACTAAAAGGTCACAAGGCGTCATCATGTTAATGTTTTATTCAGTTTGTTTCCAGCCTTTTTATAATCGTTTGGCAAGCTGTTCGATCACTTTGATAGCTATTTCTGTTTTGCTGGTCTCAGGTAAATCGAGTTGTTCATTTTGCCAGTAAAGAGTGAGTGCGTTACGCTCTGAATTAAAGCCCAAATCACTTTGCGATACGTCGTTAGCACAAATCATATCGAGGTTTTTATTGGCTAGTTTCCCTTTAGCGTAATTAGCAACATTTTGCGTTTCTGCTGCAAAGCCGACAGTGTAAGGGCGGCTTTGTGTAAGGTTTGCCACCGCTGCTATAACGTCTGGGTTCTTAACTAAGCTAAGAGTGAGTTCATCACCTTGTTTTTTCATCTTTTGTGTGGCGATATTTGCTGCACGGTAATCGGCTACAGCAGCGCAGCCAATAAAGGCGTCTGATTGAGGAGCGTAATTGAGTGACTCTTGCAATAGTTGCTCAGCACTTTCTATATTAATTAAATTAACCCCTTGCGGTGCGGTAATGGTTACCGGGCCTGAAATTAAGTTAACTTGTGCGCCAAATGATAAAGCAGCTTGTGCTAGTGCATAGCCCATTTTTCCTGAGCTGTGGTTTGATATAAAACGCACCGGATCGAGAGGTTCTCGGGTTGGACCTGCGGTAATAGTAATGGTTTTACCCGCTAAGAGTTGTGGTTGCGCAGGTTCAGTGCATAAACTCACTAATTCATGCGGTTCAAGCATTCGCCCTGCACCTACATCACCACAGGCTTGCTCACCCTTACCAGGTCCCCAAACAGCAACGCCACGCGCCTTTAAAGTGGCTATATTAGCTTGCGTTGCAAGGTGTGCGTACATTTGCTGATTCATTGCCGGCGCTATGGCTACTTTTGCAGGGGTTGCGAGCAATAACGTAGTGAGTAGGTCATCAGCAATGCCTGCGGCCATTTTTGCAATAATATTGCTGGTGGCAGGGGCAACTAAAATTAAATCAGCCCATTTGGCAAATTCAATATGTCCCATTGCAGCTTCTGCTGATGGGTCGAGTAATGAGTCAGACACCATTTCACCACTGACTGCTTGCATCGTTAGCGGGGTAATAAAATGCTTTGCTGATTCAGTCATTACAACTTTAACGTCACAACCATGGTCTTTTAAACGTCTTACGAGTTCGGCACATTTATAGGCTGCAATTCCACCGCTAATTCCCAGCACTATTTTTTTATTTGTTAAATTAATCATGGTTGTTCATCAATTTTATAAAATATGCTGGCTAAAATAACAAATCTTGAGCGTGACAGCTAAGATAAAATGCGTTTTATCGCGCTAATTTTTAATTTTGCATTACAGTTATATGATACTGACCGCTTTCAAGGATGAACGATGCAATTAACCTCTCTGCCTAATTCACTCAGACCGCGAGAAAAGCTGCTAGAAAAAGGCGCAAAGGCACTCTCTGATGCTGAACTATTGGCTATATTTTTACGTACTGGTTTACCCGGTATGAATGCGATAGAGCTGGCACAGCACCTGCTCAATGAAAATAAAACCCTGCATAATTTGTTTAATGCCAGCATAGATGAATTTTGTGCGCAAAAAGGGCTAGGAACAGCTAAATATGTACAGCTACAAGCGGTACTTGAACTGAGTCAACGCTATATGCAAGAAGGCTTTGTTCGCGATGCCGTTTTTAACTCCCCTCAAGCTGTATACGACTATTTAACCTTGCAAATGCGAGGGCTGCAGCAGGAGGTGTTTATGGTGTTGTATCTTGATAGCCAAAATCGTTTATTGAAAGATGAAATCTTATTTTATGGTACGATTAACGCAGCCAGTGTGTATCCCCGTGAAGTAGTCAAAGCAGCGTTAAAAAATAATGCGGCAGCGGTTATTTTCTCACATAATCACCCCAGTGGTATTGCAGAACCGAGTCAGGCCGATAAGTTAATTACCAATAAATTGTGCCAAGCACTGCAATTAGTCGACATAAATGTGTTGGATCATATTATTATTGGTGGTGAAAATTGTGTTTCGTTTGCTGAACGGGGACTTATTTAAGTTTATCGCTCGCAGATATGTGCTAAAAATGAGCGGTTTAGTGTGTTTTGGCAAATTAGTTTAATTTAAATGCAGTTTTTACTTTCCCTAAGGGCATTCGATCTTTATAATTAGCCGCTATAAAATTTACACATGAGCTGGTTGGATAAGATCAGTATTTGATCTTTGCCTGTAAAAGCTGTATAAAGAGCGCCCTTCGATTTATCTCTAGGGCACAAATACATGGCCTTAGGGAAAAATTAAGCTCGAGCGAAGTTATTGGAGATATATAGACATGTCTAAAGTATGTCAAGTTACAGGTAAGCGTCCAGCGGTTGGTAACCACCGTTCACACGCGAGAAACGCGACTAAACGTCGTTTCCTACCTAACCTACAAACACACCGTTTTTGGGTTGAAAGTGAAAAACGTTTTGTAACATTACGCACTACTACTAAAGGTATGCGTATTATCGATAAAAAAGGCATTGACACGGTTCTTACAGAAATCCGTGCTCGTGGCGAAAAAGTTTAAGGAACTGAATTATGCGCGATAAGATCCGTTTAGTTTCAACTGCTGGTACTGGTTTTTTCTACACTACCGACAAGAACAAGCGTAACATGCCTGAAAAAATGGAAATCAAAAAGTTCGATCCTAAGGCTCGTAAACATGTGATTTTCAAAGAAGCTAAAATCAAGTAATTTAGTTTTCTTTCAGAAATGTAAAAACCCAGCTTATGCTGGGTTTTTTGTTTTTAAATCCACTCTATTAGCCACCGAAAATATACCTACCGTAATTATGTCCATCTAATACCAATTCGCAATCATACTTAATTATTTTACGGGGCTAAACGTTTCGCTATCTGCGTTAAAAAAATCTCATTTAGAACAACTAAATAGCAAATTTTTTTCCTTGCTATCAACACGTTTTTTCATCCTCAAAATAGACCACTTAATTAAGCGAATGGGTATAACCAAAGAAAACATAAGGAGTATGGGCATTAAATGACTTTACAGACTAAGCAGTTGAGTGTTGTGTATTTAGAGTGAGATTGTGGGGCGTGTAAGCATACCTAATGAGGAAGTGGGTGTTTTACTATGACTTACTAGGGTGTGAGCTGTAAGTAGCCCTAGGGCTACTTACAGTGCGATATTTATACTTTAAAGTTCTCTACTGATATTCTTAGTTCTTCGGCTAACTTAGCCACTTCTGAACTTGAAATATTAGTTTGTACAGCACCTTCTGCTGTTTGCTCGGCAATAGCAACAATAGATTCTAAGCGTTCACTGATCTCTTGTGATACTTGTTGTTGCTCTTGTGCTGCTGTTGATATCTCTTCACTGACATTGTGCGCTTGTGATACCGCAAGGGTAATTGAATCCAGCGCACTATTGGCTAAATCACTTTGTTCAACACACGAAACAGCACGTTCTTTACCTTTTTCCATGGCTTTAACTGCTTCTTCAGCGCCAGACTGTAGTGATTCAATCATAGATTGAATTTCTTGGGTCGACTCTTGCGTTTTACTTGCAAGTGATCTTACTTCATCAGCTACCACGGCAAACCCTCTACCGTATTCTCCGGCACGCGCTGCCTCGATGGCCGCATTAAGTGCAAGTAAGTTAGTTTGTTCTGCAATGCCACGAATAACGTCTAAAATACTACCAATTGATGCGCTATCTTTGTGTAGTTTATTAATAACACTTGATGCTTCATCGACTTCGTAAGCGAGTTGTTCAATGGTTGCTTTGTTTTGATTTGAAATGCCTTTAACACGCTCCGCTTCTTTATCGGCATTTTTAATTTCGCTCAGTGCTTGTTGTGCACTATTACTCACTGTTTGTGATGTGCTGCTCATTTCAGTGGTTGCGGTTGCTGCTTGCTCTACTTGCGCTTGCTGATTACTGATTGCTTTGCTTGATTCACCGGTAATTGTTGAGGTTTGCTCAGAAGCAGCTGCAAGTTGTGTTGAACGTGAAATAATACCGGTGATTAAGCTACGTAAGCTATCAATTAAGGTATTACAACTTTTCGATAACTCACCAAATTCATCTTTTGCGCTGTCATCTAAGCGTTGAGTCATATCACCACTGGCAACAATATCTAGAATACGATTTACTTCCGCTAATGGCTTAGTAATACGGTTAACCGTAATGATGGCTACAAGCACAGCGATAATAGTCGCAATGATCATACCTATCCATGTCCATAAATTAGCTGAGTTTACGTCACTACGTACGCCTTCTTGTAATGTAAATGCAACGCCACTGGCTTGTAATACTAATTCGTCAATTTGGCTAAGCGCTGTTTTAGTCGCTTTTTCAGACTCTGCTAATTCACGCTCGGTTGTGCTTATTGCGTCAATAAGGCGTTTTTTATTAGCTGAAAGGCTATCGTTACCTAAAATATTGCTCTCTAGGGTATCTACATAACCCTTTAAGTCATTAAACAAGCTGCTGTGACTTTGCTCTATCGCCGGCTTTATTAATGAAACGGTACGAACGACTTCTTCAAAGTAATACACTTGCTCGTTTTTGATAATATCGAGCGTGTTAAGCGTTTTAACGGTTAGCATGTCGGTGCTGCTGGTAACCACGGACATAAAGTTATTTTCTAGATTATTAGCTGCTTGATAAGCGCGTGGGTGATTATCCTCTAAATCATCAATATCAATAATATCAAGCACCATAGAGTTTGCATCTTCTGCCGCAAGCTCAACGGTTTCTAATTGAGCTTTGAGCTTTTTGTTAAGCACTAGCTGGGTGTTTTTATCTTTAAGCAGGCTGTTTATGATATTTGAAAAGCTCTGGTAGGTTTTTTCAACTTCAAGGCTGCTTTTGTTTAACTGTGGATCGTCTTTAACAACTTGTTGTAGTTCGCGGTGCAATTTATTAAATATTTGTTTTTGCTCTTCTATTTGCGCTTTTAACGTGGCGAGTTCTTGAGCCGATGTTATATGGAAACTAGCTTGAGCGGCTTTACTCATCAAAATAAATTCAGCTTGTAACTGAGCGCTCTTGTTTAATGCAGGAAGCGATAGCTGATTAACTTTTTGAGTTGAACGATCTATATTTGCTATTTTTATTAAAGAGTTACCGCCAATAATTAAAAGTAATAAAGTGATAAATATAAAACCACCCCAAATACGTTGACTCACTGTTAGATTCATATGGTTTTCCATTCAAAAATACGTCTATTAAAACTTATCGGCGCTTTCAACAATAAGTTAAGTAATTAAAAATAATTAATTTTTACTGTTAATAGTTAGTTGCTAAATTTACCGCAAAACTTAATTACAAACTAAGTCTTTTATTAAAGATAAAAAATAATGTAGGCAATAACACTCGTTTACTGTCTATGTTTAACTCAATTATAAGAGCATTGCTATTTTTTACACATTATTGTGAATGTTTTGTAATTATACAATTTAACATCCACTCTTAAACTTAACAGATGTATTAACTTTTTTCAGTTTATTTAGACAAAAGTTGTGATTTTTCTGAAAATTTTTGCTTACTTTGCAGTTCTATTAGTGTCATTGAGCCACCCCATACGCAACCCGTGTCTAGAGCATAAAGGTGGTTGTAGGGCGTTTTGCCTTCAAGTGCTGCCCAGTGTCCAAAAATTAGGTCATGTTGAGCGTTCATAATGGCAGGGTGAGAAAACCAAGGAATTAGTGATGATGAATTTGTTGTTGCTTCTTTTGCATTAAAATCGAGCAAATTATCAGGCGTAATAAAGCGCATGCGAGTGAAATAATTAACGATGTAACGAAATTTAGCAGCATCATCAAGTTGCTCCGTCCATTTTAGCGGGTGAGGCTGATACATGTTTTTTAAGAAGAACTTAGCGTTATCAGCACCATAGCATTGCTGCGCAAATTGAGCGTGCTTAATGGCTTGCTCGCACGACCAATCAGGGTTAAGGCCTGCATGAGAGATAAAACAATTATATTGTTCTAAATAAAGCGCTAAAGGCTGAGTTTGTAAAAACGCGATGTAGTGGGGCAGTTTACTACTGTTAAACAGTGCAGTGAGTTTGTCTTTGGGGTTAGGTGTAACGTTGTTTAAATAACAGGCAATCATGTGTAAGTCATGATTGCCTAATGTGACGCTAACGCTGTCTTGATGTTGATAAATATAATCAAGGCACGCTTTAGAGTCTGGGCCGCGAGCGACAATATCACCCACTAAATATAAGTGATCTTTGCTAGGGTTAAAGTCGACTTGCTTTAATAATAAACTAAATTCGTCAAAGCAGCCTTGTAAATCACCTATTGCGTAGTCGGCCATTGTTACCTGTTTTTATCAGTGTAGGATATTAGGGCAGGCTAAGCGGAATACGTTTATGGGTGCTTTAAATTCAGCACCAAACTCGTTACGTAAAGTGTAATGTCCCTGCATGGTGCCTACCGGTGTATCTATTATTGCACCACTGGTATATTTGTAGCTTTCACCTGGGGCTATATCTGGGGTTTCACCCACCACACCTTCGCCTTGCACTTCTACTTCTTTGCCATTGGCATCAGTAATTAGCCAATAACGGCTAAGTAGCTTTGCACTGCATAAACTGTGGTTTTTTATAGTAACGGAGTAGGCGAACACAAACTTATCTAGTTCAGGTTGCGATTGCTCTTCTACATAAAACGTTTCAATAGATACCTTTACAGGTGATCCTATATTACTGCTTGTTGTCATAAATCCAGTTAGCTATATCAATAAATTGTTGTAACGACAGGCTCTCAGCACGCAAAGTAATATCAATGCCAATGCTGGTTAATTCGTCAGCGGTTAGAAGGTTGCCAAGGCTGTTACGCAACGTTTTACGGCGCTGATTAAACGCTTCTAAACAAACGGTGTTTAATATTTTAACGCTTTTAGCGGTGCGCTGCTGTGCCTTTTTAGGGATTAAGCGAATAACCGCAGAATCGACTTTAGGTGCCGGTTTAAAGCACTCAGGCGGTACCTCTACCACAGGCATCGCATGACAATAATACTGAGTCATCACACTCAAGCGACCAAAGGTTTTACTACCTGGGCCTGCTACCATGCGCTTTACCACTTCTTTTTGCAGCATAAAGTGCATGTGCTCAATATGATCGGCAAATTCAAACAGGTGAAACAACAAAGGCGTTGAAATGTTGTACGGCAGGTTGCCGAATACTTTTAGCTTTTTGTCATCTTTAACCAGGCTTGCAAAATCAAACTTCATTGCATCGCCTTGGTTTACGGTTAATTTTGGCCCTAAAAATGGGTGTTCAATTAAACGCTGGGCTAAATCTTTATCTAGCTCAACAACCGTTAAATGGCCACTTAAATCGGCAACAGGCTCGGTAATAGCGCCTAGACCTGGGCCAATTTCTACTAAATTATCTTGCGGTTTAGGATCGATAGCGGTGACGATTTTGTCAATGATTGACTCATCGAATAAAAAGTTTTGGCCAAAACGTTTACGGGCGCGGTGTCCTAAGTGTACTTTATCGGTCATTGATTCTGTGCTTTTTCATGGGCGAGCTTAATTGCTTCGCGGATCGCTAATTCAAAACTGCCAACATCAGCATCGCCTGTACCGGCTAAATCAAGCGCAGTACCGTGGTCGACTGAAGTGCGGATAAATGGAAGGCCAAGAGTTATATTCACTGACTTACCAAATCCTTTGTATTTTAGCACAGGTAATCCCTGATCGTGATACATAGCCAGTACTGCATCGGCTTCATTTAGGTATTTATCTTGAAATAATGTATCTGCTGGTAAAGGACCGATTAAGTTCATCCCTTCAGCTCTTAGTATGTCAAGTGTAGGCGTTATCGTGTCGATTTCTTCGCGGCCTAAATGGCCATCTTCACCAGCGTGCGGGTTTAAGCCACAGACTAAAATACGCGGTTGCTCAATACCAAACTTGGTTTTTAAGTCATGATTAAGAATATTAGCCACTTTAACCAGTCGCTCTTGGGTAATAGCACGAGCAACATAAGCAAGCGGGATATGCGTTGTTACTAATGCAACTCGCAGCCCTTCGGTAGCCAATAACATAACAACATCAGCGGTGCCCGACTGTTGAGCAAAGTACTCAGTGTGGCCACTAAAAGAAATACCGGCTTGGTTAATAATACCTTTATGAACAGGGCCAGTAACAACGGCATCAAAAGTGCCGTCCATATTCTTCTCACTGGCGATACGCAGTGTATCTAGTACGTATTGACCGTTTGCGTCATTTAGCACACCCAGTTCAACTGACTCGGCTAAATCAATCTGTTTTATATATAAGCTGCCAGCCGCTGTAGGCATGGCTTCGGCGCTTTCATCAAATTCAATTAACTTAATGTTTAAACCTAAATGTTTAGCGCGTTGTTTTAGTAGCGATGCATCTGCAATTGCTACTAGCTGTGCATCCCAGCTGTGCTGTGCCAGTTTTAATAGCAAGTCAGGGCCAATGCCTGCAGGTTCTCCGGGGGTTACCGCAATTCTTAAGGTCATAATTATTCGTCTATTGGGAAAATTTCAACATGGGCTTGTTCGCGCATTTCTTGCTGCCAGTTAAAGCTTTCTTCTTTAAATTTACGATTAAACAACATGCCATGTGCACGATTACGTTTAGCTTGCTCGGTCTTATCTGCAACACGTTTATCTAGTAACTGCACAATGTGCCAGCCAAATTGACTTCTAAATGGTTCGCTGATTTCGTTTTTATCAAGTGATAGTAACGTATCTCTAAACGCAGGCACGTAGGTGGTTGGATCAGTCCAATCGTATTGACCACCTTTAAGTGCTGAACCGGGGTCTTGTGAGTATTCTTTAGCAAGTTCTGCAAAGTCAGCATCGCCGGCGCGTAAATCTTTAACAAAGCCTGCTAGCATAGTGCGTGCTTTTTCTTCACTTAAAATGATTGAAGGCTTAATAAGAATATGACGAGATTTAACTTCGGTGGTTTCAACTACTTGGCGGCCACGTACGTCTTGTACTTTAATGATGTGGAAACCCGCACCGGAACGAAGTGGACCAATAATCGCATCTTTCTTTTTACCTTTTACAGCTTCTGCAAATAACGATGGCATTTCGTTAATACCCATCCAGCCTAATTGGCCGCCCTCAAGGGCCTTTGAGCCACTTGATGATGAAATGGCAATACGCTTAAATTCTTGGCCATCTTGCAGCAGTTCAATAACTTTGTCTGCGCGTGTTTTTGCTGAGCTTACGTCGTCTGCACTTGCACCACTTGGAATATCGATAAGAATATGACCAATATCATATTCTTCGGCATTTTGTCCTTGGCTATCCATAATTTTTAGTAAGTTATCAATTTCTTGGTCGCTTACATATATACGGCGGTCTACGTTTGCACGCGTAACTTGTTGCGTGGTTATCTCTTTACGAATTTCTTCGCGGTAAGCTTGAAAGCTCTCACCCGACGCTTCAATAGTACGACGCAAATCAGCAATTGTACCGCCTTGCTCTTTAGCCATGTTGGCAAGGGTTTGGTCAAGCTGGCTATCTGAAATTTCTAAGCCCATACGCTCAGCCATCTGCATCATCAAGGTTTGATTTACTAAACGCTCAATCGCCTGAACACGCAGTGTTTCGTCTTTTGGCAGCTGTTGGTTTTGTTCTTCTGCTTGTTTTTTTACGCGATCAACAATGGTGTCTACTTCACTTTTTAAAATAACGCCTTGGTTTACAATACCAATTACTTTATCTATTTCGACAGGGGCGGCAAATGCACTTTGGCATAAGCTGAACGTTAAAACTGCTGATGTTAATAATTTTTTTAAATTCATATTCTTTTTACTACTCTTACTAATAGTACTGTTGTAATGCTAAATACGGCTAAATTGATATAGTTATTTGTAAATTTTTACTATAAATAAAGCAGTTTAGTCATTAAGAAAATACGGCCTACGATAACCAAAAATACCTTGTTGTAATAATTTTTGAGCATCGTAACGGCTTTTACTACCAAGCCCTTTTAATACAAAATTCAAACGAATACTCGAATCAAAAGTGGCTTGGGGTTGCCCAATTGACTGATTTAAATCAGTTTCAATTTGGCGATGGCCAGTAATTTGGAACGCCCAACAGCACGATTCATACTGTAATCCACTAAATACTTCAATACTGCGGTTATTATCAAGATCGCGATGGTAACTTGCAATAAATTGCCACTCGTCACTGATAGGGATGCTTGTAAATAAGCCCGCTTGCTCGATTGTATTTCCTGAGACATCATTTGCATAGCGATGGTTCAATTGAACCAGCTGATTATCGTCACCTTTGTAGTCTAAGGTTAAATTTGACTGGATAATTTGCTTGCCATCCGTGTCGTACTGAATACCACCCGATAAATACCAGCGGCGGTGCCAATGTAACATGGTTTGCGCTGCAAACAAGGCATTGTAGTTACTATCGCTATTAAGCCCTTGCTCTGTAGGCTTGGCTGAATCACTTAAATAAAATATTTGGCCTGCGCTGAAGTTAAATACTTCTTCATTTTTCTTATCAAATAAACGCGTTGTAGCCCCGAGCGTAAATTGATTAGCTGCGGCAATTCGGTCAACACTTGAAAAACGCGCATCCCTGAATAAACCAAAAAAGTCATCTTGTAACTTGGTGGTATCGTATAAGCCAATGTCAGACTGATCTTTATTAGGCGTATATAAATACTGAATTTGTGGCTCTAGAGTTTGAATACCATCGTCGATAAAAATTGAGGTGTCGCGCTCAAAGTTAAGCTGAGAATATAAGCGCACTTTTGGCAAAGTACGCGAAACATTATCGCTATACTGTGTACCCTGTAAATCACCGTCTTGTTTATAGTTAGTTTGCAATAAGCTCACTTCAGATAAAAACGACCATGCATACTCTTTGTAATCAAAGCGTGCTTTAGGCTCTATATGCACACGAGTGGCTTGGTCAATTACCGCAGAGCTGTTAGTAAAATGGCTCAGCTCGCCTGAAACACTAAAATCGAAATAATCAATTTTCCACGGGGTGGTTTGGGTAAAGCTAATTTGTGGTAACGCCGTGTATGATTCTAAGTGGTCACCGAGTACTTCAAAGTTTTGCACTTTTATATCAGTACGCCACATTTCGCCCATATGGGTTAGCGAGCCGGTACGATAAAGCTGCGTATCGGTTTTACTGGCATAAGCGGAGTTTAAATCAGTTAGGTAGTTGTCATCACTAACATTGGTAATATCAATACTGGCTCGCCAGTCTTCACCAATATAACTTTTTTGTTGCCAATGAAACAAAAAACGCTCGTTAAGCTCAGGCTCTGAGTCATCTTGATTTAAATATTCTACAGCCACTAAACCTTGGTGCTCTGGGGTTAAATATCTAAATTCAGTTTGTAATTGTAGCCCCTTACGTGACATATAACGCGGGGTAATAGTGGCATCATAATTAGGGGCAATATTCCAATAATAAGGCGTAATCGTTTCTAACCCATAGCGATCTGAACTTGAAAAGCTGGGCGTTAATAAGCCTGACTTACGGCGCTCATCGAGTGGGAAAGTAAAATAAGGTAAATAGAGTACTGGCGTATCTAAAATACGTAGCACGGCATTGTAGGTTTCGCCCCAGCCTTCTTCACGTGATAAGTTTATTTCATCGGCTTCAATAGCCCACACAGGCGTATTACCTGGGCACGCAGTAAAGCTTGCATTCATCAGCATTAAGCCAGACTTATCGATGGTGAGCTTTTCCGCGCCGCCTTTGCCTTGTTGTTGTGTTAGGCTGTATTGTGCGCCTAATAAACTAAATGCTGAGTTATTTAAATCGGCATTTAAGCCCGAACTTTGTACGTGGCTTACATAATCGCGATAGGTAATTGGGCCAGTGGCATTAAGTAGGCCACGTTGTTTATCAATCAGTGCTGATTGTGCGGACAAACTCATGTTAACGGTGTTAATATCAACATTGCCAGTAAATTCAGCGCTTTGTGTGCCTAAAAGCTCAACGTCATCAGCGCTGATATCAACCGTTCCAAGCTCAAGGCCAGCAAGCGGTTGCCAAGCTCTGGTTTGCATTGAAGTGCCACAAAAATTGTGTGTCAGTTCAGTTTCGGCAAGCGATGGTGCGCTCAGTACGCTTAGCATCAAAATGCCCCAGGTTTTGCTCATTTATCGACCTTTATGCTCTGTGATTAGTTACAAGCTATACATAATAAAGGAAAACAATGGCAAAGTAATTAGTGAAAAATAGATAGCTTATAAAATGACACGCTTTGAGAGTTTACAACAGTTTATTAATACTCACTTTAGTGAGCGATCCTATGCGCTTAATGCAATAACCGCCGATGCCAGTTTTCGCCGTTATTATAGGTTAAACGCTGAAAATAAAAACTTTATTGTGATGGACTCCGATCCAAAAAAAGTTAACAACGTCCCTTATATTGCATTAAACAAGGTGTTTTCTGAGCAGGGGTTTTTATTACCACGTATTATTAATAGCGACGAGCAGCAAGGTTTTTTTATTCTAAGTGATTTAGGTAGCACCCATTTAGCTGACTTGCTTGATGATGCGAATCGCAGCGAGTATTACCAGCAACTGATCAGTTTAAGTGCCAAGTGGGCAAAAACTCCAGCCGCGCCGTCAATGAATCCGTATGACCGTGATTTTATTGCACTTGAACTGGATATTTTTAAAAATTGGCTGGTTAATGATTTTATTAGCGCAGAGCTCAGCGCTGAGCAGCAACAGACTTGGCAAACAAGCACAGCGCTGCTAATAAATACACTGCTTGAGCAACCTACAGTCACAATGCACCGGGATTATCACAGTCGTAACATTATGCGCTGCGAGCAGCAATGGGCGATTATTGATTATCAAGACGCGGTACAAGGCCCATTATGTTACGACTTAGTCTCACTTTTAAGAGACTGCTACTTTAAATTGCCTAAAGACGAGCTGAATCATTTACTTGAGTTTGGTTACGACGAATTTAAACGCCAAGGTTTAATAACTAACGAGTCATTTGCAGAATTTAAATATTGGTTTGATTTAACGGGTTTACAACGCCATTTAAAAGCGGCGGGTATTTTTTGTCGTTTATATTTGCGTGATGGTAAACAAGGTTACTTAGCAAATATACTCCCTACACTTGAATACGTAATAGAGGTGGCGGCACAATACCCTGAGCTTAGCGACTTATCGGCTTTGATAAAAACTAGCGTGGTGCCAAAGGTGCAACAGCGGTTAAAAGAGGAACAACCATGAAGGCGATGATATTAGCCGCTGGGCGCGGTAAACGTATGATGCCGCTCACCGCAGAGTTACCTAAGCCTATGTTATGTGTAGCGGGAAAACCACTGATTGAGCATCATATTATGCGCCTAAAGGCTGCAGGTATTACTCAAATAATAATTAACCTTGCGTGGCAAGGAGATAAAATAAAAACCTATTTTGCAGATGGGCGCGCGTGGGGCGTGACTATAACCTATAGCCAAGAAGTGACGGGCGGGCTTGAAACCGCAGGCGGTATTATTCAAGCACTTCCCTTATTAGGGGAGTCATTTATTGTGATCAATGGCGATGTTTACAGCGACTATGATGTCAGTGCATTAATGCAGCTACATTTACAGCCTAAAGAGGCGCACATTGTATTGGTTGAAAACCCTGCGCATAATCCTGATGGCGACTTTATACTGAGCCACTTACCGACAAGTAGCCAGCGGTATACCTTTTCAGGGATAGGGCGCTATCAAGCTGATTTTTTTGAGGGGCTAGCCCCAGGCATTCGGCCATTAGGCCCTTTGCTACGTGAAAAATTAAATGAACATTTAGTCTCCACTGAACTCTATATTGGCCAATGGGACGATGTAGGCACACCAGAGCGCTTATCGGCTCTTAACCAACAACTAGCGCCATAAGCTAAATATAAAACATTAGAGGTAAGTTTTAAAATGTGGGGAAAAATTCTCGGTTTCTGTTTTGGTTTTATGTTTGGCAAAATATTTGGTGCCATTTTAGGCTTATACCTAGGCCATATGTTTGATAAAAGCCTAAAAAAAGACTTTGATAAAGCTGGCGGCTTTTCTAACCTTTTTAAAGGCGATGATGTTAACGAACGCCAAGCGTTGTTTTTTTCGAGTTGCTTTGCGGTAATGGGACATATTGCCAAGTCGAATGGCCGTGTTAGCGAAACCCACATTAAAGCAGCGACGCTGTTTATGGATGAAATGGGCTTAAAAGGCGAAGAGCGCCGTGAAGCGCAGCAGGCGTTTCAATCGGGTAAAGACAGCGACTTTTCTCTCAAAGACACGGTTTATGACTTTAAAGAACGTTTTGCTAAACGTTACGATTTACTGCAGTTATTTTTAGAAATTCAAATTCAAATGGCGTTTTCTGATGGCGTGCTTGCCGCACAAGAAAAGCAATTATTACAAGAAGTAAGCAAGCAGCTAGGTGTGTCTAAAGCACACTTTGCCTTTGTATTAAAACGTTATCAAGCAGAGTTTAACTTTAGGCAGCAACAACAGCGTTTTAAACAGCAGCAAAGTCAAAGTAGCAGCTACCGCGAAGGTTCAGGGCATCATGTACCACCAAGTAATGATATGAACCGTTCGCAGGCGTTGGCTTTATTAGGGTTAAATAAAGACGCATCGCAACGCGATATTAAATTAGCCTACCGTAAGCTCATGGCTCAGCACCATCCTGATAAGCTCGTATCGCAAGGTTTACCTAAGCATATGATGGAAGTCGCGGTTAAAAAAAGCCAAGATATTCAAGCTGCTTACGAGTATTTAAAAAAGGCGGCGTAAAAACCCGTCTATTTCTTTGCTTAGACGCGCATGTTGCTGCGGCGCATCGCGTAATCCAAACAACTGACGTTGGCGATAATCAAACTTTGCATTTCGATTAACCCAACGCTGACGGTTTTTAAGGTTCATTAAGATATCATTACTGTCTGTAGCAAAATAAATATCCAACAAAGCGGGGGTGACCAAGGATGTTATTTGGCTTAACTTTGCATTACGTTTTGTATTAGGAAGGTAGCTACTTAAACTAATGAAGGCGCTTATTTTTGAGTCTGAAAATTCAGCGTAGTGCTCCAACAACACCCCAGCACTGGTGCCTTGTGCAATAACAACAATATTCTCAGACTCCATCGCAGCTTGTTGGTATAAAGCGTCGTAGCGAGCGACTAGTTTTAATTTATAGTTATCTACCACTTCAGTATTTACTTGTTCAACATAGTCAGCATGATGGGGCTGTTTTTGTGTACTGGTGTCTGGCTTAGTATTTGCGTTGGCTGTTTCATTATTTTTGCCCACAGGATCATTAATCGTTTTTGCTGCATCATCTTGAGCTGCTTGCCAATCAATATCAGGAACTGTCATCGCATAAGAAGTATACCCTTGATTATTCAGCTCTTTACGTAAGAAATTCATGCCTGCATTGTTTGTCGGCGTTGATTGCCAATCAGGAATGAGTATGACTACCCCTCTAAAGTCCGCACTCATATATTCACTGTATAAAGTTAAAAACTCAGTATCACCAGCTAAAATAGGCTTTACTTCATCACTTTGGGCTAGGCGAGAGATATCCGCATCAATATTTTTTGAAAAGGGAGGAGGAGCGATATACTCAGCACTCAGCGCTTGGAAACTGATTAACGTACAGCCAAGCACAAGAGTAGTAATAATGGCTTTAAACATCTGCGTAATAAACATAAATAAGCTTTTAATTTAAATCTTATTTGTGTATCGGCATAGCACTCTTAAAGTTTAGCTATTTACAGTAAATAGCTAAAAGATTAATCCTTGTTAAAACTCGCTCTCAGCTTCAAAAGTAAGTACTTGCTCCGTTACAGGGTGTTTGAGTTGTAGCATTTGTGCATGTAGCTGTAGGCGAGGTGCCGCAGAAAGTGCGTCTTTGTGAGCATATAAACGATCGCCTAAAATAGGGTGGCCTAAGCTTAACATGTGCACGCGCAGCTGATGTGAGCGCCCTGTAATAGGAGTAAGCTCTACACGGGTTGCCTGTGCTTCACGTTCAAGGACTTTAAAATGAGTGAGCGAAGGTTTGCCATTGTCATGATCAACCATTTGCTTAGGACGATTCGGCCAATCACAAATAAGAGGTAAATCAACAGAGCCTGTTTCAGTTTCAAGTTGCCCGTAAACACGTGCAATATAACGTTTTTCTGTTTCGCGTTCTTGAAATTGCATACTTAAATGCCGATGAGCAGCTTTGTTCATTGCTAAGCAAAGTATGCCAGAGGTAGCCATATCTAAACGGTGAACAATTTTAGCACTAGGAAAAACACGGTTGACGCGATTTATTAAGCTATCGGCATGTTTTGGGTCTTTACCTGGGACGGTGAGTAATTCGCTAGGCTTATTTACAATAAGTAAATCATCATCTTGAAACAGTATAGTTAAATACGGGCTCATAGGGGGATTGTAGTTAACTAACACGGCAGACCTCAGTGATTTTGAAGTGCGCTATTTTAGTGGAGTGAGCGCAAAGGCTCAAGGGAAAAGGTAAAAGTTTAATTGCGTATTTTTTAGTCTGGTGTAAAATTACACCAGACTAACGTTTTGGAAATTCATTATGGCAAGACAAAGTATTTCACTTACTGAACAAAATGATTTATGGCTACGTAATCACGTTGAGAACATCGGTGATTACGCAAATAAAAGTGAATTGGTGAATGATTTAATTCGACGTGCAAGAAGGGCTGAAGCTATAAATAGTAAGCTTGCTAACGCAGAAAAAAGCGGTTTTAGTGCTCAATCTGCCGATGAAATGTTAGCAGAATTTAAAGCAAGCATTAAGTAGTGCGCACATTTAAACTTTCAAACGATGCCAAAGAAGACTTACGTCGTATTTATCAATATGGTTGCAAAGCATTTTCACAACAGCAAGCAGATATTTACTTTTACAGTTTCTTTTCTATGTTTGAAAAGCTAGCTGCAAATCCTTATTCTTACCAATCGGTTGATCATATTCGTACAGGCTATCGGCGTGCAGTTTGTGGCTCAGACAGTATTTATTACAGAATTTCAGCAACGGATGTTGAAATAATGGCTATTTTAGGCGGTCAAGATACTGATGAGTGGCTGTAATTAAATAAGTACTAATGAGTAATTGATAAAATTAAATACTATAAGCTTAGTATTTGAAATTTAGATGTACCTTATTGATATAAAAATAAAAGCGCGATATAAATATCGCGCTTTTTTCAATACACACGCTAGTTGATCTTTAACTAACGACTTACAGCTTACAGCTTATAGCTAACAGCTAGATTCTCTAGTGCGAAACCACAATCAAACGAATCGCATCGAGTTTTAACTGCGCTTTTTCAATATGTGCGGTTAGCTCATTGCGTTGTTTATCGTAAAAGGTAATTTCCTCTTGGCGAATGTTTGGATTAATTTGCTTCAGTGCAACTAATCGCTGTTGCTCTTCGCTTAACGATGTTTGCATTTTTACTAATGACTCAGCACGGATAACATCCAGCTTTTGTTGCGCCATGTCTTTTGCTGTGTTGATCATTGGATGAACCGCACTTTGTAATGCACCAGCTAATTTACTCGCCGTTTGACGACCTACCGCAGATAGTTGCTGATTAAAGCCATCAAAACCAACATTTTCACCTAAGTTATTACTGCTCTTATCGAGTAAAATACGAATTGGCGTAGGGGGTAAAAAGCGACCCACTTGCAGTACTTTTGGTGCCATGGCTTCGGCAACAAATATTAGCTCAACAAAAAAGGTGCCTGGTGGTAACTTTTTGTTTTTAAGTAACGCCACCGATGAACTACCAAAATCATCATCACAAATCATATCCATAGTGCCTTGCACCATAGGATGATCCCAACTAATAAAGTGCACATCTTCCTGAGAAAGCGCGGTATCACGGTCAAAGGTTACTGTCATACCATCGTCTTTTAGCGATGGAAACGAAGCGTTTAACATGTGCTCAGTGGGTTTTAAAATAATGGTGTTTTCACCTTTATCTTCTTGGCTTACACCAAAGGTGTCGAACACGTTGATCATGTAGCTTGGCAGTTCAAACTGGTTATCGAGCTTTTCAATGTCAGCTACAAGTGAATCAGCAGCACCCTGTCCCGATGAATGTAGCTCTAGTAAGCGATCTCGGCCACTTTCCATTTGTTTGCGTAATACTGCATTTTTCTGTGCTACTTGCTCAAGGAGTGGATCTAGCTCATCTTCATCACAATTATGAGCTGCAATGTACTCAAGTAAATCTTCGCTAAACTCTTTATACAGCAACTGCCCAGTGGTTGATGTGCTTTCAAACGCATCTAAGCCTTCGTTATACCAACGCAGTAGTACTTCTTGGGCCGTGTTTTCAAAATAAGGCACGTGAATGTTCACATCTTGTGTTTGCCCTATACGGTCTAATCGACCAATACGTTGCTCAAGTAAATCGGGGTTGAGTGGTAAATCAAATAACACTAAGTGATGTGAAAACTGGAAGTTACGACCTTCTGAACCAATTTCTGAACACAGTAATATTTGTGCGTTATCGTATTCATCGGCAAAGAATGCCGCAGCGCGGTCACGTTCAATAATCGACATACCTTCATGGAACACAGACGCTTTAATTGCTTCGCGTTCACGTAATATTTGCTCAAGGCTAATTGCTGTTTCGGCTTTAGCACAAATAAGAAGTACTTTTTCACGCTTGAGTGTTTTTAGCGTTTCAATTAACCAATCTACGCGAGGGTCAAATAATCCCCAACTTGCGCTTTCACCTTCAAATTCTTGAAATATTTTTTCTGGGAAAAGTGCACGTTGCGCACTGAGCTCGGCATTTTGAATGCCACTCATATTACCCAGTACGGTCATTGCTGTTTTGTATTGCTTAGGTAATGCCATTGGGTAGGCATGTAATTTACGGCTAGGGTAGCCATCAATGCCACTGCGGCTATTTCTAAATAATATGCGCCCAGTGCCATGGCGATCCAGTAACATATTGAGTATTTCTTTGCGTGCAGCAAGGTCGCCTTGTTGGGCTTTTTCAAGGATATCGGTGATATCTGTTTCTTTTAATAGCTCAATTAATGTGGCTTTTGCGCTGTCATCCAGTGCTTGTTCTTGTAATAACTGATTAGCAGCTTCGGCAACGTCTTTGTAGTTTGCTTCTTCTTCTTTAAACACGTCATAGTCGTAAAAACGATCTGGATCGAGCAGTTGTAAACGAGCAAAATGACTACGATGACCCAGTTGGTCTGGCGTAGCGGTAAGAAGAATTAGGCCTGGAATATCTTGGCTCAGCTCAGCCATACGTTGGTATTCGGCACTGGGTTTATTGTTGTTAATGCTTAAATGATGCGCTTCATCGATTACTAATAAATCCCAGTCGGCCAAAGTAGCTTGTTCAAACCAGCGTTTTTTCTTGGTTAAAAACTCAAGGCTAGTAAGTACCAGTTGCTCGGTATCAAATACATTGGGTGAATCAGCAAACGCTTCGTCGCAGCGTTCTTCATCAAAAATTGAAAAACGTAAATTAAAACGGCGTAGCATTTCTACTAACCATTGGTGTTGTAAGTTCTCAGGCACAACAATAAGTACACGGCTGGCACGACCGGTGATAATTTGTTGATGTAAAATCATGCCCGCTTCGATGGTTTTACCTAAGCCTACTTCATCAGACAGTAATACACGCGGTGCAAAACGTTTACCGACTTCTTGAGCAATATAAAGCTGATGCGGAATAAGATTAGCGCGTTGACCAATTAAGCCTTTAATAGGTGACTGCTGACGTTCAAACTGATGTAACCAAGTTTGATAGCGCAAAGTATACCGATCAAAACGGTCCACTTGGCCTGCAAATAAGCGGTCTTGCGGTTTATTGAACTTGATAAAGTGATCTAAAAAAGTTTCTTTTAATTGTGCTTTTTCACCGTTATCAATACGTTCACCGTGATAGCACAGTAATTCGCCTTGTACTTCAATTGACTCAACTTGTAATTCCCACTCCTCAACGCTTCGGATCACATCACCAGGATTAAATGCTACGCGGGTTACCGGAGCTTCTGCAGAAGAATAAACACGGTTTTCACCACTGGCAGGAAATAAAATGCTGACCTGGCGGCCATCAATGGCAACAACGGTGCCTAATCCTAAATCTGACTCTGTGTCACTTATCCAACGCTGACCTAAGGAAAAATTCATGTATGTCTCGTCTATGAAGAAAAAGGCGGCTATGTTACCTGTTAGATAACACCACTGCAAGGCGCTATTTGCCTGACTTTTAATTAATTTTATAAGTATGAATTATTACCAACCCTAAGCGCTCATTAGTGCGTCGATTTTGTGGAAAATTCAAACTAAATGATATTTGTCATAAAACAGACTTTTATGACAAATAGACTAAACTCAAAATATACCTAAGTAATTAATCAAGTTTATTAGTAACCACTGATTAGTTTATTGGGTATAGCATAAAAATCATAAAACGTAAGGAAAGTACTATGGGAAAAGCTTCAAATTTTGATAGTAAAATGTATGTGCTAGATACCAATGTATTACTTCACGAACCCCTCGCGTATTTGTCATTCCAAGAGCACCAAGTGGTTATCCCAATGACCGTATTGGAAGAACTTGATCATATAAAAGATAGAAAACACGATGTGAGCCGCGATGCGCGAGTGGCTATTCGTGGCCTTGATGGGGTGTTGAGTCAGGCAACTCCCGAACAAATGTTACAAGGTGTGGCGCTGCCAAGGAATAAACAAGGCGGATCGACAGGCAGCTTAATTATTGTAAACGACCATTTATTTGCCGATTCTATTTCTGGTTTGCCGGGCAATGAAAACGACCACCGTATTATTAATTGTGCGGTGCATTTACAAAACCAGCACAGCGATAAAAAAGTCATATTAGTAACTAAAGATATTAACATGCGCTTAAAAGCCAAAGGGGCGGGGCTTAAATATGTTGAAGACTATCGTACTGATCAGTTAATTGACGATATTGATTTACTCACCAGTGGTTATAAAAAAATTGAGGGCGATTTTTGGCAGCATGTCGGCGAGTGTAATACTGAGCAACACGGACGTGAAACAGTTCATCATATCCCTAAAGATTTAATTCCTGATGTGTTTTGTAATGAATATTTACTTGATGATGGCGATCAGTTTGCCGCTAGAGTTAAATCGTATGATGGTGAGCATATTACCATTAAAGATATTGGTGCAGAGCGATTGATGCATCAAAGTGCATGGGGAATAAAGCCAAAAAATATTTACCAAGCAATGGCCCTTGATGCCTTACTCGACACGTCTATTGAGCTTGTTATTTTAACCGGCCCAGCGGGATGTGGTAAAACCTTACTGGCACTTGCGTGTGCGCTGGAAATGGTGATTGAAAAAGGTATTTACGATAAAGTCATTGTAACCCGTAATACCCCTGAAATTGCAGAATCGATTGGCTTTTTACCTGGCACCGAGGAAGAGAAAATGGCGCCTTGGCTGGCTGCAATAACTGATACCTTAGAGGTGCTACATAAAGGAGATGAGAACCCTGTTTCAAGCCGTAATTACATTATGGAAAAAGCCAATGTTCAGTTTAAATCGGTGAACTTTATGCGTGGGCGAAGCATTCAAAATGCGGTGGTGATTTTACAACCCCGAATTGGAAAGATTTTAAAGTTTTTACCCCCTTGTTTTTATTGGCCTGTAGAAAAAGTAAAAAGAATTTCTCTAAACATGGATTTTTGTAACGACTTTAAGCATTCCCACAATAGCCAATCTTTACAGAGTATTTGTTATTTGGGATGTAAGTACAACACGCATTCTAGCAACGATGCAAACTTTTGGAGGGCTGCGTCATGAAAAGCTCTGTTGAAAACCGAAACCCTCGTGTTCTTGACACGTCTGCGTTGGTTCATGATCCAAAAAGTATCCTGTCATATCAAGATGATATTTACATCTGTCTAACAGTTCTAGAAGAATTAGATAACTTAAAAGAAAGAACTAACAAATCGGTTAGTGCTGATGCTCGTGTATGTATTCGTATGCTTGAAGATATAATAAATGGGCACAGTGCAGAAGAGATGGAAGCTGGTATTCCACTGCCTTCTACTGAAACAGCTAAACGAGGAAAACTGTTTATTGGAATTGATACCCAGCTCGATATGGCTAAAGAGTTAAAGCACGGTATTGGAAGTGACGCTGACAATAGAATAATTAACTATGCACTGTATCTTCAGAAGGACTTAGATAAAGACGTAGTAATTGTTAGCCGTGACATTAATATGCGCTTGAAAGCTCGAACCGTAGGGGTCATGGCAGAAGACGTTGCCGTAGATAATCAAATATCAGATATTGATCTTTTATACACAGGGGTACAAGCCTTTAAAGGAGATCTTTTTGATCGAATTAAATCAGACAAAGACTTCAAGGTTTCAGGAGAAGTTTATACTTTCCCAATAAGTCTATTTAATGATGAAGTTCAGCCAAACATGTATTGGTACGATGAAGCTGGACACATTGGGCGAATTTCAGAAGTAACAGATACTGAGGTATTCACAAAGTTATTGCCTCGTAAACAAGAAAAAGTATGGGGCATTTTGCCTAAAAATCAGCGTCAGGCAGTAGCTTTAAGCCAATTAACAGATCCATATTATGACTTAAATATCATCCTTGGCCCTGCTGGCTCCGGAAAAACTTTTTTAGCAGTTGCTTCGGCGCTGCATCAAGTATTGGAGTTAAAAAAGTACAAAAAAATCGTTGTGGTGCGCTCCAGAGACTTTATGGACGATGATCCGGGGTTTTTACCCGGTGACCTGACAGAGAAATCAATGCCGTTATTAGCAGGTATAACAGATGCGCTTATATCAATGCATTCAGGTGATAACAATGAAGGTAATATTAGTGCAACTGTTGAGCATGTGATCGAAAAAGCCAATATAGAATTTACTAGTATGGCTTACTTCCGAGGTCGTTCAATAGACGATGCTGTTTTAATCATTGATGAAGCTCAAAACATGACTAGAGCGCAAATTAAGGGCATGTTAAGCCGTGGTGGCAAAAATTGTCGCACAATCGTGTTGGGCAACTTAGCCCAGATTGATGATAAGTTTGTCACACCCGCATCTTCAGGTGCTAGCGCGGCTGTTAACGTGTATAGAAACTATGAAAAAGGCTCAGTATTGATATTTGATGAAGTAGAGCGTAGTAGCTTGGCTGAATTCACTGAAAAGAACATGTAGGCATCAAACTACAATTCACATTTCCTTATAATATTGCGACAATAGCCACTGCTTTTTGCAGTGGCTTTTCAGAGAAGCCCGTTCCCACGAAAACAGGACGAAATGGATTTACTCTGAACTAAAAGATTAAATATTCACAAAAACTGAGTGACATAGGTGCGTGGCCTAGCGTTGCCGTTTTTTGGTGTATTGATGTCTTTTAATAAAGAAGACCTGCTAGTAAATATAAAAAGGCAGGCAAAACGATTATCTAAATTATTAACTATTCCCCTTGGACAAGCCCAAGAAGCCCTAGCTATTTGTCTGTATGACTGTAACAGTTACAGCGATTTACTAGTAAAAATAAAAGCTGAATCCTTTGACAACCCATTGATAGCACTGTCTGCTCTCTCACCAAACTCGGAAATATTTTTAGTAAAAATATTAGCTAGCCACCTAGATAACCTCAGATCTGCATAAGAATTAAAGCCGAGTCACTTTAATACTCGGCTTTTTAGTCTGAAAGGTATAGGCAATTAATCCAGCCATTAAATTAACCATAAATGAGATGCAGCTGCGGTGCCTTGTATGGTCTATTTGAGCCATATTTTTCAGTTGGTCGAAAACTGTTTCAATGATAAAACGCTTTGATAACATCGCTCTATCCCAAGATGATATTGGCTGACGTTTCATATTACTTCGTTGACCTGTAATAAAATCAATGCCTTGCTCAGCAAGTTCCGCTTTTAGGTTTGCAGATACATAACCTTTATCAGCGTATAAACTACCTGTAACATTATCGACCATATCTAACACCGGCTGTCTATCATCAACATTCCCAGCTGTCACTTTTACTGCTAATAAACCACCTTCATCATTCATGATGAGGTGAAGTTTAAACCCATAAAACCAGCCCATTGTTCCTTTACCCCGCTTGGCTTTTCCCGCGAAAACTTGGTGGCGAGGAATACGCATGTTGTGACACACCTTGAGAGAAGTAGAATCGATAAATGCAATGCCTGTTGGTTTATCAAAGCGCTGCTTCAGATAGCTACACAGAGCAGGTAACGTGGC
>NZ_JQFL01000063.1:0-818 GCF_000764215.1 Pseudoalteromonas sp. ND6B
GAAGTAGATAGTCTAACCCTCGGGAGGACGTTTACCACGGAGTGATTCATGACTGGGGTGAAGTCGTAACAAGGTAGCCCTAGGGGAACCTGGGGCTGGATCACCTCCTTATACGATTTAGAACTTATTTGTTCGTAGTGTCCACACAGATGATTGTTAATTGTAAAGAGAACAACACTTATTGTTTGGGTCTGTAGCTCAGCTGGTTAGAGCGCACCCCTGATAAGGGTGAGGTCGGTAGTTCAAATCTACTCAGACCCACCACTTCTTCTTAATACTTCGTTGTAAGCTTCGTTGTTTAGTAAACTAAACGGCCTCAACTTACGCCTTGTCTTAAAAAGAAGTCGGTATACAAACAGTAAGACCAGCATATGTGGGGCTATAGCTCAGCTGGGAGAGCGCCTGCCTTGCACGCAGGAGGTCAGCAGTTCGATCCTGCTTAGCTCCACCACTTTACTTCTTAAAAATAAATATTCTTTTATCGGGTAGCACAATCACCTGAGAATAGAGTGTGTTTAATTTTGAGAAGTTTTTGATTCTCTGCTCTTTAAAAATTTGGAAAAGCTGATAATAAAATTCGTATGAATAACAGTGTTATTTGTACAGAGTTTTCAAAAGTAAAAAAGAATGATAGCAGTATCATTCAGTGCCATTTAATAAACGTTTAACGTTTATTGATTGGTATCTACTTTAGTATTCAATATTAACTTCTGGCGAAGTTAAACTGTCACAAAACAAAGACCCGTTTGGGTTGTATGGTTAAGTGACTAAGCGTACACGGTGGATGCCTTGGCAGTTGGAGGCGATGAAGGACGTAT
>NZ_JQFL01000064.1:0-825 GCF_000764215.1 Pseudoalteromonas sp. ND6B
GAAGTAGATAGTCTAACCCTCGGGAGGACGTTTACCACGGAGTGATTCATGACTGGGGTGAAGTCGTAACAAGGTAGCCCTAGGGGAACCTGGGGCTGGATCACCTCCTTATACGATTTAGAACTTATTTGTTCGTAGTGTCCACACAGATGATTGTTAATTGTAAAGAGAACAACACTTATTGTTTGGGTCTGTAGCTCAGCTGGTTAGAGCGCACCCCTGATAAGGGTGAGGTCGGTAGTTCAAATCTACTCAGACCCACCACTTCTTCTTAATACTTCGTTGTAAGCTTCGTTGTTTAGTAAACTAAACGGCCTCAACTTACGCCTTGTCTTAAAAAGAAGTCGGTATACAAACAGTAAGACCAGCATATGTGGGGCTATAGCTCAGCTGGGAGAGCGCCTGCCTTGCACGCAGGAGGTCAGCAGTTCGATCCTGCTTAGCTCCACCACTTTACTTCTTAAAAATAAATATTCTTTTATCGGGTAGCACAATCACCTGAGAATAGAGTGTGTTTAATTTTGAGAAGTTTTTGATTCTCTGCTCTTTAAAAATTTGGAAAAGCTGATAATAAAATTCGTATGAATACATTGTATTTGTACAGAGTTTTCAAAAGTAAAAAAGAATGATAGCAGTATCATTCAGTGCCATTTAATAAACGTTTAACGTTTGTTGATTGGTATCTACTTTAGTATTCAATATTAACTTCTGGCGAAGTTAAACTGTCACAAAACAAAGACCCGTTTGGGTTGTATGGTTAAGTGACTAAGCGTACACGGTGGATGCCTTGGCAGTTGGAGGCGATGAAGGACGTATTAACTTGCG
>NZ_JQFL01000065.1:0-1468 GCF_000764215.1 Pseudoalteromonas sp. ND6B
TCATCAAGGCAAGCACAGATGTAATTAAATGGGATTAGACCATTTATCTTGGCGGTTTCCACAATGCTGTAAAGGGTGGCACTAGCATGGGCACCGTTAGCCGTTTGGCTAAATAACCAATTCTTTCGGCCTATCACAAACGGTTTTACCGCGCGTTCTTGAATCGCCCCGTGTTTGCCAGAGACTCAATAACTTGAGAAACTGGAACTATGAAAAAATCAAATCGCTATACATCAGAATTTCGTGAACGTGCAATTAGGCTTGTTACCACACAACAGCATGAATACCCTTCTCTTTGGGCTGCGCTAGTATCGATTTCAGATAAACTGGGATGTACCCCAGAAACACTTAGAGCATGGGTCAAGAAATCTCAAGCTCAACCGTCTAAACCCTCTTCTAATACGCAATCAACTGAAGAACGCCTTGCCGTCTTAGAGCGCGAGAATAAAGAGCTCAAGCGAACGAATGATATCCTGAGGCAAGCTGCCGCTTTTTTCGCCCAAGCGGAGCTCGACCGCAAACAGAAGTAATAGTGGATTTTATTGATGCTTGCAGAGAGCATTACGGTGTCGAGTCAATTTGCAAGGAATTGCCGATTGCACCATCAACGTATTATTCTCATAAACAGATACAAAGAGAGCCTGAGCGACTGTCTAACCGCAAAAAGCGTGATGCTGAGCTGATAATACTCATTCGCGAAGTGTGGGAGGATAATATGTCAGTTTATGGTGCAAGAAAAATATGGAAGCAGCTACAGCTTGACGACCATCAAGTCGCCCGCTGTACAGTCGAACGATTGATGCGAGTTATGGGAATTCAAGGTGTTCGTCGGGGTAAAGCACATAAGACAACGATACCTGACGAGCAACAAGATAAGCCACTTGATTTAGTTAATCGTCAATTTACTGCTGAGCAGCCAAATCAACTTTGGGTAGCTGACATCACCTATGTTGCCACATGGAGTGGGTTTGTTTATGTCGCTTTCGTGATAGATGTTTTTTCACGATACATTGTAGGTTGGCGTGTATCAACGACAATGCACACAGAGCTTATTCTTGATGCGTTAGAGCAAGCTATTTGGCATCGTGGCAACCCCGAAGGGTTAATTCACCACAGCGACAGAGGCAGCCAATATTTGTCTATACGATACACTGAGCGACTTGCTGAAGCTGGAATTCAAGCGTCTGTAGGCAGTGTGGGTGACTCTTATGACAATGCATTGGCTGAAACAATAAATGGATTATTTAAAACAGAGATTATTCGCAGAAATGGCCCGTGGAAGAATGTTGATGCTGTTGAATACGCAACGTTAGAGTGGGTCAATTGGTTTAATAATCAACGCTTATTATCTTCAATTGGGTATATTTCACCAGCTCAATATGAAACAGACTACTATGATAATTTAAACGAGTCAGGTAAAGTGGCCTGACTTAAACAAACTGGTCTCCGATGAACTCGGGGCGATTCA
>NZ_JQFL01000066.1:0-42518 GCF_000764215.1 Pseudoalteromonas sp. ND6B
TTGAAGCAGAGCCTGAGCTTGAAGCAGAGCCTGAACTTGAAGCAGAGCCTGAACTTGAAGCAGAGCCTGAACTTGAAGCAAAGCCTGAACTTGAAGCAGAGCCTGAACTTGAAGCAGAACCAGAGCTTGAAGCTGAGCCTGAGCTTGAAGTAGAGCCTGAGCTTGAACAAGATCCTGAGTTTGACGTTGAATCAGAAGATGACTTTACCGATACGTCTTCAACCTTACTCGACCCAGAAGATGCGCTCGACGAGTACGACGGTGAAAACTTTAAAAGCGTTGATGATCTTTTAAGTGAACTTGAGCAAACAAGCGATGAAGGTGAACACGTTCCTGATTGGTCACTCGACGATTTAAACGATGAGCTTGATGAAGATGAAATTGATTTAGGTGATGATCCGCTTGCTGGTGATATCCAAAACAATGATTTATCGACAGATGACGATGAGCTATACGAGCCAGAAATAGTTACACCGAGTGAAGAGCTTGAAGAGTATCCTGAGTTAGAGCTTGATGATGAGTTGCCTTTATCTGATGAAGAGCATCAATTACTAACACCAGAAGAGCTACAAGGTGATAATTTAGACGGTGATGCAACGGGCATGTCACCAAGTCAAGCAGAGCAAGATCTCGCTAATGCACTATCCGCAGGCAATGATCTCGATAGCTTAGAAGACGATTTTGATGATGAATTATTACTAGACAATGAGTTTTCAGAGTCAAACACTGCGCAAGGTCTAGATAATGAAGCTTCAGAGCCTGAAAAGCTGACTGAACAAATTACAGATGAGCAAAGCGTTAGCACAGACGATGAGTTTGATGATGAACAACTTGATGTTTTAGCTGAATCATCAGAGTTTACTGACGAGCAAACGAACGCTGACCGTGAAGCTGATTTAACGCAAAGCCCAGTATCGCCAGAATCAGACATGATTTCAGATGATGAGCTTGACGATGAGTTCATGGCTGATTTAACACAAACTGATTTTGATGCCTTGCTTAATGAACTGGCAGAACCTGAAAATGTTGATTTAAGTGACAGCAGTGAGTTTGATGTTGATTTTAATAGCTTACTAAGTGAAGACTTAGCTGACGAAAGCGCATCCTCGTTGCAAGAGCCTATTGAGCAACCTGAGGTTACTGAGCCATTAGCGCAGGATGACTTTGTTGATATTGATGCATTGTTAGAGCAAAGCGATGAAGCTGATTTAGATCACGAACCTTACACAGACGTCGATATGGATGTTGGTTTAGGTGAGTATGATTCACTTCTGGCTGGTGATAACCCTATGGATGTTGATACCCAAAGCGGGGGTTACTCAGCTAAGCTTGACCTTGCACATGCTTATATTGAGATTGATGATGCAGACTCAGCAGTTAAAATCCTGGATGAGATCATTAATAATGGCCCGGATGATGTGCAAGAAGAAGCGCAAAGCTTAAAGGCTAAACTTAAAAATTAATAACCAAGCTCCTGTAAGGTATGGTTGATATGAAAACCCGTTATTAGTGATGCTAATAGCGGGTTTTTTGTATTGCATAGTTAGGAACCTTAGTTCGCTGCTTTTATTGGGACGCCATATAGCATAAAATGCAGCGTCGATTAGCACAGTAGGTAAAGCAGTAATTATGCGAGTAGCACTTGGAGTAGAATACAATGGCGCACGTTACAGTGGTTGGCAGCGTCAATCACACGTAAATAGTGTACAACAAGAAGTAGAAAAAGCGTTGTCGCGCATTTGTAATCATCCAGTTGAAATTGTATGTGCAGGGCGTACCGATGCCGGTGTACATGGCACTGGACAAGTAGTGCATTTTGATACACATGCTGAGCGTGAAATGGTGGCCTTTACATTAGGTATGAACACCTTATTACCCAAAGATATTGCTATTCGTTTTGCACAACCTGTGGCGGAAGACTTTCATGCCCGCTTTAGTGCAACTGCTCGTCGTTATCGTTATGTTATTTACAATTATGCGTTTCGTGGTGCGGTATTAAATGAAGGTGTTACACATTTTCATCACCCACTAGATGAAGTGAAAATGCAGCAGGCGTGTCAATATTTACTAGGTGAGCATGACTTTACCTCGTTTAGAGCGCTGCACTGCCAAGCTAATACGGCAACGCGAACGATTCATCATTTATCGGTACAGCGCCAAGGTGCTTATGTCATTATTGATATTAAAGCCAATGCGTTTTTACACCATATGGTACGTAATATTACGGGTTGTTTAATGGATATTGGCTTACACAAACATGAACCAATTTGGTTAAAAGAGCTGCTAGATGTTAAAGAGCGAGCTAAAGCGAGCGCTACAGCAAAAGCAGCAGGTTTATATTTAGTGGATGTTGATTATCCAGATCATTTTAATATCCCTAGAACGCCGCTAGGACCATTGTTTTTAGCCGACAGTGATATTTGATAAGTAACGAGATGTGTATATTTTGAGGCTAAATTTATACGCTGTTATTCGTATTGCTAACTACTAAGACCAGTTTTTTATACCGTGACAGCGTAATTCATGTTTTAATTGGAAAAATTTGTTTGCATGGTTAACATGTAGACTCGCGACACAGAACAGCATTAAGAGAGTTGCAAATGAGTTGGCTAGAAAAAATCTTACCAAAAACGACTAAATCTTCAGGTCGTAAAGAAATTCCAGAAGGTGTATGGGCTAAATGTACGTCATGTGATTCAATTTTATATAAAGCAGAATTAGAAAAATCACTGAACGTATGCCCTAAATGCGATCATCATATGCGTGTTAGTGGTCGTAAACGTCTTGAACAGTTTTTAGATGAAGGCGATCGTCACGAGTTAGGTGCCCAACACGAACCTAAAGATGTGCTTAAATTTAGAGACTCAAAAAAATACTCAGATCGTATCAATGCAGCTCAAAAGTCAAGCGGTGAAAAAGACGCGCTTGTCGCAATGAAAGGGAACCTAAAAGGCATTCCGGTTGCTGCTGTTGCATTTGAATTCTCATTTATGGGTGGCTCAATGGCATCGGTAGTGGGTGCTCGTTTTGTTGACGCGGTTGACCAATGTTTAGAGCATAATATGCCGCTGATTTGTTTTTCTGCATCGGGCGGTGCTCGTATGCAAGAAGCCCTTATGTCACTTATGCAAATGGCTAAAACCAGTGCGGCACTGGCTAAAATGACTGAAAAAGGCCTACCGTTTATTTCTGTAATGACAGATCCAACAATGGGTGGTGTATCAGCATCATTGGCAATGCTTGGTGATATTAATGTTGCAGAGCCTAAAGCTTTGATTGGTTTTGCCGGTCCGCGTGTTATTGAACAAACTGTTCGCGAAACGCTACCAGAGGGTTTCCAACGCAGTGAATTCTTGTTAGAACATGGCGCAATCGACATGATTATAGACCGTCGCGAAATGCGCGATACGCTAGCACGTATCTTAGCAAAATTTATGAACTTGCCTTCTACGGAACAAGAGCATAGAGTAGCGTAAATTTCAGCTTTACTGATTACATGCTATGACAAAAACAATTCCTAGCCAATCATCAAGCCTTGATGATTGGCTTTGTTATTTAGAGAGTGTTCACCCTGCTAATATAGAAATGGGTTTAGAACGCGTTGCTCGTGTTGCTAACAACATTGGGCTTTTAACCTCCTCAAGTAAAATCATTCTTATTGCAGGCACCAATGGCAAAGGCACAACAGCACGTTGTTTAGAGTCACTGTTATTAGCCCAAGGTTATCGTGTTGGTACGTATGCTTCTCCGCATTTAATTCGTTACAATGAGCGCGTACGCGTTGATGGCGCAGAGCTTGACGATCAATACCATGTCGATGCGTTTAATTTATTAGAACAAGGTCGTGGTGACACCCCACTGACATATTTTGAATATGGCACCTTAGGCGCGTTAGCAATATTCAAGCGTTTAGAGGTTGATTACGTGCTGTTAGAGGTAGGTTTAGGCGGGCGTTTTGACGCGACCAATATTGTTACCCCCTATGCCAGCATCATCACCACCATCGACTTAGATCATAAAGAATACTTAGGTGACACGCGTGAATTAGTTGCTTATGATAAAGCGGGTATTTTTCGAGAGAGTACTCCTGCAATTATTGGGGACTTAAATATTCCACATACAATGACCGATTATGGTAAAGAAATTAACGCTAATATGGTGTTATTTGGCAGCGACTTTATTTTTAAAGAGCACGCGCAGAGTTTTAGTTGGCAATTTAAAGAGCATAATCTTGAGTTACCTAAACCAGCAATCCCATGTCAAAATGTAGCCACGGCATTAACCGCTCTATCGGTATTAAACTTATTACCGAGCGATGAGGTGATTACTCAGTGTTTAGCGAACTTAGTCGTTGAGGGACGTTTTCAACAACTAAGTGCAGAGCCATTAGTGTATACCGATGTAGCACATAACCCTGAATCAGCTCGCTATTTAGCGACTAAATTAGCAAGCTATAAAGATAAAGGCTTTAAAATTCATGCATTAGCCGCTATGCTTGCTGATAAAGATAAGGTTGGTGTGCTTAAAGAAGTTAGTGATGTAGTAGATGAATGGTCGTTTGCGAGCTTAGAGGGCCCACGCGGCGATAGCGCTGCTAATTTACATCAGGCACTTTTAAGCATTCCTAATAGTTATTTTAAACAGGGTTATAATAGCGTAGAGGCAGCATTGGATGCTATCTTGCCAAACCAGCCAACTAACACACTATTAATTGTATTTGGTTCATTTTTTACCGTGGCTGGCGCTATTCATTACTTTAAAAAATAGAGAGGATGTCGGTGAACTCAGGTTTTATTAATCGCTTAGTCGGAACAAGTATTGTGGTGATCGCAGCAATTGTGTTTATTCCCAATATACTCGATGGTGAAAAAGTGCACTATAAAGAAGGCTTTAAAGCGATTCCAGAACGCTCTGAGTTCAAGACCATTGATTTGCAAGAATCAATCGATCAAAAAGTGGCAAATGCACAGCCTTTAAAAGAGGATGAAGTTGAAGATATTCAGCCTGATGATGCCGCATTTGAACAGCAAAACAGTGCTGCTCAAACAGACATTACCGACCAGCCTGCAATGGTTGAAGCGGTAATACCTGATACAAACCAAAGCAGTACGGCTGCAATTCAAGAACCTACGCGCCCAGCTAACGAAAACTTAACTAGCATGGCGTATGTTATTCAGTTAGGTAGTTTTTCACATGCAGCCAATGTAAAAGCGCTGCAAGCTAAGCTCAAGGCTAAAGGGTTTAAAACTTTTACTAAACCAGTTAAAACGCCAAATGGGACGTTAACGAAAGTTTTTGTCGGACCATCACTGAATAAACAAGAACTGCAATCTCAACTTCCTGCACTTAAAGAGTTAACCAAACTCAACGGTAAAGTCACCCAATTTGAAGTGACCAAATAAATTCAATAAAAGGAAGTGTGTTTATCGCGAGATATTACACACTTACCTCGTCTTATTTTATACGTTTAAATAGACCTTTATCGCTTATCAATGCCCACACAAAAATAGCAAAATAGATGCGCTATAAACAAAATGTTTGTTGTTTTTATAACGGTGAGACTGCGCTATTTTTAATCTAAAAATGGTGCGTGTTTACTCACCTGTAATCTCACGCTTAAACTTGCATCACAAGGAGGTTTAGGTATAGAATGCGCCCAAAATTAGCGACTAATTGGTTCTTATGATCTGGGTTGATTACGCCATTCTTGGCATTATTGCACTCTCTACCATCATCGGTTTAATACGCGGCTTTGTTAAAGAAGCTATGTCATTAGCGGTATGGGCAGGGGCTTTCATCATCTCCAGCTTATTTTATCAATATTTAGCTTCCTTCCTAACATCCATTTCTGAACCCCTTTTAAGAAATGCGGCGGCCATTGCCATATTATTCTTTGCGACGCTATTGTTAGGCGGTTTACTAAACTATATTTTAGGTGAGCTTGTACAGCGAACCGGATTATCCGGCACAGACCGTGTTTTTGGTGTGGTGTTTGGTGCTCTTCGAGGCGTGTTGGTCGTGAGCGCGTTACTCTTCTTTCTTGATGCTTTTACTGGTGCGCCAAGTACGCATTGGTGGGGCAACTCTATTTTGATTCCAGAATTTGGCTTTGTAGTTGAATGGTTCTTTTCGTACCTAGAAAACAACTCGAGCTTTTTAAATTCAGTAAACCGTTAATCGGCGAGGATAAATTACATGTGTGGTATCGTTGGAATAGTCGGAACATCGCCAGTTAATCAGGCGATTTATGATGGCTTAACCGTTTTGCAACACCGTGGCCAAGATGCTGCGGGTATCATAACTATTGAGAACAATACATTTAGCTTGCGCAAAGCAAATGGCCTAGTGAAAGATGTATTTCACACTCGTCATATGAAACGTTTGCAAGGCAATATTGGCATTGGCCATGTGCGTTACCCAACAGCGGGTTCTTCAAGTTCGTCAGAGGCTCAGCCGTTTTATGTAAACTCTCCATTTGGTATAGCGCTTGCGCATAATGGTAACTTAACCAATGCCGAGTCGTTAAAAGAGCAGTTATTTTCAGAGGCACGTCGCCATGTTAATACGACCTCTGATTCTGAAATTTTACTTAACATCATGGCGCATGAGCTAAGTAAATCAGACAAACTAAAATTAGACCCTGAAGATATTTTCACCGCGGTTACTGAAGTTAACAATAAAGTAAGTGGCGGTTATGCCACTATCGCCATGATTATTGGTCATGGTATTGTGGCGTTTCGCGATCCAAACGGTATTCGTCCATTGGTGTTTGGTAAACGTGAATCAGCAAACGGCACTGAATACATGTTTGCCTCAGAAAGCGTAGCATTAAAGCCTGACGGTTTTGAATTTGTTCGTGACGTTGCACCAGGCGAAGCTATTTATGTCACTGAAAATGGAGAGTTTCACTCTTTAAGCTGTGCAGATAAAGTGTCTTACTCACCGTGTATTTTTGAATTTGTTTATTTTGCGCGACCGGATTCAACCATTGACCGTATGTCAGTGTATGCAGCGCGTGTAAATATGGGGACTAAGTTAGGTGAAAAAGTAGCGCGTGAATGGGCAGACAAAGACATTGATGTGGTTATTCCTATTCCTGAAACCTCGTGTGATATTGCATTAGAAATGGCACGCGTGCTTGACTTACCGTATCGCCAAGGCTTTGTTAAAAATCGTTATATTGGTCGTACGTTTATTATGCCTGGCCAAGAGCTTCGTAAAAAATCAGTTCGCCAAAAACTCAATGCGATTGACCGTGAGTTTAAAGGTAAAAATGTCCTACTTGTTGATGACTCAATTGTACGTGGTACCACCTCGGCACAAATTGTAGAGATGGCACGCGAGTCAGGCGCTAAAAATGTTTACTTTGCATCAGCAGCACCTGAAATACGCTTTCCAAATGTATACGGTATAGATATGCCATCTGCGGCAGAACTTATTGCACACGGCCGTGAAGTAGAAGATATTAACCAAAGCATTAGCTCTGATGGTTTAATCTTTCAATCGTTAAGCGATTTAATTGCTGCCGTTAGCCAAGAAAACCCAGAGATCACTAAGTTTGAAACATCAGTGTTTGACGGACAATACATTACTGGCGACATTGATCAAGATTACTTAAACCGTATAGATAAGCTGCGCAACGATTCAGCTAAAAGCATCCGTGAAAACGCAATGTCATCTGGTTTAGAAATACATAATCAAGATGAAAACGAATCTGATTAATAATGTAATGTTAGCCTGATAGTATTTTAAGGCTAATAAAAAAAGGAGCTTAACAGCTCCTTTTTTGCGTCTATAGAAAAGGAATATTTAAGTAAACATGGGGCTGATAATACCGTTGGTCCATAGCATAGCGGTAAGTGCTAATATAATAACCAGTAAAATTAATCCACAGGTAACAACAGAGCTTGCATAAATAAAGCCGCGCTCTTGCGGAATGTGCATCAAAATTGGCACGCCGGTGTACAGTAAATAAACTGAGTAGGCGAGTGCAACTAATCCAACACACACCACAAACCACAGCTCAGGCCAAAAAGCTGCCAATGCCGACATAAACACCGGTGTAGCGGTATAAGCTGCCAGCTCAATTGTTTGGGTAAAAGTCGGTTTAGCACCAAAAGTAACCGCCATCCAATGGGCTAAATAGGCCAGTGCAAATACACCGCCAATTAAAGCGACATACATGGCTGCGCCAATCATCAGTGCGCTTTCATGGGTTAAAAATACTGGATTACCTGTACCTATACTCCAGCCTAAGTAAACCGATGAGTAGTACCCCATTACAGAGGGAAATAAAGCGATAAGCAAAATGTGCGATAAGCTATAGGTTAAGCTTTCGTGACGGTTATCAATTGTTTGCCATTCTTCGAGTGGATGGGCGTATAAACCCCATAGGTGATTTAGTATCATTGCGTGCTCTCCATAAAAGGATATATTACTGTTTGGTTATAATTGGTTTGTTTTTATACAGTCCATTTAGTTATGGTTCAGTAAGTATACAAAGTCAAGTTATCCACATGCTTGCAATAAGGGCGAGTGTTTATTTTATTCAGAGTAATATTTCATGTTAAAATGCCATAATCGCAATTTTTAGCAATGAGTAGTCAGCGTGCCACATAGCCAGCTTTTAGAGCCAATTAACAATTTTTTATTATGCAGTACTCCTGATGAGTGGGTTGAACAAGCAATCAAAAAAGAAAACTTACCCATCATATTAATTGATCACTTAATATGTGAATTAAAAGCGGCGCAAAGTGCCATGTTTTTAATTCGTAAGTATGCGGTAGATAAAGAGAGCAGTGATGCACTGCTTGAATGGCTTAAACCGTTTGAAACGCTTATTTATAAACGTGAGGGAAATTGGCGTGATTTAGCGGCTAAAAATAAACTCACTAAATCCATTATCCCTAAATCTGACTCGCCTTATGGCCAAGATTTAATTGATAAAATGGTAATGCTGATAAAAGAAGAGCTGCATCATTTCTATCAAGTGCTCGAAATTATGGATGAATACGGTGTTGAATATAAAAGTATAACGCCATGTCGTTATGCCAAAGGCATGCTACGCAATGTTAAAACGTTTGAGCCTAATGCCTTAGTTGATAAGCTTATTGTAGGTGCTTACATAGAAGCTCGCTCGTGTGAACGCTTTGCCAAGCTTGCACCCCATGTAGATAAACGCTTAGGGGATTTTTATATTTCATTGCTGCGCTCTGAGGCACGTCATTACCAAGATTATTTAACCCTTGCTCAAGACATTGCTGATTTTGATATTACCGAGCGGGTAAAAGAATTTGCTGAAATAGAAGCACAGTTAATTTTATCTGATGACGAAGACTTTAAGTTTCACAGTGGAACACCGTTAAGTAAAAGTGCTTAGTATACTTGAGTGCTACAAATGGGTTATGTTGTTGTAGCACATACTTTAGTATCAAAATTATTTTTAAATTAGACACTTCCAAAACTCTCTCCTAATATTTAAGCAAGTCGAATTTTGAGTTATCAACGGTCTATATTGCTTTGTAATTCATTTTAATAAAAGGGCCATACCTTATTTATTATTGGGTGAGAATGTATGCAAGATAAAGAGGGATTATTTGTATTTGCAGCTGAAGAAGAACAAGCAGATACAGATCTGAAAACTTGGAAAATATTAACCGTTGAGGATGATCTTGATTATCAAAACGCGTTAGTTAACAGCTTAAAAGAGCTAAAAGCCAAAGATGGTTATAAATACGAGTTGTTAACAGCAAATTCGGTACCAGAGGCGGCTTTGGCGTTGAGCATGCACCCTGATATTGCACTTATTTTTATAGATGTGGTGATGGAGGAGGATGACTCAGGTCTGCGTTTAGTGAATACTATTCGAGAGGTCATCGGTAACGCAGAAATGCGTATTGTGCTCTTAACAGGGCAACCTGGTTTTGCACCAGAGAGCGATATCATGAAAATGCTCGATATCGATGAATACTGGAATAAATCAGACCTATCTGCCGAGAAGCTGCAATCAATTGTTAATAGCAACATGCGCACTTGGGAGTATATCTCACAAATTAGGTCAGCCAAGCAAGGTTTACAGTTGGTGCTTGATGCATCTAGAAGTATTAACGGTAAGCACGATATGGCCTCTTTCTCTTATGCTGTGCTTAAAGAAATTAGCAACATTTTAAAAATAACCGAAGGGGGTGGTATTTTTTGTTCGAGTAATTCAGACCCTAGCTCTGAATGTTTAATACTCTCAACCCATGGTTGCTTTAGTGGCATTAAAGGGCAACCTGTGGGACCTAATCTGCCTGCAGAAATGCTGCAAGACTTTAAACAAGCGATTAGAGAGCGTCGTCATATTTTTTCAAAGCACCACAGTGTGTTTTTTTTCGAAACGCCAGATCAGCAGGGCGCTGATTACATAACTATCGTCAAATCAGACAACCCAATTAGTGAGCAAAATGAGTATTTACTAAAAGTATTTAGCGAAAATGTGAGCACGGGATTTGCTAATATTTCGTTATTAAATCGGTTAACAGAGCTTGCTTATACCGATGTGTCACTTAACTTGCAAAACCGTAACTGGCTAACCCGTGAAATAAAAAACATGAATGCGCAGGAGCGGTTAAAAACGCGATTAGTCATTTTTGATATCTATCAATTTGACGAAAAAGCATTTACCTTTGGTTATGAATTTTGTAATAAATTAATGAAGTTAGTTTACCAGAGTATTGTTGATAGCTTTACTAGGTATGACCCCCGCATAGCATTGATTAGTAACAAAGCGTTTGGCATGTTAGTGAGCGTTGACTTTGATATCTCAGATGCAGTTAGTTACTTTCAAAATAAAAAAATTCGAAATTGAACAAGTTAAGCAATACATTGATGTGCGTATTTTAGAATTAAAATTAAGTGTAGCTTTAAACCTTCCCCCAGAAAAAGTCATCAGCTTGGCAGAGTCAAGTTTGAACTCTTCGCAGGTTAATCAAGCAAAGTATATTCAGCATACCGAGGAAAAAACAGATCAAATTACTCGTCGATATGAGCTGATGGCTGAGCTCAGAACGGCTATAGGTAATAAAAGTTTACAGGTGGCGTTACAACCCAAAATCAGCTTATCAACCTTGAAACCAGTAGGTTTTGAAGCGCTTGCTAGGTGGCAAAGAGCCGATGGTAGTTTTGTTCGCCCTGATGAATTTATAGAGTTAGCTGAAACAGTCGGATTAATTAATGAACTAGACCATGTGATTTTCGAAAAAATACTAGAGACTATTAATCAACTTAAAGAGCAAGGCTGCAACTTACCCGTTGCATTTAATGCATCCTCTTATGATTTAGTTGAACCTAGTTACTTTGAGCAAATAAAAACTAAAATTGAAGAGTACAACATTCTGCCTTCTATGCTTGAGCTAGAGGTGACAGAAACGCAAGCCATAAGTAACTATAACTTAATTAAAGAAGCACTTGAACGGTTTATCACCTTAGGTATGAAAGTCAGCATTGATGACTTTGGCACTGGTTACTCGTCGTTAGCTCACATTAATGAAATACCGTCTACGTCGATAAAAATAGATCGCTACTTTGTTAGTGATCTTGAATTTAATGACAATAATCAGTACATGATTAAGATGATATTATCTTTAGCGAATCAGTTTAACTTTTCGGTAATTGCTGAAGGTGTTGAGAATGAATTTGAGGCTCAGTGGTTACATCAGCAGGGGTGCGAAACTGCTCAAGGATACTACTTTTCTAAACCATTATTTTTAAAAGATTTAATTGTGTGGCTAAAACAGTTTGAAGTGTGTAAGAATGAATAGCTTCAGTAGCTTTCCGATCGGCTCAAAAAAAGTGTGTTATTAAAGTCTTCGTTCAGTTTATTTATCACTTTATTTATTGGCTGGCTTATATACGAACAAACATATCAAGAAAAAATAAATACCATAAAAGCTAAGCAAGATGAAAAGTTAGTCCTTATCAGTAGTGACTTTTCCTCGGAGATCAGTAATATCAAAATGCTAACTCGGATACTAGCGCAAGCGCCAGTATTAAAGAGCAATAGTAAAAGTGCCTCGTCAGCGCTCAGACAAAGTAGAGCTGAGATAAACAACTATTTTCTAGATTTTGTAGCTACCACCGACAATATCTCTCAGATTCGCTGGCTAGATAAGCACGGGCAAGAGCAATACCGCATTAACGCAGTGAATGGTGTTGGCGAAATTGTATCGCCAGGTGGTTTGCAAAATAAGCAAACCCGTTACTACTTTCAAAAAGGGATGCAGGTCAGTGCGCCTGACATTTTTGCCACAGAAATAGATTTAAATATCGAACGCAACCAAATTGTAATGCCTCATCAACCAACAATCCGTGTAACCTACCGTACGGATAAAGAAAATTATCTATTAGATGGTTTGCTAGTGGTAAACTTTAACTTAGATTATTTGTTTGATCAGATTAAAAGTTACAACCAAGAGAGCACTTTAATTAGCATTTTAAACCACGATGGCTTTTGGTTATTAAATACTGATGCTGAATTAGAGTGGGGGTTTATGTATGGTAAAAATGAGCAAACACTCGCTTTAAAAAAACCAGAGCTTTGGCAGCAAATTATTGATGGCAATGTAGAATATGGTTCGCACTTTTTTAACTATAATCTTTATACCTACCGCCGTTTTTCTATTTTTTCGTTGCGCGAGAACAAAGGTAGAATTAGCAATGCTGACAAAGAATTAATTATTCTTATAAGTAGCCCCAATGAATTGTTAATAACTGTACGAAATGCGGCCTTACGGTTAGCGTTAATTTGCAGTGGATTACTATGTTTAATTAGCTTTGGTTTTATTTATCGTGAGTATAAGTTTCAAAATCAGCTATTAGCCCTGTCACATAAATTACATATTGAAAAGATAGAACTAGATATCGTTAACCGTGAGCTTGATGCCACAATTAAGCAGCAGCAACTGCAAGAAGGGTTAATTGAAGCGCAAAAACTATCCTCATTAGGGTTGCTCGTGGCAGGTGTTGCTCATGAAATGAATACGCCTATCGGTGGAGCCGTTATTTCTGTTTCAAATGCAGATATGGCATTGAATAAATTAAATGAAGCGATGAAACAGGGGCTGACTAAATCAACGTTAGAAAGTACTACAACAAGTATTGGAGAGAACCTAGCGCTGGCTAAAATTAATTTAAATAAAACCGCCGTATTAGTAAAAAGTTTTAAAAAAATGGCGATTGATCGCCATAATGATGAATTTATAGCATGTGATATTGAAAAAATTATTGAAGAGCTATTATTGTCATTAAACTCCAGGTTAAAAAACTCGCCAATAAAAGTGAAAACTGTTTTTTTACTTAATAAACAGATGATTAGCTTGCCAGGTATTATTTCTCAGGTTGTAGAAAACTTAGTGGTTAATGCGCTAAACCATGCTTTTGATGAAAAGCAGGAAGGGGTAATAGAAATAAAAGTCGAACAAGCGACTAATAATAGGGTGAGGCTGAGCGTGTCAGATAATGGCAAAGGTGTTGATGGTGAGATAAAGGCAGATATATTTGAACCCTTTTATACTACAGCTAGAGGTAAAGGTAACACGGGTTTAGGTTTATATATGGTTTATCAATGGGTAACCCAGGTTTTAAAAGGGGAGATTTCGTTGCAATCTGATCCACACAGTAATGAAGACTACAAAACACAATTTGTTATTTTACTGCCAGAGGTCGCGACAAAAACTCATTATCATTAATCAATAAAGGCGTTACAAAGGCATTGAAATTAATTGTTGTGACTCGGGGGTAACTACTAAATATGAACCTTGAGTGTACCAATCACCTAATACAGTGCGTGTTAATATATGATTATCAACTTTATAGGTATGTACATCAGGGCGGTGAGTATGGCCGTGGATCATATTAGCCACGTTATGTTTGTCGAAGGTTTCGAGTACTGCGCTTTGCACCACATCCAGTATTTCTATAGGTTTGTCTGCTTGGCTAAGTTTACTTTTTTCACGTGCATCACGCGCTATTTTTTTACGATACCACAATGGCATAGCAAGCATAAGTTTAGGCCACCACCAACCACGGCTCTTTCGACGAAACTTTTGGTACTCAACATCCTGGGTACACATTTCATCACCATGTAAAATTACAGTAGGTGTGCCGTAAAGGTCGATCACTGTTTGTTCATCGAGTAGAGTCATTCCTGCCATATTGGCGTATTTTTCACGCATGATAAAGTCGCGATTACCGTGTACAAAATAAATAGGAATACCTAAGTTATTAACTGCTTTTAGCTGCTCTGCCACTGCAGCTGAGAGTTCGCTAACATAATCGTCACCAACCCACACTTCAAAAAAATCACCTAAAATATATAGGGCGTCTACTTTTTGAGGAGTAATATGGGCGTGTAAAAATTTAAAAAATGCCGCTGTAATATCAGGGCGATTTTCACTCAAATGTAAATCGGCGATAAAGTAGGTTTGGCGAGTCATGGTGATTCCATTTAGATAAAAGCGGGTGAATACCCGCTTTATGTATTCTTTGAAGAATAATGCGGTCTTAGCTGACAGTTACACTTTCAATTACCACATCTTCAAGTGGTACATCTTGGTGGAAGCCATTGCTACCTGTAGCAACACCTTTGATTTTATTTACTACGTCCATGCCTTCTACTACTTCAGCAAACACACAGTAACCCCAGCCCTGTGATGTTTCACTGCTGTGGTTTAAAAAGTCGTTGTTATTTACGTTAATGAAAAATTGCGCTGTAGCTGAGTGTGGATCAGGCGTGCGTGCCATTGCTAATGTACCTACTTTGTTAGATAGGCCATTGTTCGCTTCATTTTCAATTGGGTCGTTTACTTCTTTTTGTTCCATACCCGGTGCAAAACCACCGCCTTGAACCATAAAACCATCAATTACACGATGAAAAATAGTGCCGTTATAAAAACCTGAGTTTGCATACTCTAAAAAGTTTTTTACTGTATTTGGAGCTTCGCTTTCGTGCATTTTAATGGTGATATCACCAAAATTTGTGTGTAGAACAACCATGAGATTTCCTATAGCTGGTTTGAATATTGACGCTATTTTATCGTAGTTGACCCAGATTAACAAAGAGCTTTGATAAACCGCTAGAGCCCATGCTTAGCAAGTGGTAACATAGCTTTTCTGTTAATCGTGAAGGAAAGCAACTAAATGGTACAAATATACAACACACTGACACGCCAAAAAGAAGAGTTTAAACCTATGGTCGATGGAAAAATCGACATGTATGTGTGTGGTATCACCATTTATGATTACTGTCACATTGGCCATGCACGCACATTTGTGGGTTTTGATGTAATTGTTCGCTACCTTCGCCACTTAGGTTACGATTTAAAGTATGTACGTAATATTACCGATGTTGATGATAAAATTATCAAGCGCGCAAATGAAAACGGTGAGGCGATTAACGACTTAACCGTTCGTATGACTAAAGCCATGCATGAAGACTTTGACAGTTTAAATATGCTACGTCCTGATATAGAGCCAACCGTAACCGGCCACATGGATGAAATTATTGCTATGGTTGAGCGTTTGATTGCCAAAGGCCACGCTTATGTTGCAGCCGATGGCGACGTTTTATTTGATGTTTCTACCTTTGAGCAATACGGAGCTCTTTCGCAACAAGATTTAACCATGTTGCAATCAGGTTCGCGTGTTGAAGTAGCTCAAGATAAAGACGATCCTCTTGATTTTGTTTTATGGAAAAAAGCCAAAGCAGGGGAGCCGTCATGGTCATCACCTTGGGGTGAGGGTCGCCCTGGTTGGCACATAGAATGTTCAGCAATGAGCTCTAAGCATTTAGGTGAGCATTTTGATATTCATGGTGGTGGTTCAGACCTACAGTTCCCGCACCACGAAAACGAAATCGCGCAATCGTGCTGTGCAAATAATGGCCAGTATGTAAATACTTGGATCCACACCGGTATGGTACAAGTGAACAAAGAGAAGATGTCTAAATCGTTAGATAACTTTTTTACCGTTCGTGAGGTATTAAAACAATACGATGCTGAGTCGGTTCGTTACTTTTTAATATCAGGTCATTACCGCAGTCAGCTCAATTACTCTCAAGAAAACTTAGACCAAGCACGTTCGTCTCTTGAGCGTATTTACACCGCATTACGTGGCGTTGAGCCAGTTGAATGTGAGCTTGAGGGTAATGAGTATGTGGCTAAGTTTAGAAAAGCCATGAATGATGACTTTAATTCGCCAGAAGCATTACCGGTTGTGTTTGAAGTTGCTAAAGAGCTAAATCGTGTAAAAGACAGTGATAGCGAAAAAGCAGGACATTTAGCCTTTATTCTTCGTAGCTTAGGTGAAATACTTGGTATTGCTCAACAAGCACCAGAGGCATTTTTACAAGGCGGTCAAAACGACGATGAAGTGGCTGAAATTGAGGCACTGATTGTAAAACGTAATGACGCACGTGCCAGTAAAAATTGGGCTGCAGCAGATGAAGCTCGCGATGCTCTAAATGCGTTAGGTGTAGTACTTGAAGATTCAGCGGGAAAAACAACGTGGCGTAAAGCTTAGCTACAACACGCGGAACACAAAAAAAGGGTTGCCATAGGGTAACCCTTTTTTGGTTATATCAATTGCATTAGATTGATTATGCTTTTAATAAAATTGATATTGTTGACCTCAATTATAGTTGAGGTTTTAAACTCGCATTCATCAATTTAAAAATGGAAAATTAATGAATATTTTACTTGCCATGATCCCAGCTTTTTTATGGGGAACGACTTATGCGGTAACTAAATACGCAACCCCAGAGTGGCCGCCAATCTTGCTAGGAGCCATACGTGCACTCCCTGCTGGTTTATTATTGTTGTTATTTAAACCTTCTTGGCCAACAGCAAAGCAATGGCCAGGCATTTTTCTAATAGGCGCAATCAATATTGCGTTGTTTTTTAGTTTTATTTTTGTAATGGCGATTAATTTACCTGCTGCGATTGCAGGTGTCGGTATGGTGTCTGTACCGGTAGTGGCATTATTGTATGCCTGGCTTGTTAAACGACAACAGCCAGCGCTAGTGCAAGGATTTTGTGCCCTTGCTTTAGTGGTTTTAGCATGGCGCTTATTTGACCCACAACATATTGCACTTAATTTATTGGGAGTAGTGGCATTGATAGGGGCGCTATTGACTATTGTTATAGGCAGTACGCTGGTAAAAAAAGTGACCGCTAAAGTACACTGGTGGACAGTATTAACGTGGCAATTAATCATTGGTGGCAGTTTGCTAGCGATTGCTGCTGCAATACAGGCTTTTTATTTTGCTCCCCAGCAGTATCAATTTTTAACTGCATCAATAAATACAACCCAATGGCTGGCGCTATTTTGGCTGGTGGTGCCTAACACTGCTTTAGCCTATATTTTGTATGTTTGGTTATTAGGGCGAATGACAGTGGTTGAATTTACTTTTGGCACTATAGCTAACCCAATTGCCGGCATTTTATGTGCAGGGTTATTGATTAACGAACAATATGAAAGTTGGCAGTACGCGATTATGTTATTAATGATCGTATTTTCGGTATTGCCACAAGGCTTGGCATTAATAAAACGAAGAATGATGATACAAAAAGCCCGCAATTAAGCGGGCTCTTCATTACTTTATTTTTTGTTTATTAGCTGTGATATTTTTCACACGCTTCTAGCGTATTCTCAATTAAGCTAGCAACCGTCATCGGGCCCACACCGCCTGGTACAGGGGTAATAAAGTCAGCTTTTTGTTCTGCGACGGCGTACTCTACATCACCCACTAATTTACCGTTGTCTAAACGGTTAATACCTACATCAATAACAATGGCGCCGTCTTTTATCCAATCGCCAGGAATAAATTCAGGTTTACCCACTGCTACAACCAGTAAGTCAGCACGACGTACATGCGTTTCTAAATCTTGGGTAAACTTATGGCAAACAGTGGTGGTACATCCGGCGAGTAACAGCTCAAGTGACATAGGTCGACCCACAATATTAGAGGCACCAACAACCACAGCATGCATGCCTTTGTAACGTACGCCGGTTGAATCTAGTAAAGTAATAATACCCTTAGGTGTACATGGACGAAGAGCAGGCATACGCTGTGCTAATCGGCCAATATTATAAGGGTGAAAACCATCAACGTCTTTGTGTGGAGTAATACGCTCAAGAATTTTTTCTGCATCTAAGCCCTCTGGTAAAGGGAGCTGCACTAAAATACCATCAATTTCACCATCAACATTCAACTCATCAATTAATGCTAATAGCGCTTGCTCTGTGGTGTCTGCTGGTAAGTCGAATGACTTAGAAATAAAACCAACCTCTTCACAGGCTTTACGTTTTGAACCAACGTAAACTTGGCTTGCTGGATCTTGTCCAACAAGTACCACAGCTAATCCTGGGGCTCTAAGGTTTTGTGCAACACGTTCTGAAACTCGTTCAGCCACTGCGCTACGTACTTGTTTTGCTACTGCTTTACCATCAATGATGTTTGCCGTCATGGGTGACCTTTAATTAGGTTAATTAACTTGATACCGATACATTTAAAAAACGAATGCATATATAGGGGTTAAAATGCCGATAAAGAAAACACCTTTATCTTACTCATTTTTTAATATGGCAGCTATTTTCGCAGAAAAGCGGTTAAGCGCCAAGTTGCTTTTAAAGTATAAGCGCTCGAATTATAAAAAAGAGTTTAAATTTTATCCCTGTATCGTAATATTTGACCATTATGAACTAAAAATGAGCAATTGATTTGTTTTCTTAAAAAAACGTTTGACCTAACCCAGTCAAATCACTATTATGCACCCCGTTGTCAACGAGGTCACTCGCAGACAATAGTAAGTATCGGCGATTAGCGCAGTTTGGTAGCGCACTTGGTTTGGGTCCAAGGGGTCGCAGGTTCAAATCCTGCATCGCCGACCATTTTTATGTTTATTCATAACAATTTAACTTACTAGTGAACTATGAAGTTTTCGATGCGCCCATAGCTCAGCTGGATAGAGCAACGCCCTTCTAAGGCGTCGGTCGAAGGTTCGAATCCTTCTGGGTGCGCCATTTTGAAAACACTGTAATGCCGTGGTGATTGTAGCTCAGTTGGTAGAGCCCCGGATTGTGATTCCGGTTGTCGTGGGTTCGAGCCCCATCAGTCACCCCAATTTACAAAAAGAATATCGGCGATTAGCGCAGTTTGGTAGCGCACTTGGTTTGGGTCCAAGGGGTCGCAGGTTCAAATCCTGCATCGCCGACCACTTTCTTATAAGTGGTCTTAAATCCAACATTTAAGTATTCAAGAAAAGTTATATCGGCGATTAGCGCAGTTTGGTAGCGCACTTGGTTTGGGTCCAAGGGGTCGCAGGTTCAAATCCTGCATCGCCGACCATTTTCCCCTAAGTAAAACACATCTAAATTCTACTTTTATTAAACAACACCCTTAATTTTTTCTTTATTAATCGTATTTTCACTTAATTAGTCTGTTTTTTATTCGCTTAGTCGTTATCTACCCTGATCTACCCCAAATAATTGCCCCCTACACTCGACTATCATAAATATTAGGTTATAATGCCGCGTCTATTTGTTTAATAATATAGTGCCCTAAGGGCAGAGCAGCAATGGTATCTCCTGGTAGCGACGGATTTTTTTAAGCCCCAAAGCTTGAATTTTATCAAGACGCCTATAGATTACTTTGTTTGTAAGGAAGGCGAACAGTCGCCAAAATTGAATATTGAGGTAAATCATGCAAGTTTCTGTTGAGACGACTCAAGGCCTTGAGCGCCGTCTGACCATCACCGTTCCTGCAGAGAACGTTGAGACCGAAGTAAAAAAACGCTTACAACAACTGTCAAAAACGCAGCGTATCGACGGTTTCCGTGCTGGTAAAGTTCCAGTATCAGTAATCAACAAGCGTTTCGGACCAGCTGTTCGTCAAGAAGTTGCTGGCGAAGTAATGCAACGTAATTACATTGAAGCAATTGTTGCTGAAAAAATTAACCCTGCAGGCGCACCAACATTTGCTCCTAAAGCACTTGAAGCAGGTAAAGATTTAGAGTTCTCAGCAACATTTGAAGTTTATCCTGAAGTTGAAGTTCAAGGTTTAGAGAAAATTGCCGTTGAAAAACCAGCGGTAGAAGTTACTGACGAAGATTTAGCAAACATGCTACAAACACTTCGTAAGCAACACGCTTCTTGGGCTGATGTTGATGCAGCGGCTGGCGCAAACGACCGTGTAACGGTTGATTTCGTTGGTACTATCGACGGCGAAGAATTTGAAGGCGGCAAAGCTGAAGACTTCCCATTAGAACTTGGCCAAGGTCGTATGATCCCAGGTTTTGAAGATAACATCGTTGGTAAAAAAGCAGGCGAAGAAGTGGTTGCTGATGTAACTTTCCCTGAAGATTACCATGCTGAAAACTTAAAAGGTAAGGCGGCTCAATTCACTATCACAGTGAAAAAAGTGGAAGCGCAAGAATTACCTGAATTAAGCGATGAGTTTGCAACTAAATTCGGTGTTACCGAAGGCGGCGTAGACGCGCTTAAAGAAGAAGTTAAAAAGAACATGACACGTGAGCTAGACCAAGCGGTTAAAGCTAACGTTAAAGACCAAGCAATCAAAGGTCTTTTAGAGCAAAACGAAGTTGAAGTGCCTAAAGCATTAATCGACCAAGAAGTTGACGCACTACGTCAGCAAGCTGCTCAACGTTTTGGTGGCAATGGTCAAAATATGCCAGAGCTTCCAGCTGAATTGTTCCACGAGCAAGCGGTAACACGTGTTAAAACTGGCCTATTATTAGGTGAAGTGATTAAAGCGAATGACATCAAAGTTGATGACGCTAAAGTTGAAGCATTAATTGCTACTGTAGCTTCTGCATACGAAGATCCAACTGAAGTAGTAGAATACTACAAAGCGAATGATCAACTAATGCAGCAAATGCGTAATGTAGCAATGGAAGAGCAAGCTGTTGAAGCTATTTTAGCTAAAGCAACTGTGACTGATGTTGAAAAAGCATTTGATGACATCATGAATCCACAGCAAGGTGCATAATAAGTCATTGACTTAAGCGCTCGCTAACGATTAAATGGCTCGTGTTACTCTGTTTATGCAGTGTGCCCGGGCCATTTTAGTTTGTGGTTCTTAATTAGCTAAAAATGATCATTATGCTTTTCTTAGAATAAGTATAAGCGCATAAGGAATTAAATAAGTATGAACACTGGTATGACAGATCCCCTAAACGCATTAGTCCCTATGGTTGTTGAGCAAACAGCTAAAGGCGAGCGCTCGTTTGATATTTATTCGAGACTATTAAAAGAGCGTATTATCTTTTTAACGGGCCAAGTTGAAGACAACATGGCAAACCTGATCTTAGCGCAAATGCTATTTTTAGAATCAGAGAACCCAGAGAAAGATATTTTCTTATATATCAATTCACCGGGTGGCTCTGTCACTGCGGGAATGGCTATTTACGATACAATGAACTTCATTAAACCAGACGTAAGCACAATCTGTGTAGGCCAAGCGGCTAGCATGGGCGCATTTTTACTGTCTGGTGGCGCGAAGGGTAAACGTTTTTGTTTACCAAATTCACGCGTGATGATTCACCAACCGTTAGGTGGATTCCAAGGTCAAGCGTCTGACTTTGAAATACACGCAAAAGAAATCCTGTCTATTAAAGACAAGTTAAATCGCTTAATGGCTGAGCATACTGGCCAACCGCTTGACGTTGTTTCACGCGATACAGACCGTGACAATTTTATGAGTGCAAGCCAAGCTGTAGATTACGGTATTGTTGACTCAGTATTTACTAATCGCGGTAGCAAGTAAGTATGCCTGCAAGCAGTGATGCTTGCTAATGAGAGTTACTATGCGAAAAACACTAAATTTTGGTATAGTTAAAGCGTATTAAAATAGCCACCAAGACTTTGGTGGCCAACGTAATAAAATGAGGTAGCTGAATGTCTGACACTCCTACAGACGGCGACAAAAGTAATAAATTGTTATACTGCTCTTTTTGTGGCAAAAGCCAGCATGAAGTTCGAAAGTTAATTGCAGGACCTTCAGTATACGTTTGTGATGAATGTGTAGAGCTGTGTAATGATATTATCAGGGAAGAAATTAAAGACATCGCGCCTAAGCATGATGCCGCTGACAAATTACCTGTGCCAAAAGAAATTCGTAACCACTTAGACGACTACGTTATTGGTCAAGACCATGCTAAAAAAGTATTGTCTGTAGCGGTTTACAATCACTACAAGCGTTTACGCAATCAATCAACTAAACAAGACGTTGAACTAGGTAAAAGTAATATTTTATTAATTGGCCCAACCGGGAGTGGTAAAACATTATTAGCTGAAACGTTAGCTCGTTTACTTGATGTGCCGTTTACTATGGCCGATGCCACCACACTAACCGAAGCCGGTTATGTAGGTGAAGATGTTGAAAACATTATTCAAAAGCTTTTACAAAAATGTGACTACGACGTAGAAAAAGCACAACGTGGTATTGTTTACATTGATGAAATTGACAAAATTTCTCGTAAATCAGATAACCCATCAATCACACGTGATGTATCAGGTGAAGGTGTACAACAAGCCTTACTTAAACTGATTGAAGGTACAGTAGCTTCTGTTCCTCCACAAGGTGGACGTAAACATCCACAGCAAGAGTTCCTGCAAGTAGACACCTCTAAAATACTGTTTATTTGTGGTGGTGCATTTGCTGGTCTTGATAAAGTTATTGAGCAGCGTAGCCACAAAAACACCGGTATTGGTTTTGGTGTTGACGTTAAAGAGTCGGCGGCGAGCCGTTCTCTGAGTGAAACATTTAAAGATGTTGAGCCAGAAGATTTAGTAAAATATGGTTTAATTCCAGAGTTTATTGGACGTTTACCTGTGGTTGCAACACTGACAGAACTTGATGAAGCCGCGCTGGTACAAATTCTAAGTGAGCCTAAAAACGCCATTACTAAACAGTTTTCAGTATTGTTTGGTATGGAAGATGTTGAGCTTGAGTTTCGTGATGATGCACTGCGTGCTATTGCTCATAAAGCAATGGAACGTAAAACCGGTGCACGTGGCCTACGTTCAATCGTAGAAGGTGTATTACTTGATACTATGTATGAGCTGCCTTCAATTGATAACGTTAGCAAAGTGGTTGTTGATGAAACCGTTATTAAAGGTGAGTCTGATCCCATCTTAATTTATGATAGCAATCATCAAGAACACGCTGCGGCAGATTAAATTCTGAGCGAATTATAAAAAAAGGGAGCCAATGGCTCCTTTTTTTATAATTAATTTAATCGAGTTAACAAAAATTGTTGAACTTTAATTAGGTTATCCCCATATACTTGAGTAATCTTTAAATAAATGAAGTGCAAAGAGAAAATACAATGACGCTTGAGAGAAACGATCGAGTCGAAATCCCTGTGCTAGCACTGCGCGATGTGGTGGTGTATCCACACATGGTGATCCCGCTTTTTGTAGGCCGTGAAAAATCAATAAAATGCCTTGAAGCGGCAATGGATAAAGACAAACAAATTTTCTTAGTTGCACAAAAAGATGCAACTGTAGATGAGCCTGAGAAAGACGATATTTATCGTGTTGGGACAATTGCGACTGTACTTCAATTATTAAAGCTACCCGATGGTACAGTAAAAGTATTAGTTGAAGGCACACAACGTGCGAATATCGAAGAGTTTATTGATAACGAAGACTTCTTCGTTGCCAATGCACAGTTTATTGAGTCTGATTCAGTAAACGAACAAGAACAAGATATCTTTATTCGTAGTGCATTGAGCCAGTTTGAAGGCTATGTAAAATTAAATAAAAAAATTCCACCTGAAGTCATGACCTCGGTATCGGGTATTGATGAGCCTGCGCGTCTTGCTGACACTATGGCAGCACATATGCCATTGAAAGTGCCTGAAAAACAAAAAGTACTTGAAATATCTAGCGTTACAGAACGTTTAGAGTACTTAATGGCGCTGATGGAAGGTGAAATAGACTTATTGCAAGTTGAGAAGAAAATTCGCACCCGCGTTAAAAAGCAAATGGAAAAATCGCAGCGTGAGTATTACCTCAATGAGCAAATGAAAGCGATTCAAAAAGAGTTGGGTGAAATTGATGACGTACCGGATGAATTTGAAGCGTTGAAAAAGCGCATTGAAGAGTCTGGCATGCCATCAGAAGCGAAAGAAAAAGCCACAGCTGAGTTAAATAAGCTTAAGATGATGTCGCCAATGTCGGCAGAAGCCAGTGTTGTTCGCTCATACATAGATACGTTAATTAACGTACCGTGGAAAAAGCGCTCTAAGGTGAAAAAAGACTTAGCCGGCGCGCAAAAAATATTAGATAGCGACCACCACGGCCTTGATAAAGTCAAAGAGCGCATTATTGAGTACCTCGCAGTACAACAGCGCACAAATAAACTTAAAGGGCCAATCTTATGTTTAGTTGGACCGCCAGGTGTAGGTAAAACATCACTTGGACAGTCGATTGCCCGTTCTACTGGTCGTAAATACGTTCGTATGGCGCTCGGTGGTGTACGCGATGAGGCTGAGATTCGTGGGCATCGTCGTACTTACATTGGCTCTATGCCTGGTAAGTTAATTCAAAACATGACTAAAGTGGGCGTTAAAAACCCATTATTCTTGTTAGATGAAATTGACAAAATGTCAGCAGATATGCGCGGTGACCCTGCATCAGCATTATTAGAAGTACTGGATCCTGAACAAAACAGTCACTTTGCGGACCATTACTTAGAAGTTGATTACGACTTATCTGATGTGATGTTTGTGGCAACCTCAAATAGCTTTAATATTCCAGGTCCTTTATTAGACCGCATGGAAGTGATTCGATTATCGGGTTACACCGAGGACGAAAAGCTAAATATTGCTAAAGAGCACTTAATTCCTAAGCAAATTAAGCGTAATGGTCTAAAAGCTAAAGAAGTTGAAATCGCCGACAGTGCTATCATTGGTATTATCCGTTATTACACTCGTGAAGCGGGCGTGCGTAATTTAGAGCGTGAAGTATCTAAGCTATGTCGTAAAGCGGTTAAAAATATCTTAATCGAAAAAGACACTAAAACAGTGACAATTGATGCAGATAACCTTGAAGAATACTTAGGTGTGCAACGCTTTGATTACGGTAAAGCAGAAGACGGCGACCGTATTGGCCAAGTTACAGGCCTTGCATGGACAGAAGTCGGTGGTGACTTACTCACGATTGAATGTGCTGCAGTACCAGGTAAAGGTAAGCTGACCTATACAGGCTCGTTAGGCGATGTGATGCAAGAGTCGATTCAAGCGGCGATGACCGTTGTGCGTAATCGTGCTGATGAGCTGCGTATTAATAGCGACTTTTATGAAAAACGCGATATTCACGTACACGTACCTGAGGGCGCAACACCTAAAGATGGCCCAAGTGCCGGTATTGCAATGGTAACGTGTTTGGTTTCAAGCTTAACCGGTAATGCGGTGCGCTCTGATGTAGCCATGACAGGTGAAATTACCTTACGTGGTGAAGTATTGCCTATTGGTGGTTTAAAAGAGAAATTATTAGCGGCTCACCGTGGTGGGATTAAAACGGTCATCATTCCAAAAATTAACGAACGTGACTTAAAAGAGATACCTGACAATGTATTGGCGGGTCTTGATATTCACCCAGTTACATGGATTGATGAGGTATTAAAGCTTGCTTTAGTGCATCCAGTTGATAGTTTTTCAGTCGAAACACCGAAAAAGCAGTAAAAAAGCCAAAAAAAGTGCTTTTAGGGGCTTTTCAAATCTAAACGGTATGATAAGTTAAGCACTGGTTTTCAAGCCTAGCCCTTGCAGGGCCTAGGCTTAAGAAAAATATAATCATATGAGCTTTAAATAAATGCTCAAAAATTTCAAAACAGTGATGTTAGTTTAAAAAAACAATCGCTCTTGATAACAACAATGAAAGAGGATGATATTGTGAATAAATCTCAATTAATCGATCAAATCGCAGCTGATGCTGACATTTCTAAAGCGGCTGCAGGTCGTGCACTAGATTCATTCATCGAATCTGTATCTGGCGCGCTAAAAGATGGCGACTCAGTTGCACTTGTTGGTTTTGGTACTTTCTCTGTACGTGAGCGTGCTGCTCGTGCAGGTCGTAACCCACAAACTGGTGAAACGATTCAAATTGCTGCTGCTAACATCCCAGCTTTTAAAGCCGGTAAAGCGCTTAAAGACGCAGTAAACTAATCACTGTGTAAACAAATTAGTTATGGCGAGTGAACAATACGCTTAATTATTCTAATCGATGAATTAAGTTACTTCACCGCCAGTTACTTCAAGTGAAAAAGCGTATCTGGTAAGATACGCTTTTTTTACATATGACAAGGTAGAAAAGACCTTGGTCAGAAAAGAGATAAACAAATGCTTGAGAAAATCAGAGAAGGTTCGCAAGGGCCGGTAGCCAAAGTCATTTTAGGCGCGGTGATTTTATCTTTTGCCTTAGCTGGGATCGGTAGTTACTTAGGTCAAACCACAGAACAACCCGTTGCTGAAGTAAATGGAATTAAAATTAGCCAAACAGAATTTAGCCGTGCGTTTCAAAATGAACGTAGCCGCTTAGAACAACAATTTGGTGAATATTTTACCCAAATAGCAGCCGATCCAACTTATATGGCTCAAATACGTCAAGGCGTGATTGACCGTTTAGTACAACAAGAATTACAAAGCCAGTTAGCGACTGAGCTGGGTCTGCGTGTGAGTGATGAAAGTATTCGTCAAACAATTTTAGAGCTTCCTTATTTTAAAATTGGCGATCAGTTTAATAACGACCGTTACTTACAAGTGATTCGTCAAATGAACTTCCAACCTGATTCATTTCGAGAGTACCTTCGTGATGATATGACACGTAGCCAGTTAGTGTCAGCGGTTGCAGGAACTGACTTTGCATTGCAAAACGAGCTTAAATCAGCCATTGCACTGCAACAACAAACTCGCAGCATTGATTATTTAGTCATTGATAAACAAGCAATGCAGGCTGATGTTGACGTTACTGATCAAGAAGTGGCAGATTATTACGAATTAAATGCAGGGCAATTTTTATCGCCAGAGCTTATTTCAGTTAATTACATTGAGTTAGATGCAGATGATATCGATGTTGCATCGGTAAGCGAAGACGACGTAAAAGCATATTATGAGCAGAGTAAAGCGCAATATGTTGAGCCTGAAAAACGTCGTGTATCACATATCTTAATTGATAACAGTGAAGATGACGATGCGGCAAAAGCGAAAGCTGAGTCTTTATTAGCACAGCTTAATGCGGGTGCTGATTTTGCACAATTAGCTGAATCGTCGTCAGATGATATTGTTAGCGCCGAAATGGGTGGTGACCTAGAGTGGATTGAACGTGATGTCATGGAGCCTGCATTTGAAGATGCTGCTTTTGCACTGCAAAACAAAGGTGATTACTCTGATGTAGTAGCCTCTGAATTTGGTTATCACATCATTAAACTTACAGACATTCAATCGCAGCAAGTTAAACCTTACGATGCCGTGAAAGCCGATTTACGTGCTGAACTTGAACAAGCTGAAAAAGTGGATGCGTTTTACGAGAAGCAAACAGAAATGGGTGCGTTAGCATTTGAGATTTCTGACCGCTTAGACGATGCTGCTGAAGTGGCGGGTGTTGAAGTACAATCTACACCGCTATTAGCACTGAGTGCGCTTCCTGAGCCGCTTAATAATCCTGCGGTTATAACCGCATTATCATCAGTTGAATTACTAGAAGATAAAGTAAACTCAGAAGTAATCGAACTAGGTAATGAGCACGTGATTGTGGTTCGTGTTAACGAGCATCAACCGGCTGCAACTAAAGCATTGAGCGAAGTAAGCGAGCAAATTAAAACACGCTTAGTAAACGAAAAAGCGTCGGATCTTGCTAAAGAAAAAGCACGTACCTTATTTGCACAAATCAAAGACGGTAAGAGCTTAAACGATGTTGCTGCTGAGCAGTCACTAAGCGTTCGTCAAGAGTCGCAACTTACTCGTGAAAGCTTTGCTGTTTCGCCTGCTATTGTTACTCAAGTATTTAAAATGGCGCACCCACGTGATGGCGCAGTTTATGATGTAGTTAACTTAAACAATGGTGATGCTGCCATTGTTGCGCTTAACTCAGTCACGGATGCACCTGTAAGTGACAGCATTGAGCCACAAATGAAGCAAAATATCACGATGGCCCAAGCACAGAAAAACTATACGGTATTCATTGAGTCGCTTAAGCAACAAGCGGAACTAAATGTACCAAAAGCAGCGCAACCTGCGGAATAAATAATAGCTAAACTATAAAAGGCGCCAATTGGCGCCTTTTTTGTTTTTGTATTAACAGCTTAATAAGCGTTGAGTAACCTTTGACTGTGGGCTTTGAAAAATAGCTTCAGTGGGACCGTATTCAACAATTTCACCTTTATTGAGAACGACTAATTGGTCGCTAATATGACGCACTAAACTTAAGTGATGGGTGATCAAAATATAGGTTAAACCGGTTTCGAGCTGTAATTTAAGTAATAAGTTAACTATTTGCGCCCTCACAGAGGGGTCAAGCGACGAAAGTGCCTCATCGAGTACAACTACCTTGGGATCTAAAATAAGTGCGCGAGCGAGCGCTATACGCTGTAATTGCCCAATACTAAACATATGCGGATAGTATTGTTGATGATCAACCAGCAAACCGACCTTAAGTAAAGTACTGCCAATTTTTTCACTGCGCTGATCTTTATCAAAATCGGTATTAAATTTTAGGCAATCGTCGAGCATTTCTGCAATGGTTAGTGCTGGGTTTAACGAGGTGGCCGAATCTTGAAAAATCATTCGGATATAACGGCACTGAGCATCGCGCTGGCCGTTGTTTTCAATGGTGTTATTTTCTAATAATATTTGTCCGCTGTCTGCACTGTATGCGCCAACTAACAATTTAGCGAGGGTGCTTTTTCCTGAGCCGGTTTCACCAATAATGGCAATCGTTTCACCTTTACCAATACTAAATGAGATGTTTTTTAGTACATCAAATTTTTTACGGCTAAATAAGCCTGCACGCATGTTAAAGGCTTTTGATAAGGCTTGAACTTTTAACAAAGGTTGCATTATTTTACTTCCTTGATCAATGGAAAGTGACATGCGTAACTATGGCCGTGGTGTTTAGAGAGTTTAGGGGCAACCACACACTCTTTTTGTGCTTGCGGGCAACGCGGTCCTAAACGACAACCAATCGGTAAATGTTGTAGTGTAGGTATGGTGCCTTTTAATGCATAAAAAGGTTCTTTATGGGCTAAGCCGTGCTCATAATCAGGTAAGCTTTTTAATAAAGCCTGCGTATAGGGATGACGCGGTTGGCTAAAAATACGGTGCGTTGGACCCGCTTCAACCATTTGTCCGCAATACAAAACATGAATACCATGTGACCAATTTACTATTTCTTCTAGCTCATGGGAAATCATCAAAATAGACATATTCTTTAGCTGATTCAAACTTTTTAATAATCGAAATACCTGCGCACGAGTGGTACTTTCTAGTGCGGTTGTTGGCTCATCAGCAATGAGCAATTTAGGTGTACGCGCAATGGCCATGGCTATCATGACTTTTTGACAAACGCCTTCAGAGAGTTCATGAGGGTAGCTATCAAGCACGGCTTCATGATTTTTAATGCCCACTTTGTGTATCAGTGCTTTTACACGATCTTTACGCTCTCGGTTGCGTTTTAAGAAAAACCCTTTGGCGGCCACTTCAGGCAGTGTTTCAGCGATTTGGTTAAATATTTTTGCAGTAGGGTCAAGGCAGCGACTTGGATCTTGATAAATCATTGCAATGTCTTGGCTGACGGTTTTACGGCGCTGCTCTGGTGTGAGGCGCATTAAATCAACACCGCGCCAATGCATTCTATCGGCGGTTATAACCCAGCGTTCGTTAAGTACGCCTACAATGGCTTTTGCAATTAAGCTTTTTCCTGAGCCTGATTCTCCCACTAAGGCGTGTACTTCACCTTCTTTTAAACTAAAACTTACCCGGTCAACAGCGCGAATAGCGGTTTCAGACGTTTGCAGCTCTATGGTTAAGTTTCGAATATCTAGTAAATGCATTTAATCGGCCTTACGCGCTTGTAAAACTTTGCGAAGTCCATCGCCCACCAAGTTTGTTGAAAGAACGGCTAAAAATAGCAGTACACCCGGAAGTGCCACTGTCCATGGCGCTAAATAAATAAGCCCTAAGTTTTCGGCCAAAATAGCACCCCATTCAGTGGTCGGCGGCTGTGCGCCAAGTTTTAAAAACCCTAGCGCAGCAATATCTAAAATAGCTGTGGAGAGGGCCATAGTAAAAATAACCACAATATACTCATACACATTAGGAAAAATACCGCGCGATAAAATATGCCACTTAGAGGCCCCATCGAGCCGGTACGCTGTGACATAATCTTTACCCAGCTCATCAACGATTAGGTTTCTAATGGAATGAATAAACTGTGGTAACAGCGCTAAAATAATTGCCCAAACGGTATTCATTAATCCTGGGCCGAGTATGGCAATAATAATAATGGCCAATAATAATGAGGGGATAGATAAGGTTACATCAAGTAAATGGTTCAAAAAGCTAGAGCGTATGCCTTTGCTAATACCAGCAAATGTCCCGACTAACACACCAATTATGGTGGTAATTAGTGCAGCCACGACCGACAAGCCAAATGTATAAGTTGCGCCATTCATCAAGCGTGAAAGCACATCTCGGCCCAAGTCATCGGTGCCTAAAATAAACCGTACATCGCCCATTTCATTCCATGAAGGTGGCAGCAGTAGTGCATTACTGTGCTGTTGGTTTACTCCATAGGGCGCAAGAAACGGCGCTGTTGCAGCTAATATACTAAAGGCAATAAACACCCATAAGCCCACCAATGCAGGATGGTTATTTTTAAATTTTCGCCACAGTCTCGCTAATGGCGATTTATTTGAATCTTCTGAAAATAAATTAAACTTTGCCATGCGCTTGGTTCCGAGACAGAGGATCGAGTAGGGTGTATGTTAGTTCAGCTATAATTGTGGCAATAATAATGAAAAAAGAAACGGCCATTAACCCCCCTTGTATGGCAGGGTAGTCACGTTGATAAATACTGTCTATTAACCAACGGCCAATCCCCGGCCATGAAAAAATAACCTCGGTGATCATAGCAAGGGTGATTAAGGTGCTAAATTGCAAACCTATTTGCTTTATGACTGGCAGTAATGCATTTCTCAGGGCGTGATGAATAATAAGCTGTCCACGGTTAAGGCCTTTGGCGCGAGCTGTTTTGATAAAGTTTTGATCCATTACTTTTAACATTGACTCGCGGGTAAAGCGCACCAATACAGTGGTCGGATACATAGCCAGTACAATGGTAGGTAAAGTTAGGTGATGCAGTGCATCAAGCATTGCCATGCCATTGTAGGGAAAATCAGCTAGTAAAATATCCAGTAAGATAAACCCCGTACTGGCAGGTATTTCATACAATAAGCTCACTCGCCCCGACATAGGAAACCAACCAAGTTTGAGCGAAAAAACCATAATTAGTAATAACGCGAGCCAAAAAATAGGCATAGAATAACCAACCATAGCTGTTGAGCTAATTAATTTATCAGGCCATTGTTTATGATAAGCCGATGCTAAAATCCCGACAGGCACGCCTACTACAACCGAGATGACTAACGCATAAATACTCAGCTCTAAGGTCGCTGGAATTAAATCAACCACGTGAGCAAAAACACTATCTCCTGAGGCAAACGACACGCCCCAATCGCCTTGTACTATTCGCCCAACAAAGGCAATGTACTGCATAAAGTAGTTACTGTTAAACAGGTACTTTTCTTCTAGCTGTGCATTTTGAGTAAAGTTAGTGTCTGGTATGCCGCTTAAGTTACTCAGTGGATCGCCAGGGAATAAGTAGCTCAGCGAAAAAGTAAAAATACTCAGTAATAACACCATGAAAAATAACAATCCGAGGCGGCGTAAAATATAATCGAATAACATTACTTCTTCCTCGCGTTAGCCAATGAAATAGCGCCAAATGGCCCGAGTGTGATCCCCTCAACATCAGCACTACTTGCCTGAAAACGCATGCCGTGGGCTATTGGGTATAAGGGTAATTGTTCGATGATCATACTTTGTGCAGCGTCGTAATATTGTTTACGTAAATTTAAATCGGTCGTATCGAGAGCTTTAGTTAACAGTAAATCAAATTCAGGATTACACCAGTTCGCTGGGTTTTTGCCACTGAAGGTCGCGGTGCAGCTAAGTAACGGGCTAAAAAAGTTATCAGGATCAGGCGTATCTGCTGCCCAACCTAATAATACACTGTCGTGACGGTGCTCGCCTATGCGTTGAATAAAGGTGTTCCACTCATATTCGACAATATTAACGTTAACGCCAATTTTGCGTAAATCGCTTTGCATCAGCTCTGCCATTTTTCGTGCATTGGGGTTATAAATACGGCTGACAGGCATAGCCCAAATGCTCATATCAAACCCTTTTTCATAACCGGCTTCAGTTAATAGTTTTTTTGCCAGTTGTGGGTCGAAAATTGGCATGTTCTTTTGTGGTTCAAACGCCCACGACGTGGGTGGTAATATTGACCGCGCACGAAGTCCATTACCGTAGTAAACTGCCTGCATTATTTTTTCTATATCAATGGCATGCACTAAGGCTTGGCGTACTTTTAAGTTATCAAACGGAGGGCGTTCGGTATTAAATGCCCAATAACCTATGTTTAAGTTGGTTTCCCTTTCAACGTTAATATCATCTCGCTGAGCTAAAATACTTAACTGTGCACTGCTAGGATGCGCAGTTACGTCACACTCTTTGGTAAGAATTTTAGCAATACGCGTGGTGCCATTAGGGGTAATGTCGTACACCAACTGCTCAAGTACCACCTCGTGTTTCCAATAGTCAGCGTTTTTATAAAAGCGTACTAAATGGTCTCGTCGGTATTCTTTGTAAATATAAGGACCGGTGCCAACTGGATATTGATCAAATAGGTTTTCTTGGTTGTTGGCTTTGAGCGCCATGGCATATTCTTTAGAGAGCACCACGGCGAAATCGGTCGCCATATTCGCTAAAAAACTGCTTTCTGCGTTAAATAATTCAAACCGAACTTGGTGATCAGACACCCTGACAATTTTACGAATAAGTTGGTCAATACCCACACTTTGAAAGTAGGGGTAATTCGCATCACCGACAAAGTGATAGGGGTTGTATACATCAAATAAACGACTGAAAGTGAAAATGACATCATCAGCGTTAAATTCGCGTGTTGGGGTAAAATACGCGGTGGTATGAAATTTAACACCTTTACGCAGAGTAAAAGTGACAGACTTACCGTCTTTGCTAATTTTCCAGTCGGTGGCTAGTTCGCTTTTAAATTCAGCAGTCACAGGGTCAATACTAATTAACCGGTCGTACAACTGGTTAGCAATAATATCGATGGTTGATCCTGTGGTTGTGACTTGTGGATTGAACGACACAGGATTTGCCTCAGCGCAATAAACGAGGCCTTGGTTTTTTTCTTCTAAGATTTCTTCTTTACTATCAATGCAACCTACTAAACTCAATGATAATAAAGCAAGTAATAATTTATGCACCCGCACAACCTCTACTATTCCAGCAAATTGTATTTTTTCAAATAACCACGTAATTGATGATACGTTAAACCAAGTACTTCTGCAGTCTTCTTTTGATTAAATTGGCTATGTTCTAATGCTTTTTTTATTAATGTGATCTCAAATTCATTAGAGAGTGTTTTTAAGTCACAAGGAAACTCAGGTTCTGCGTTACTTAAACTCGGTGTTACAGGCGCTTCTGTAGGCTGGGTGTTAACAACTTCATTTTGCACAGCAACAGGGGCTTGTGTATGTTTAATACGTGCTTTAGGTCTAAAGCGGCTTTCGAATGGGTCTAAAATAATTTTATGCACAGGGATGTGTTCATTGCCGTGGCGATAAAGGCTTCGCTCCACCACATTTTTAAGCTCACGCACATTACCCGGCCACTCATAACTTAGTAAACTTTCTTGTGCATTGCGAGTAAAGCCACTAAATAACTCCCACTCTAAGTCGCGTGCCATATTCATTGCAAATTGCTCAGCCAATAACATAATATCGTCTTGGCGTTCGCGCAGTGGCGGTAGAGTAATCACATCAAATGCGAGCCTATCGAGTAAATCGCTTCTAAATTCACCTTGCTGCGCTAAATGCGGTAAGTCTTCATTGGTCGCACAGACTAAGCGCGTATCTACTTTAACCGTTTGTTTGCCGCCAACACGCTCAAACTCACCATACTCGATTACCCTTAATAGCTTTTCTTGCACTAGGGCAGAAGTATTTGCCAACTCATCTAAAAATAAGGTGCCGCTATTAGCCCGCTCAAATCGGCCTTCATGGCGTTTACTTGCGCCGGTAAATGCACCACTTTCATGGCCAAATAATTCACTTTCGAGTAGATTTTCGTTTAATGCCGCACAGTTAAGTTTGACGTAACTTTGATCCCAGCGCTTGGATAAAAAGTGTAAACGTGCTGCAATAAGCTCTTTACCGGTACCGCGTTCACCAATAATAAGTACGGGTTTATCTAGGTTTGCTAGCTGCGATACCTGATCAAGAACCGATAAAAAGCTGTCTGATTGGCCGAGCAAATTATCCTGTTGGCGATATTGACTCATATTTCCTAACTCTTAGTCATTTTTACTAACAGTTAGTGTATTTCATTATGATTGATAACAAAAGCAATTTGTAATTTACATTTAACTAGCTGAAATTTATTGCTATTTTAAAATTAAAAAAGTTGGCAAGCATATTGATACTAATAAAAGCAGACACATTTAGATTAAATAATAGAGGTATATGTTATGGGAATTTTTTCACGTTTTGCAGACATTGTTAATTCTAATATCAATGCCATTTTAGATAAAGCAGAAGACCCTGAAAAAATGGTTCGTCTTATTATCCAAGAGATGGAAGATACACTGGTAGAGGTACGCTCTACATCAGCAAAAACACTCGCTGAGAAAAAAGAATTAGTACGTCGCGTAGACACACTAAAAGCCCAAGTAAACGATTGGCAAGACAAAGCCGAATTGGCACTGAGCAAAGATCGTGACGATTTAGCACGCTCAGCATTACTTGAAAAGCAAAAATCAGCCGACGCAGTTGCTGCGGTAGAAAGTGAACTTGACCATGTAGAGTCTCATATTGAGAAGCTACAACAAGAGGTTACTACGCTACAAGAAAAGCTAGCAGATGCTAAGGCACGTCAAAAAGCGATTATTTTACGTCAACGCTCGGCTGAGTCGCGCCTTGAAGTTAAAAAAGCGCTTGATAGTTCTAAAGTAGAGGATGCACTTAATCGCTTTGAACGTTACGAAACCAAAATTGATGGGCTAGAATCTCAAATAGAGTCTTATGATTTAGGTAAACAAACGTTAGCTGATGAAATTGCAGACTTACAAAAGAATGAAAAGATTGATGACGAGTTAGCTGAACTTAAAAAGAAACTCGCAAATAAATAAAACGATAATATCAGGGGCCACGTGCCCCTGACATCAACATAGAATACGGATTGTCAGGAGAGGATTATGTTTGATCCAGAGATACTAGTTGCCCCCTTTATCTTATTTATGATTTTTGTTGCGCCACTGTGGTTAATTTTACACTACCGTAGCAAAAAGCAAGTAAGCCAAGGGTTGAGTGAGCATGAGCACCGCCAATTATTGGAGCTTGCACAAAAAGCTGAAAAAATGGCTGATAGAGTAGAAACATTAGAAGCGTTGCTTGATCAAGAGTCACCTCAGTGGAGACAAAAAGTATGAACACTAAACGCGAATTATTCAGAGACCCACAACGCGGCAAAATAGCTGGCGTATGTGCCGGTTTAAGTGACTACTTTAATATGGAGTTATGGTTAGTTCGCATTATATTTGTTAGTGCGGTACTACTAACCGGTGGCCCATTATTTGTGGTAGCGTACATTGCAGCATGGTTTATTTTAGATAAAAAGCCTGCTGCAACACATAAAACGCATTCAACTTATAGTGATGACCCACTGGAAGTTAAGTTTAAAGTATGGCAAAAGGGCGAGCCACCTCGTCGTGCATTACAAGACTTAAAAGAGCGTTTAACACGTGTTGATGTTCGCTTACAAGAGATGGAACGTTACGTTACCTCAAGCGAATTTACGGTCAGTCGTGAAATTAATAAACTTTAAAGGATTGATAAGCACCTTGTTTGTAACGTGAACAATTACGGCAGATAGGGTGCAAAACACTTTATGAGCCAATCATTTGCAAAAAAGACCTTTAAAACCTTTAAAGGCAAAGCACAAAAAGCCCTGCACCGTAGTTTAGACCAACATGTTAAGCTTGCTGTAACTGGGTTGAGCGGCAGTGGTAAAACCGCGTTTATCAGTGCGTTAGTTAAGCACTTAACCTCTCAGGCGAATGACAACAACTTACCTTTTTTTGATGTGATGCGCGAGCATCGTCATATTGCCACTAAGATTGTGCCGCAAGAGGCATTAAACGTGCCCACCTTTGACTATAACCGTGCAATAAATGCTTTACTGCCAATGGAAGGTGATCCTGCATGGCCGGCGTCTACAGAGCGAATAAATACCCTGCGCTTGGCGATTAAATACCAAAGTAATGCGGGTCTGCGAGGTCATTTTTCACCGCAATCAACGTTATACCTTGATATTATTGACTATCCAGGCGAATGGCTGCTCGATTTACCTATGCTTGAACAAAGCTATACTGCGTGGTGTGAACAGCAATACCCATTATTAAATCAGTCTCCTCGCAGCGCTACCTCAGGCGATTTTTTACACGCCGTAGAGCAACTTGATTTACATGCCCCTGTGGATGAAAGTGAGCTTGCTAACATTGCACAACTTTATCAACGCATGCTAGTAGGGCTAAAAAAAGACACCAAACTTGCGATGTTACAACCCGGGCGAATGTTAATGCCAGGCGACTTGCAAGGTGCGCCGTTATTGTTATTTTTTCCAATTAATCCTGAAAAAATGAAAGACGATGTGGTGGCCGGTTCTAATTTAGCGCATTTAATTAAACGTTTTAATGCTTACGTGAAAGAAGTCGTTAAGCCATTTTATAATGAGCATTTTCGTCACTTTGACCGCCAAATTGTGTTGGTTGATGTACTCAGTGCATTAAATGAAGGCCATGAAACTTTGCATGAGCAAAGCCGTGTTATTAATCAATTGTTGGCACATTTTAGTTATGGGGAGTCTGGCTTTTTTAAACGTTTATTCAAACCGAATATTGATAAAATATTGTTTGCGGCTAATAAGTCAGATCACATCAGTGCTAAGCATCATAAAGCGTTAGCCTTGTTACTAGACTCGCTGGTCAAAGAGCAAAGTAATCATTTAAAGTTTGATGGTGTACAAATTGAAACTATGGCTATGTCATCAATTACCGCAACCCAACCTCGCCAAGTGGTTGATAAAGGTCAAACTCTTGATTGCGTTTACGGTAAACCTTTAAATGAGCATGAGTGGCTGACTTATTTACCACCAGAGCCGCCAAGTCGAATGCTTAATAAAAGTGAGTGGCCAGCGCAAGGGTTTGAATTTTTGTCATTTTCGCCGATACCAAGCCCCGACAAACAACTTAAACATATTCGATTAGATCATGTGATGCAGTACCTGCTAGGAGACAAATTAACATGAGTGAGTCAACGCAACAGTTTCAAGCAGGGCGTCGTATTAGTGCACAAAGTATTGAGCAAAACGAGCCTGCGTTAACACCTGCTAAAATTATTGAACACGGACAAAGTGATTACATCTCTGAGCTTGAGGATGATGCGCTTGAGCCTGAAGTTGATTTAGAGCCGGTGTATAAAAAGTCAAAATGGCAAACGCTCAAAGGCTTGTTTGCGCTCAGCTTTATTATTTTAGTACTGCTAGAGTTTGGGTTTTCTATTGTGCTTGCTTATCAGCAATCGCTTATTTTGGGCAGTGTTTATTTAACCGCTGTGGTAAGCGGTGTGTTATTAATAACAAGATTGTTATGGCGAGAGTATCGGATGTTGCGCAGTTTAAAGCGTAATCAGCTGCATCGCCATGAAGCCGATAGGTTATTAAACAGTGAGCAAGTGGGTGGTGCACTCCCTTGGCTTGAAAAATTGAACAAGCACCAGCAGTTAGACAATTTTGAAAACTTTAAAAACCAAGTTGCTACCCACCATAGTGATAAAGAAATAATGACACTTTACGCTAATAGCCTACTGGTAACGCAAGACACCCAAGCTAAAAAGCTTATAAACCGCTTTGCAACAGAGTCAGCCTTATTAGTCGCATTAAGCCCTCTTGCGCTGGTGGATATGATAGCGGTGTTATGGCGCGGTACAAAATTAATTGAACAAATAGGTAAAATTTATGGCATTGGTTTTGGTTACGCCAGTCGCATTAAACTCTATCGAATGCTGTTAAAACAAGTCATGTTTGTAGGTAGTGCAGAGCTTGTATCTGATTTAGCTGCCACGGCACTTAGTGCTGAGCTATTAGGCAAACTTTCAGGGCGAGCCGCGCAAGGCGTCAGTGCGGGTATATTTACAGCTCGTATAGGCTATAAAGCCATGGAATTAAGCCGACCCTTACCGCGTCTTGAAAATAAACGCAGCTTGTTAAAAGGAACTGTTCAAGGGATTGCGAGTAAAATTATGAGTCGCACTAAGAGAGCCGAGAGTAAATAGTTGGCAATATTTGTGTACAGCTTTTTGAGTAAAGTTTGCACAAATAGCCATCTGAGCATCCGGCATGCTTGTGATTTAAAGTGCGGTGCGTTTTATTTATGTAATTGACACACATAATAAAAACGAGAGCACACAATGAGCAAGCATCATCCACACACCCAATGTATCCATGGCCCACAAAAAGCCAACGATCCCCATGGCGCATTAACCTCGCCATTATACCAAACATCGACATTTCATTTTGAAAATGCCGCCCAAGGTGCTGCACGGTTTGCTGGCGATGAGCCAGGTTATATTTATACGCGTTTGGGTAACCCTACCACCACTGAACTTGAACAAAAAGTGGCGCAATTAGAGGGCTGTGAGGCTGCAGCGGCAACGGCTACAGGTATGGGAGCGGTATCGGCTTCAGTACTGAGCTTTTTATCACAAGGCGATCACTTAGTTGCATCAAGTGCGCTTTATGGTTGCACCTTTGCTTTTTTTGCGCATATGTTGCCGCGTTGGGGCATTGAAGTCACCTTTGTGGAAATGACCAATGAAGATGAGTTACGTGCTGCAATAAAGCCAAACTCAAAAATGATATTTGCAGAAACCCCGATAAACCCAACGATGGCCGTTATTGATTTAGCACTTATTGGTGATGTAGCAAAACAGCATAATTTAATAAGTGTGGTCGACAATACCTTTTTAACGCCGCTGCTACAGTCACCTAAACAATACGGCATCGATATTATTATGCACAGTGCTACCAAGTATTTAAATGGTCACGGCGATGTAGTCGCAGGTATTGTGTGTGGATCCCTTGAGCACATTACACATATTAAAATGACGGTGTTAAAAGATATAGGCGCGACGATTAGCCCACACGATGCATGGTTAATTAACCGAGGTTTAAAAACATTAGCTATACGGGTAGAGCGTCATTGCCAGAGTGCGCAAACAATTGCTGAATATTTAGAGGCTCACCCTCAAGTGAGTAAAGTGTACTATCCTGGACTGAAGTCGCATCCAGGTCATCGGTTTATTGGTAAGCAAATGAAAGCTGCTGGCGGTGTTATTGCTTTTGAAATTAAAGGGAGTTTAACCGACGGTGAGCAGTTTATTGATAGCATGAAGCTATGTACTTTAGCGGTTAGCTTAGGCGATGCCGAAACACTTATTCAACACCCTGCATCGATGACCCATTCGCCTTACACACCCGAAGAAAGATTAGCAGCCGGAATTAGTGATGGTTTAATTCGCTTATCTGTTGGGCTTGAAGATGTTAATGATATTATTAACGATCTCAACCAAGCATTTACTAAAATATCGTAAGGTGTAATTTATTATTTACAGAGATTTCGATCTGTAAGGTCTGTTAAATATAGGGTGTGTTTTTATCTTTGCTTTGGTGTAATTATAAATTTACGATCTGCGCGTTCTGCGAAAGTATTGATCTGAGTCAAGCTATTAAACTTTTGTTCACTTTTGCATAGTATGGCTACATCGAATAGCCGAGCATGTGGCTATTATTTTGACACCGATTTAGGGTTTAAACCCAAAGAAGGTATTTATGGCTAAAGCAAGTAATTACACCTCTAAAACACCAGATAAAAATGGCGTTATACATTGGAGCGATGAAGAAAATAAAATTTGGTCTGAGCTTGTAGCACGCCAACTTGCGTGCATTGAAGGCAAAGCCTGTGACGAGTACATGGAAGGGTTAAAAAAAATTAATCTACCGCATGATCGTATTCCACAGCTAAGTGAGCTAAACGAAGTGCTATTGGCAACAACAGGTTGGCAAGTAGCACCTGTACCTGCACTTATCGACTTTGATGAGTTTTTTAGACTACTGGCCAACAAGCAGTTTCCTGTTGCTACGTTTATTCGTAGCCGTGAAGAATTTGATTATTTACAAGAGCCCGATATTTTTCATGAAATATTCGGCCACTGTGCCATGCTAACAAATCCTGACTTTGCTGAATTTACGCATAAATACGGGCAACTAGGTTACGCGGCAGAGAAAAAAGACCGCGTTTATTTAGCGCGCATGTATTGGTTTACGGTCGAATTTGGTTTGATGCAAACTGAAAAAGGATTACGTATTTACGGTGGCGGTATTTTATCAAGCCCAGGAGAAACCCAATACGTGTATTCAGATACACCAGAAATTAATCCAATGAATGTGCTAGATGTGCTGCGCACGCCATACCGTATTGATATTATGCAGCCGCTGTACTACACCATTAATTCGATTCATGATCTGTTTGAAATATCGCAAATGGATATAATGACTTTAGTTGAGCAAGCTAAGGCGCTTGGTTTACACGAGCCGAAATTTCCCCCAAAAGAAAAATTAGCTAGTTAGTTTTTTAATAAAAGTAACACTAGAATTAAGGATTTAAAATGTCTTCATTAAGTGAACAAAAATGTGAAGCCTGTCATGCAGATGCTCCAAAAGTATCAGATGCTGAATTGGCTGAATTAATTAAAAAAATCCCTGATTGGGTGCCGGAAGTACGCGACGGTATTATGCAATTAGAGCGCGTTTATAAGTTTAAAAACTTTAAGCAGGCTATTGCATTTACCAATAAAGTTGGCGATATGGCTGAAGATGAAGGCCATCACCCTGGTCTATTAACCGAATGGGGTAAAGTAACTGTTACTTGGTGGAGCCATTCAATTAAAGGTTTGCATAAAAACGATTTTATTTGTGCCGCTAAAACAGATGATGTGTTTAACGCGCTGTAATTAATTAACCTGAGCTTCGGATAAGAAATTACTAATTTAAAGGAACTAAATGCTCGTTCCATGATCCGATCATTCGACCAAGAGTGATTAGAACAAAAAGGAACGAGCATGAACAAGTTAGTTGAAACGTACTGTGATGTCGATGATTTTTCAAAGTTATTTTTCCCAAGCTGGCAGCGTATATTGCTCGAAAATGGTGAAATTAAACGTCGAAGAGCATGCCGCTTATCTCCGTCAGAGGTGATGACTATTATCATCCATTTTCACCAGTCACATTACAGAGATTTCAAAAACTACTACCTTCACTATGTTTGCCGTCAACTTAAAGCCTATTTTCCAGAGTTGCTGAGCTACACAAGGTTTCTCGCGCTTATGCCTAGTGTGGTGGTTCCGATGTGCAGTTACCTCACATCAAAACTTGGCAAGCCCACAGGTATACAATTTGTTGACTCCACTAAAATAGAAGTGTGTCACATCATCAGAGCTAAAAGAAATAAAGTGTTTGAAGGCGTTGCTCATCATGGAAAAGGCACTATGGGTTGGTCATATGGATTCAAACTACATTTAATAATTAATCATTTAGGTGAGATTGTGGCGCTAAAGCTCACAACGGGCAATGTGGATGATCGAGAGCCTGTTTCTGATATGGCGGACTCTATCTTCGGAAAACTCTATGGCGACAAAGGTTATATCAGCAAAGCGCTCTCTGGTGAGTTACTAGAAAAAGGTGTCGAGTTGATCACGACGGTTCGAAAGAATATGAAGAAAAAATTTATTTCATTGTGGGACAGGGCTTTATTGAAAAAACGATTTATAATCGAAACGGTGAATGATCAATTGAAAAACATTTCTTACATTGAACACTCTAGACACCGCAGTATGCATGGCTTTATGCTAAATTTACTTGGTGGATTAATTGCCTATTGCCTAAAAGAGGAAAAGCCGTCATTAGATTTAACATCGCAAGAACTTGAAATTTTAGAGAGTAATAATCTAATGTTGGCTTAACCAGATCTCAGGTTAATTA